>CAYPSZ010000177.1:0-7541 GCA_964413125.1 uncultured Desulfobacterales bacterium
CGGAGTGGCGCCGAGTCCGGAAACCCGCTCATGTTTGGGTCTTGAGGCGGTGCCAACCATTTCCAGATCTAAAAGATGACCCAATTGCAGCAGGCCTCACCAACCGCTCCGCCGGCACCGTGTGCACAAGGATACACTGTCCCGCGGCCGCCGTGGCCCTCCGGTGCGCATCTGATAAGCAGTCACATAGCTCAACACAAGACTCACGGCCTCCGCGGGATCGAGCCCTTCGGGAACGACTGTCAACTGATTTTCCGGGAGACAAAGATATTCGCTGTAGGCACCGATTACAGTGAGGTCCGCCACGCGCTGCCCCACCTTGAAACGCGTTGCCCCTGGTCCCGCTTTATCCACTACCCCGACCATGTCATAACCTGGTGAGAAGGACGGGATTTCCGTTTCCACCAGATTTCAGTGATACACCCAGTGGAAAAGGCGGGGTCTATGGCGAACCCGCCTTTTTATATGACCGCAGGACCTTTGGCGGTCCAGGGATCAAACCGGATACCGTATGTCAACTCATATCAGCCGTTTCCCGCTTCTACTGTTCGACATCGCCTCGGTGCCCGTAAGGGTCCTTTCATTCTGTCGAAGAGGAAACCCTCCTTGCTGTCGGCGATTGTGCGGGCGGTAGACCCCTTATCAAGACCAAGAATCGTCCTGCGTTCTTCCCGGAGTCTTTCCTCAATCTCACCCAAAGGGAGTGCTTGATATGCGTCGAGGGTAAGGTCAGTCACAGCCGGGCCTCCAATCATTCAAGAGGGATGATCCGTTTATATTGAACCGCAACTCATCCTTAAAGGGTGTCAGAGAAATGATCGGCAGGATAGGCTGAAAGCTTGAGTATTAAAAACACGAATTGAGGGAGGGGCCTTCCGGGGGGGCTATAATGAAAAGGTCGGGGAGATAGGAATTCGGGCTTTTGTTATGAAACCCTTGACACAGCAGGAGCCGACAAATAGTCTTCGGAAAATTTTACACGAGAAATAGTCCTTTTTGCACACGGCTTGTTTGGGCGGTTCCAAAACCTTCCAGACCATGGCATTTATCCCTTTTCAATTTGTTTTAAAATAGCGTATGCTACGATACTCTGTTATGTTGACGATATTGGAGTTATATTAATGAACATAAAAAATCCGGTCCGAGATTTTGTTTCAAAAAGAATCCCCAAACAAACACCCGAGTGGATTTCAAGAGGATACACGCTTTTTTTCATTCTATTCCTCTCCATTGTATTTGGCGGTATTACCCTTATACCTTCCATAATATCTTCCATTCATGAGGAAAAGTGGATTGGGCTTTTAATGCTAGCTGGAGCCTATGCCACTATACTGGTAATACTATTTAAAAAGAACATAAATTATTATGTTAGAAGTTATGTTTTATGTTTCGCTATTGTTGCTGTTGGAATTACATCAATGTATGCTATTTGCTTACTAAGTTCCGCAAGATTATGGTTTTTATGTTCAACTGCGTTGGCTTGCCTTTTGATTGGTGGTAGATCTGCAATTATTGTTTTTATCATGTCTTTTATTATATTAGTTGGTTTTGGCTTTAAACATGGTTTTGAAATCAAGCTCCCCTCTGAACCCGATCATATTGTTTGGATTATTACCTCAACAACATTTGTGCTTGTGAACATCCTTGTTGTGGGGTCGATATACCTCATCGTATCCGGCCTGAAAAAGGCTGAGAAGCAAATTCGGGACAGTGATAATAGTTACAGAGCTCTTTATGAGAAATTGGCGGACCGGCTGCGACACGAAGAGGTTCTCGCCTTGTGTTCCCAGGACCTCCTGAAGGGAGGAGAAGATGCAATCCAGCATGTTCTGGATCGATTGCTTGACGCGACCAAGGTGGGCCGTGTGTTCATCTTTGAGAACTTTTTTGATTCTGCAAATAGGCTTTGCACGCGGCACGAGTATGAGGCCGTGGCCCAGGGTGTGACACCGGAGATCGACAACCCCCTGCTTCAAGATTTTTCCTACGTTGACAGCGGGTTCGGGCGGTGGGTTGAGCTCCTGGACAAAGGGGAACACATCGACGGCAACATCGATACCTTCCCTCAAGGCGAACGGAACATTCTTGAATCACAGGGAATCGTTTCGACCCTCATTCTCCCCATCACGGTCGGGGGGAAGTGGTGGGGATTCGCCGGATTCGATGAACTATCTTCAAAACGTGAATGGCTGGAGGAGGAAATCCGTTTGCTGCGTGTAGCCGCCGAACTGATTGGAAGCTACATCGACCGCAAGCAGACCGAGGAGGGTCAGAAAAAACTCCAGGCCCAGTTGATCCAAGCCCGGAAAATCGAATCCATCGGAACGCTGGCCGGTGGCGTGGCCCACGACTTGAATAATTTGCTCTCACCCATTATAGGCTACAGCGAGATGCTGCGTGATGACCTGGACTCCGAAGACGCCCGACGGGATTCGATGGACGAGATCATAAGCGCCGGACTGCGTGCTCGTGACCTGGTTCGGCAGCTCCTGGCATTCAGCCGCAAACAGATTCTGGAATTCAAACCTGTGAATTTGAACAAGGTGGCGGCCGGCCTGGAAAAACTATTGCAACGCACGATCCGGGAAGACATCCAGATGGAATTCGACCTGACATCCGATGCGGGGGTGGTCATGGCGGACATCGGGCAGATCGAGCAGGTGATTATGAATCTTTCGGTGAACGCTGCCGACGCCATGCCTGAAGGCGGCAAGCTGACCATTGAAACCAACAAGGTATATCTGGATGAAGAGTATACGAAACATCATCAGAGTGCAAAACCAGGTGAATATATGATGCTGGCCATCAGCGATTCGGGGTATGGCATGGATGAAGCGACCCGTGAGAAGATTTTCGAACCGTTTTTCTCCACCAAGGGAGACAAGGGAACGGGCCTTGGCCTGGCCACGGTGTACGGCATCGTCAAGCAGCACGGCGGAAACATATGGGTGTACTCGGAGCCTGGCAAAGGATCGACGTTCAAGATCTATCTACCCGTTGTTGAAACGTTCAAATCGGAAGAGAACTCCGCCACGGAGACAACAAGGAATCTGAAGGGCTCTGAAACCATTCTGATTGTGGAGGACAGCGACCAGGTTCGTCGTTTGGCCGGTTCCGTGCTCGAGCGCAATGGATATAAGGTCCTGACTGCAAAAGACGGCGCCGAGGCCCTGGAGGCGATGGCAACACATGACCGCCCTGTAAACCTGCTCCTTACCGATGTGGTCCTTCCGGGCATGAACGGCAGGGAGATTTACGAAAAGGCTGCTGAAACATTCCCGTCAGTGAAGGTGCTCTATATGTCCGGTTACACCGACAACGTGATTGCCCATCGCGGTGTACTGGACGAAGGGGTTCAGTTTATTCAAAAGCCATTCACCGTTCACGGCTTGGCCGCAAAGGTTCGAGAGGTGCTGGATGAGAAGCTTCGGAAGTAGAATCGGCTTGTGTCAGCGCTCAAGAATTGCATTGGAATCCTCGCATTTTGATGATCGGAAAGACCCTTTCATCGGGCCTGATCTCTTTCTTGCCAATGTACGCCTTGAGAAGCTCAACGCCGCCTCTCAAATCGCAGGAATTGGGGAGGCTGGGATCGAGCATGTTCTTCCCGAAGTTGAGTCTTGGTTCCCTGGCTTGTTCCATCAGTCTGCCGGGCGAGGAAGCCCCACATCTCGTCGGTAGTCAGGGAGTTCAGCTCGCGGTTGCCGAATTGAGATTCAAACTTCGGCAGGGAATAGTCGTAATTCCGGACGGTACTTTTTTGCAGTTGGCTCTCTGGTATTTAAAGAAGCGTTCTACGGCCGCGGAGACATTCATGCTATTCCTCCTCTTAGCGGATTGTGGGTAGGCAAAGCTCTAGACCGTGAACATGGTTCATTTTCCTCGAATCCCATGCTATAATCAAGCTGATCAATAAGCAGTTAACAGCAGCCTGTGATTAACGATTAACATGCGATCAACCCCGAGATGGATTTTGACACCCATGGTTTCAAGGAGATGGGGTAAACTGGAATTGGCCAGAGCGACAAGAGGAGGTATTCTTTTCATATGAGCACAACAGCAGAAAAGATCGTGGCGGAGGCGCTGACTCTGCCCCCGCAGGCACGTGCGTTTGTGGCTGAGCGCCTGATTGAAAGTCTGGACGCGGGCCCTGGAGAGGCTTTATCCCAGGCGTGGCGCGATGAGCTACTCAGACGGTGTCGGGAAATGGACGAAAGCACGGTCGAGTTGCGAGATGCCGCCGATGTGTTTGCGAAGGCATATGCGGCACTCACATGAAGCCCATTCGCTTCCATCCTGAAGCTGACTCAGAGATGGTTGACGCCGCGGTGTGGTACGAATCGCAGCAAAAAGGCCTCGGAAAACGTTTTGTCACAGCAGTCCAAGACGCCCTCAACCGGATTCAGTTAAATCCCGAGCTCTACACCCTCGTCGAAGGGGATGTCCGACGGTGCCCTACCAAGACCTTCCCCTTCGGCGTTTTGTTTCGAATCAAACCCGATCTCATTGTCATCATGGCAACTCGAAACCCCACTGAATGTGCATGCTACGTTAAGAATTATTACTCATACGGTTGGTCGCTATGCCAGAAAACGGGCTGACTCTGCCAACGATGGCAGAGACCGAATGTAGGGTTTCTTGCCAACATGAAGCTGGTGGAGTAATCAATCTGGAAAAACGTAGTTGCTACGAGCTGTCAACAAATGAAGGTCTCGCAAAAACCCCCTCGACCGCCTGCTGGCCGCCCTTAAGTCATGGGAATCTTGAGGGGCAAATCTCTAGGGCTCGGATTTTTGAGGCTCCATCAAGTTTCGGTCTATGCGATTTCCTCGATTGGGTGATAGGCTGTCCGTCGTGGCCCCGCCGCCAATTTTGACTTTCACGTGTTTGACAAGAGCAGGCCCAAAGGATGAAGAGGAGGGGTCCCCATGCGGGAGAGCGGAAGACCGAAGGCTGAAACAGACACCCTGCAAACGTTGCGGGAGATCCATGAGCTGGATCGTATCTTCATGTCCCAGAAAAACGCCTTTGTCCGAAACCCCAGGCCGAGCCCAGATGAACGGATCGGACACCTCAAGCGGCTGAAAAAGGCATTGATCCAGCACCGGGAGCGCATCATCGACGCCGTTCATGCCGATTACAGCGGCCGGTCCACGGATGAGACCCTGCTGGGCGAACTGCTGCCGAGCTTGGAGGGGTTGGGTTTCGCGATCCGGCGGGTTCGAAGATGGATGAAGCCGGATCGACGCCGCGTGGGCATGCTGTTTCAGCCGGCCAAGGCCAGGATCTACTACCAGCCCAAGGGCGTAGTGGGCGTCATCGTGCCCTGGAACTACCCCCTGTACCTGCTGATCGGACCTCTCACCGGGGCCCTGGCCGCCGGCAACCGGGTCATGATCAAAACGAGCCGTAGGGCCGCTGAGACCGGAAAGGCTGTCCAGGCAATGATTCGGGAGGCGCTTGACGAGGACCACGTGGCCTTGCTCACGGGGGAGAAAGGCCTGGGATCGGCGTTCATTGAAAAGCCCTGGGATCACCTGATGTTCACCGGGTCCACAGCCGTGGGCCGAGAGGTCATGCGCGCGGCTGCGGACCACCTGACCCCCGTAACCCTGGAACTGGGGGGGAAATCCCCGGCCATCATCGGCCCTCGCGCACCCATGCCCGATGCGGCCGAGCGCATCGCGTTCGGCAAGCAGTTCAACGTGGGCCAGACCTGTGTGGCGCCGGACTATGTGCTCTGTCCGCAGGAGCGCGTGAGCGAGTTCCTGGAGGCCTTTCAGGGCTGCGTGTCCCGCATGGTCCCCACCATGGCCTCGAACCCTCAGTACACCAGCATGATCGATGCCAGGGCTTATGAGCGGCTCATGGCCCTACTCGACGATGCTCGAACCAAGGGCGCCCGCGTGGTGGAGGTGAACCCGTCCCGCGATTTGTTCCAAGGGACCCGCAAGCTGCCCCTGTACGTGGTGCTGGATGTCACGGACGACATGCGGGTAATGCAGGAGGAGATCTTCGGCCCCGTGCTGCCGGTCATCCCCTACCACAAACTGGAGCATGCCGCGGCCTATGTGAATGCGCGGCCCAGGCCGCTGGCCCTCTACTTCTTCGACCACCGGAGAGAGAACATCGCTTACATCCTCACGCACACCCACTCGGGCGGTGCCCTGATCAACGACACGCTGATGCATGTGGCCCAGGACGATCTCCCGTTCGGGGGCGTCGGAGAATCCGGTATGGGGTCCTATCACGGCAGGGAAGGCTTCGTGACCTTCAGCCACGCAAAAGGCGTCATGATACGTCCCAAGTTCAACAGCGCAAGGTACATCAACCCCCCTTACGGAAAGTGGATGCACCGCATGGTCTACCGCTTTTTCGTTCGTTGAGGAGGCAGGGGGGATGCCGCCCTGGAAGAGGGCTGTGGTCAGGGTTACTCTGAAAATTCCTGGCGGAAGAGCGTGACCTGGCCTAGGAGGAAAGCCCCGTCCTCCGGAGACTGCTAAACCGCTCATCTACCCACAAGCGAGTAATGTGGCCTGCGTTTATAATTCCGGAAACACCCCCATCGGCAGCATCCTGCGGGGCTTCAATGATATCGTCTTGATCGCTCATCCATTCTGCTATCATCTTTCTATCCCATCCTTGTATTTGTGGATCACAAGATAACCGCAAGGAGATTTGTGGCTCGTATTCCAGGACTTCGCCCATGGTGGCTTGAGTCCCCTCGATGCGTGATGAGAGCACTGCCTCCTGAGTTGTAAGGGGACTGAGTAACACATGGGCATTGGGAATGGCAGCCAGCATCCCGTCATAGCGTGCGACGGCGCCGTTAGCCGGGCCGATCAACGGCACGAGGCGCCCCCAATCAAGATCGTGTGGAGGGAACCTTCCCTCATGGTAATGCACTGGACCGCTCATCCGTTTTGCTCCTTGAGAAATTCGCGGTATTTTTGGGCGATGATCGGGAGATCGTTATCCTCCAACTTTTCACTGCAAGTCAGAGTCCGTTCCACGTAGCGCCCGCCGATGCGGATGCGCTCGGTATGCTGTTTGGGCTCAACAATCTCTTCGCCGTCCGGGGTGCGCTTGTAGAGTCTATTGCCACGGCGGTCGAAGCCAACTTTGTCGGTCACGGCCATGAACACCGGGGATTCCTCAGCACCGCCCCGGGCCTCGCGATGCTTCTCTTGGTCATTCTTGCGGCGCAGGAACAGCAGACTGGTTAGAATATTGACGTTGGCCTCGGCGATAAAGGCCTCAACCGGCAGATCGACGGAGGCGAGCACCTGGGTTTCGCGCATGATCCACCAGCGGATGTATTCCGCCGCCGGGTTGCCGAGGACGCCGTCGGGCAGGACGATACCCATGCGGCCGGTACCCGGCTTGAGCCATTTGATGCAGCGCTCGATGAAAAGAATCTCGGGCGCGACACTCCCCTGATTACACCGGTGTTGCGGAATCCGCCTTCCTCATCGCGCTCCCAGTTATGGGCCGGTTCGTATTGTTCCAGAATGTGTTTGTCGAAGAAAATCCAAACGTTT
>CAYPSZ010000178.1:0-2304 GCA_964413125.1 uncultured Desulfobacterales bacterium
AGATTTATGCTTCTCCTGCGTCAATTTCGGCACGTAAAAGGTTGAAAAGTCGATCATCCTAAATCAAATGCCTCTTTATCCAGGCTGATTGGGCTATCAGCTCTACTTCCTTGTGGTAATGAACGGTGTCAGTGCATTTAAGATACATTTCTCAGGTGGAAGGATACGGCTGTACAATCTTTCCAACAGATTCAGCACCCCTGTTTCCATATTGGAGAATGCTCGCAAATGTAAAAATATAAAGGGTACTAATTTTACACAGTTCTAACGGCCGTACTTGTCTTCGAGGCGTATGATGTCGTCTTCTCCGAGGTAAGTCCCCAACTGCACCTCGATGATCTCGAGTGGGGTCTCTCCGGGGTTTTCAACACGGTGTACTGCGCCGAGGGGGATGAAAACGGATTGGTTTTCATTGACCAGGATGAACTCATCATCACGGGTGACCCTGGCAGTGCCCCTTACAACCACCCAGTGCTCCGCGCGATAACGGTGCTTCTGAAGGCTCAGTACTGCGCCCGGGTTGACGGCGATCCGCTTCACCTGAAAGCCCTCCCCCATCTCCAGCGAATCGTACCAGCCCCATGGCCGGTGGACCTTCCGGTGAATCGACCCTTCAGGCCGACCCGCGGCCTTAAGCGCCTCCACCACCTGCTTTACTTCCTGGGCCCTGTCCATGCGCGCCACCAAAACCGCGTCAGGGGTTTCCACCACGGCAACCCCATCCATGCCCACACAGGATATGAGGCGGGATGTGGAAACCGCAAGGGAGTTGATTGTACCTTCCAGGATGACATCCCCTGAAGAGGCGTTGCCCCGGTCGTCCTTGCGGTCTGTCTTCCAAACCGAATCCCAGGCCCCCAAGTCGGACCAGCCGGCGTCCAGGGCCACCATCAACCCGGGGACCGCCGGCTCGGAAAGCCTCCCGAGGTTTTCCATCACTGCATAGTCAATGGAGTCGGAAGGGCAGGCGGAAAAGGCATCCCGGCCCAGGCGGATAAAATCCGGGTCGCGGCCCGCACCCTCAAGAGCCTCCCTGCAGGCGGCAGCCATGGCCGGCTGAAGCCTCTCAACGGCGTCAAGCCAGGTCAAGGCTTTAAGGAGAAACATACCGCTGTTCCAGCAGTATTCCCCGGAGGCCACATAGCCCTCGGCGGCGACGCGGTCAGGCTTTTCAACAAACCGTGAGATGCACAACACCCCTTCCGAGGTCGCCCCCCCGGCTTCCGCCTGTATGTACCCGTAGCCTGTTTCCGGTCTGTCGGGGACGATTCCGAAGGTTACGATTCCGCCCTCCAGGGCGGGCCGGATGCCTGTTGAAACCGCCCTGTGAAAGGCGTCCAAGTCCTCCAGTACATGGTCCGCGGGCATCACCAGCAGGAGAGGGTCTTCACCGTTCCTTGCGGCCTCAAGCGCGGCCACTGTCAGCGCAGGCGCCGTATTGCGTCCCATGGGCTCGAGGATTATTGATGCGCCTTCAACCCCCATGTCCTTGATCTGTGAAGCAACCAAGAAGCGATGCTCCTGGTTGCAGATCACCATGGGCGCCCCGGCCGGGTCCACGGCTTCGCGGGTGAATCCGTGCATCCGCCGGATTGTGGACTGGAGCATGGTTTCAGGCCCTGCCAGGGCCAGGAGCTGCTTGGGATAAGCATCACGGGACAGGGGCCACAGACGCGTTCCGGCCCCACCGCAAAGAACGGCCGGAATCAGGAGTGTGTTTTCAGATCTCATTTGTCTTCGCTCCCGTCTTCACTCCTTGCCCTCTTTATGAACTCCAGCAGGAATACCAGGAATATGGACATGAACCCGGCCACCATTACGGAGAGGATGCAGATCATGGAACGCTTGGGTTTCACTTTCTTGTCCGGGTCGGGCACTATGGGAGGGTCCATGACCACAAAGGCATAGGGGACCTGGGCCCTTGCAAAGGTCTGCTTTTCGATCTCCTTTGCGAGCAGTGCATAGATCTTTTCTCTAAGGAGCACATCCGTTGTGGTGTCCACCTGGGCCTGGAAGAACTTCTGGTTTTCCGCTGCATCCTTGAGAGTCGCTTCCCGCATGGACTCGCTCAACTCCTCCAGGTACCACTCCACAATATTCTTGGCAAACTCGGGGTCCACGTGTCATCGCTGAAGCATGAATGGCTCCAGGGCACCGAACCAGGGGATCGGGGGGGGCGCACAGGGCATTTTTTCTGGATAAATGGGCCCGGAGCAGGGCCGAATCACCACATGGAAAGAGAAATGTTGCTGAATTGGCGGGGGGTTCCCTGGCGCGGGGCAATCCCGTAGCTAGCCGAGTAAT
>CAYPSZ010000179.1:0-4416 GCA_964413125.1 uncultured Desulfobacterales bacterium
CCATGATGCCCCCCGAGGTGGCCGAGGTGATGTCGGCGTCGGACGAAGACATATCAAGGGTCATCGCCAATACGGTGCGCTGAATGCCTTTCCGACATCAGAGCCGTTCCCTGGGGAGGTCGGTCTTTGTGGGGCGATTCGAAGGCATTTTCGTGCGGAATCTGAAGCCTGACAAGCGCGGGCGCAAATCCAGAAAGGGTGGAAATAGATATACTGTCCCCAGAATTAGCAGCGAATTCTTGACAAGCATTCCGGAATGGTTTAGAAAAAACCGGAATGATCTTCCGGACAAGTTTAGTTGGGGGCCCCATGTACAAGGATCGAACCATCTACCCCGTGCTGGCCGGGCAGCTTGAGAACCAGAAAATCACCATCCTGATGGGCGCCCGCCAGGTTGGAAAAACCACCTTGATGCGGCGGCTCTACGAAGAGGTCCGGGGGCGGCACCGTACCCTGTTCTTCGACCTGGACCTGTATTCCCGGTATGAGCAGATCAGCACCTATGAAAACCTTATCAACACACTGAAGCTCAACGGCTATAATGAAGAGGCGGGGGAGCGGTTTGTCCTGTTTCTGGATGAATTCCAGCGATATGATGATCTCAGCCGGGTGCTGAAGACGATGTGCGATCACCACCCCCACGTGAAAATCTATGCATCCGGCTCTTCCTCTCTTGCCATCCATGATCAGATCCAGGAAAGCCTGGCGGGCCGAAAACGGATCATTCCAATCCATCCTCTGAGCTTTTCAGAGTACTTGAGCTTCATGGGCCGAGAGGACCTGCTTCAGCAGCTGGAAAATCTGCCGAATGTCCAATCCGAGCGATTGCCGGATCTATTACCGGAAGCGTTCCGGGAACTGGAAACTTTCCTGGTCTTCGGCGGTTATCCCGAGGTCTCCCTGGTGAACCCTGCTGAAAAGGAGGAGGTTCTGGCCTCGATTTTCGATCTTTATGTGAAAAAGGATCTGGTCGATTTTCTGAAGATCGAACGGATCGCCGCCGTCAAGACGTTGATCCGTCAGATCGCCGTCAACCATGGCCAGGAATCGACATACAGCGGGCTTGCCCAGGTTGGAGGCATTGATGAAAAAACGGTGAAGAACTATCTGGAGATTCTCAAAGAGACCTTTATCATCACTGTGCATCCACCATGGTTTACCAATCGAAACAAAGAGCTGGTCAAGACACCGAAGATCTATTTCCACGACAGCGGGGTCCGGAACTATTTCATCAGCAACTTCAACGCATCGGAGCTACGTGCGGATATGCCCTTTCTGTTCGAGGGGTTTGTGATCAGCGAGCTCATCAAGAAGGGGTTTTCGCCGCAGCACATCAAATTCTGGCGCACAAAGAACAGGCAGGAAGTGGACCTGGTTCTGGAAAAGGGTCCCGGAATCAACCCCGTGGAAATCAAATACAAGAAGCAACTCAGGGCCTCGGATGTCAAGGGGCTGCGGAAATTTCGTGAAGCGTACCCCGAGACCGGAGACTTCTTCCTCGTGAATCTTGGAACCAATCGGATGGGTCGGGAGTTCTGGCAGCCCATCTCCCCCTTCGAGCTCGAGCGCCTGACCGGGAAACCGGGGACGCTGGTATAAGTAAATAACCAGAGCTGAGAGCGTCGGCAATTCCGCAATCTTGATTAAGCTACAGCTTCTTCAGGAAGCTCCCAACCAGGAAAAACAAGAATTCCTGTCCGTGTTCAAGATGATGGTTATTCCGTCCCCTGGGGAGGCCGGTCTTTGTGGTTGTGAGAAGGATCACGGGCCTGACGAAAACAGCGGAACCCGGCATGTCTCGGCGGCTCGGATCAAGCCGCGGTCGGCGGTTGCAAGCGGCAGCCCCTTTCTCATGGCCAGATCGAGATATGAGGCGTCGTAGCTCGACAGGCCGTGAGCTCTTGCCTGTTGAAGCAATGTCCCCATCTGCCGCTCAACGGCTTGCTGGTGCACCTGGATGGGAAGCCGGCCCAGGAGTTCGAGGAATTGACTGCTGTCTCCGGGCAGTAAGCGGTTTCGCCGCTCGGCCACGACCAGGACATTCAGGACCTCGAGGGGCCGGATGGCGGGTACGTGGGCCGAAACGCGATTGAGGGCGTTCAGCGTCTCCCCTCTTCCATCATTTCGCGGATGGCGCTCCCTTTCAGAGGGTGCAGACTTCGGAAGGCACGCAGCTCCTGAATGACCTTCTCCGGATCGCCCTTCCAGTGCCCGTCCGGGGGTTGAAGCACGGCGACAGGGACCCCGTGCTTGGTAATGGTGATGCGCTCCCCACGCCGAACGCGCTCAAGAAGCTCAGCCAGATGCGTTTTGGCCTCATAGGCCCCTACAGTTTCCATGTCATGCTCCATTAGACCAGTTAAAGACCAGTCTAAGCCCTTCCCGGCACAGCGTCAAGCCCAATTGTTGCCGGGGACGCTGGTAAATAAGTAAATAACCAGAGCCGACAGCGTCGGTCTTTGTGGGGCGCTTCGAAGGCATTTTCGCATGGAGCCTGGAGTTCGGCAAGGCCAGGCGCAGCAGGCCAGGCGCAAATCCAGAAAGAGTAGAACTCAGTGATTTCCGGTTAAGTACTTGCATAAGAGTATGGAAATCTCTCGTAAATTGTTTTTAATTTGCTATCATCACCGGAATTTACTGGGTAGAAATAGATATGCTGTCCCCAGAATTCGCATATACTGATGTCCTGGCCCAACATAACGCTTCCGACCGCGATTCTCGGGACTGAGATGCATTTTCTGGGTATGGACTACGAGAATGCACTCTTCAACGGAGACGGCGCATTCCGAATCGAGACGGGACGCTGCGACCTCGCCAGGTGGTCCCTGCTTCCGCCCGGGGAGGAAGCGCGCGAGTTGCTCCAAATGATCGCCGTGGCGTGCGGGGGAGTTCAGTTTCTGCCCGGCCTGAGCAGCGGAAACAGGAAGTTTTTTCTCCTGAGCTATGGTCCATCCATGTAGGTGGTACGAGGGCCCGAGGATTTCGAATTCCTCGATTCCTTCCACCGCGTAAAGAGGTTTCGTTCCCTGTTCAGAGAGATTTTCTGCGGGACCGATCCGGCGGCCTTTTTGGCACGACTGCACTACAGGGGCATCCTTAAGAGCCGTTGTCCGGCCCGGTGGAGCCTGAATCGTTTGCAGGGGCTCTTTGAGAGGTTTCTGAATGCGGCCCGGCACATGACCGACGCCTTTCCATTCAGCGGAAAGCCCCTGGAGGAACCCGGACTCATGCTGCTCCACCTCCCCGAGGAGCGTTGCGGGGACGAGTGTTTTTCGTCGTGGGTTCGAGTACTGGACGGCATGATGCCCGGAATGCAGTTCGTGATGAGTGTCGGCCGGGATGCGCGAAACCGAATTCCTGAGAATATATTGAAACAGCGACTCGAGTTGCCCCGAAACCCGGCTCCACCCACCGGATTACGCGCCATCGAGGACACGCTTCCTGACTATATCCTCTATCCCGAGCTCAGAGATCGAGCCATAGGGTTTTTGACCCGGGGGTGCCCCTTTAGATGCAGGTTCTGTGTGGTGCCGCTCAAAGAGGAAGGCGTCCGCCAGGTTAACAGCCTTGACGACCTTCTTCAGGGAGACCGGAGCCGTCTCATACTCCTGGACGACAACTTGCTCGCTCACCCCCGCGCCTCCGAGCTCCTTGCGGAGATGGCGGAAAGAGGCATTCAGGTCAATTTCAACCAGACACTGGATATTCGACTCCTGGATCGAGAAAAGGCGGGACTCTTGAGAAGGATTCGCTACAGCAACGTCGCCTTCAATCGAAGGGTTATCCACTTCAGCCTAAATGACACATCCAACCTGGACCTTGTGCAGCGTAAGTACCGGCTCATGGATTTCACCCCAAAGTCCTCACCTCGCTGGCTCGGGCAGGGATCGTTTTTCTTTCGGTTTTTGTCCTTGGTGAATTGGAGGCTGGATTCAGGGGAGGCAACAAAGAGGCTTTCAACAGGGGAATCCTGCAAAGCTTTCTGGCCAAACCCACAGTGCGGATCCTGAATGCCACTGCTGCAACCGCAGAAACCTTCGGACGAATCAAAGCCGAATTGAGAAAAGCCGGCACCCCGCTTCCCATCAATGACGTATGGATTGCCGCCCACGCCATGAAAACCGGGTCCACCCTGGTCAGCTACGACCGCCACTTCATGAAAATTGACGGGCTCAAAGTGTGGTCGTGATTAAGCGGGTGCAGGCCGATAGGGATGCCGGGTTCACGCAGACCGAAGCGGGCCTGAAGCCCGACAAGCGCAGGCACAAATCCAGAAAGGGCGGAAATAGATATACTGTCCTCAGAATTACAAGAATTAGTCCCCAGAATTAAATGAAGCCTGATAGTTTGCGATAGCATAGAAAACAAGCAGTCTTGTTTGTTGACAAGAGCGTTGCTTTTGCAGTATCATCTTCC
>CAYPSZ010000180.1:0-2046 GCA_964413125.1 uncultured Desulfobacterales bacterium
CTCCTACGCCATCAACCTCGATACAGGATCAAAATCATAACCGTATTGACTGCCTGGCGTCCAAACTTCTTTTTTTTGTGAGAGGGTTTCAAGGGTAAGCCACTAAAGTGGCACGGCTTTCCCGGTCCCTCTCAAGTGACAGGTTGGCCGCTTTTGCCTTAAATATCGAGTGCAAAGCAGATTGCCCGCCCAACATCAACCATTTTGGCCGGGGGCAAGGATGTGATCAGTGAGCCTATTTTCCCCTTTGAAACAGTCTGTAAATGGTCGCAATTGACAGCGCAATCCCGAGGCATGCCGTCGGCATTCGAAAGAAGCACTTCGGACGGGATATCACGGATTGTGCTTGTAATGGGTGCAACTGTTATTTCACCAAGATATTCCAGTATGGAATCTCGTGTAAGGATGAGCACCGGTCTTTTTTTGTCGGGATTTACAAACTTGTACCAACGTATTTCAGCGTGTTTCATTCATCCCCCCAAGCTTGCTCAGCCTCCCAAACAGAAAACTCGTCAGCCGTAACTGGATGCCGCTCATAACCTTCACGGTGCTTACGTTCCATTTGCTCAAAATTATAGCGGGATAGCGCCTCACGAAGAGCCTTTCGCGTAAAAGCCGAACGGTTTGTGTGAAGTTGCTTAGAAACACGGTCGACCGCCTTGACAAGATCGTCATCAAGGGTCATCTGAATTGTCCTCATAGTGCACCTCCATGGTGTGGATACTAATAGCTATAATAATCCACACTGTGGAGCATGTCAAGTCCACGTCGGCCAGCGATTGGTCAACGCTTCGGCTCACCTGCCGGGGTGTAGCGTAGCGGAACCACGGTCAGGTGAAGCCGATTTTTCGGCACCCCTTCTCTTTTGATGGCAAACCAGCCGTGAACCCAACGAGGCTTGCCGTTTCCGGATATCGTCAAAAATGGCTCCAACTTCGAAATTATGCTTTTTCGATAATTGTTCCCGAATCTCCCTTAATTCATTTACAATAGCGTCGTTATGCATTTGCTTATCCTACCATTAATTCTTCCAGTGTACATATTACAGGCATACTGAAACCTTGCTTATTGCAGAGCATCGACACCCTCCTAATAAGCGGGCGTTCGCTAAATGTCTGCAGTTCCATGTGAGAAGATAATTCATATCATTCACAGCAGCAATCGCAATGTGAGCGGCATCGCCAACGGCTTTTTCCGGAATATCACCGGCAGCTATGATTTCGTGCGTCAAATGCTCAGCCTCAACCGTTGCTTCCAGAACCTGAAAATTTATCGAAAAGGCCGCCCATTGTCCAGCGTATTTGGCGTGGAAATGCGGAGGCAGATGTTCCTTATAAACCATGGCGGACCCCGATGGCCACCTCGGCGACCTCCGGCCCGAGCAACCGGTCCATGTCTCCAGGCAATGGTGATTGAGTACAGGATTCATAAGCAAGGCCTCGTTGGGCTACAACTTTCGGTGTCACTCCGCCCACCAGCGGCCTTCTCTCCCTCGTAGTTCATCCTGCTCCTGCATCGACCGGAAGAGCTCCACCGCTCCGCTGATCGCCTCCAACAACTCTACCGGCACTTCCTCTTCGTCCAGTATGCCCACGACGATGGCATACGCCAGGGACATGTCTTTCGGACCTTTGTTGTACTGCTTGAATAGCACCCGCGACGGACCTGTCTCCCATTCGTGAATGCGGTGACTCATCTCTCCACTGCTGATATCCCCCCTCCGCCACGCAGCCATGCTCTCTTCCAGCTTGCCCAGCTCTCGATGCAACTCTCTCTCATACGCTTCTTTCATCCAATCCCCTATCAGTCGCTTGATTCGCTTGGGATACTCTCTCATCGCCCTCTGCTCCAGATCCGGCAGCCCTTAAGGTGACAACAACACTCTGATTATGCGAGCCTTTCCTGTCTCCCTGCTGTGATCCTCGCGCCTCTAATCTGAGCGCCTCAATCACCTGCTTGGTTCTGAATGTTGGGAACCTTTCGCCTGTAGCATGTCCTCTTTGCTGTCCAACGGGCTGCTCAGGGGCGGGGCGCTTTTTGCCGTCC
>CAYPSZ010000181.1:0-7554 GCA_964413125.1 uncultured Desulfobacterales bacterium
TGAAGCTCATGCAAAAAGGCACCACGGTCGAGGACGCACTTCGCGTGCTCGAGGATGCCGCCTCAGCCGGGATTTGGAACCATGCCTGTATGATCACCGGTTTTCCAACAGAAACCCGGGAGGAAGCCGAGGGGACCTTAGCCTTTCTCCGGGAACACACAGCGGTCATTCACTCCTTCATTTTCTACCCATTTGCCCTGTACGAGGACACGCACATTTTCGATAATCCCGAGGCATTCTCTATACGCGACATTCAGGTGGAGAAGGGGCCTTTGTCGGAGCGCTGTACCTACACGCAGGAGGTCGGGATGACGCCGGAGGAGGCCAGGCGCTTCGTTCCGAGGATGAAGCAAGCGCTACTGGATCTGACCTTTCACCGGCCCTTCTGGCATCGCTTGAAGATTCGGGAATACCTCCAGCTTTATCTGGACCATTACGGGCTTGATCTGGTTCGCTCCATCCGGCTATCCAGCGACGCCTCGGCAAAAAAAGGTAGACGCCCGAGCGCTGATTGTTCGTTTTTCTTTGTAAGGCGGTCGGGAAAGCAGAACCCGTCGAACCTGCGGCTCAAAACGTTACAGCGGCTGGAGGAGCGGGCTGTGGCTTCTCCGCCGAAGGATGCTCGGCTCTCCGAGTAACCCGAGCGAGAAAACCTTCTTCCGGGGAGTCAATACCGACGATTCGCAGGGAAAATACAGGCCTGGCCCCATTTTCTGCCTAGTATAGGGTCTGTAAACTTGAAACACATTTATCTCAAGAGACGAAAGAAAGGAGGAAGCTATGGCTCAGAAAGGAGAGGTTTACAAGTGCGATGTCTGCGGTAATGTGGTTTCCGTGATGCAGGGCGGTGACGGCGATCTGGTATGCTGCGGGGAGAACATGAGGAAACTCAGCGAGGAAGAGGCAAAGGGGTTTTCCTGATCCGCTCCCATCTGTCTACACAACGCCTGTAGTCAGATGGTCAGGCGGCAGCAATCCCTGGAGGCTTTCGCGGCGATGGTTGGTAATCGCTAAAAATCTGAAAACAAAAGAAAGGAGCAAATCATGACAAGCGACGAACCTCTGGTTTGGGTGAAGGATAATGCAGGAAACCGCTTTCTGTGCGACATGGGAGCGCTTAGGGACCCCAACTCCGTGAGCGAGGAAGAAAAGTCCAACTGCGTAGACGACGCGTCCCGGCTTTTGGATCCCAAGAGCGTTCCGGGGGAAGGAAAGATCCATTTCTCCAAGTCTGAAAGCCCCTCATAAACCTATCGCAGTGGAAAGTCCGGCCCGTTGAACGGGCCGGGTTTTCTCCGTGGGCGACGGCACAGCGCTCCGGTTCCATGTGATCCGGACGACAGCGTGATGAACCGAAAGGAGGTTGAGATGCTCGACGCCAAGGATCATCCTGTTTTCACCGAACTCCAGGCTCCTCTTCCCATGCCCCTTGGAATCAACGGCATGGGCAGGATCGGAAAGCTCCTGCTGTGGCACCACGCGGCACGAGGCTCCTTCGAGCGCATCGTAGTGAACATCGGCCGCGAGGTGGGTCAGGGGATCGAAGACATTGCCGACTATCTTGCCCGCGACAGCACCTACGGACCGCTGAACCGGTACATCCACGGGTTCCGCGGGGGTCGTGTCATCGAGGAGTTGAACGAGGAGGCCGGGACCATGCGGGTCAACGGGATCCCGGTCAGCGTCCTCAGGACCCATCGAAACCCCAGGGAGATCGACTGGTCCGGCCATAGGGTCTCGCTGGTGGTGGACTGCAGCGGTGTCTTCCGGGACCCTACGGAACCGGTGGACGCCTCCAAGGGCGCGCTCCGGGGACACCTGGAGGCGGGGGCCCGGAAGGTGGTTCTCTCGGCCCCCTTCAAGATCAAGGACGAATCCGGGGACATGCCTGAGGATGCCGTCACTACTATTCAGGGAATCAACGACGAGGCCTACGACCCGAAGCGGCACCATCTCGTTTCCACGGCTTCCTGCACGACCACCTGCCTGGCCTTCCTGATGAAGACGATTTTGGACCGTTTTGGAATCAAGGCCGTACTGGGAGCCTCCATGGTGACCGTACACGCCGTTACCTCCACCCAAGGCGTGCTGGACAGCCTGCCGAAGGCTGGGAAAAGCGATCTACGGAAAAATCGAGCCGTGCTCGACAACATCATCCTCACCAGCACCGGTGCGGCCAAGGCCGCCGCCCTTGTGATTCCCGAAATGGAGCAAATCGACTTTGTGGCCGAGGCGGTGCGGGTCCCCAACACCACGGGCTCCATAGTGATCCTGATGGTGAACCTGCAGGACAACCCGGAGCGGCCGGTCTCCCGCGAGGAGATCAACAATATGTACCGGAACGCTGCCAACGGTTACCTGAGCCCTTATCTTTCCTACTCCGACTCCCAGAACGTCAGCTCCGACATCATCGGTACGGCGGCTGCGGCTGTGGTGGAAGGAAGGGAGACACGCGTTCAACATGGGAAGGTGCGAGTCGCGGTCACGCCGGGTTGCCGCGTCACTCCGGAAGCCGCATTCCAGGAAGAGGGCTGCTCGGTGGAGGTTCCGGTGAACCAGATCGTGGTGTACGGCTGGTATGATAACGAGTTGGGTTCGTTCACCCACATGCTCGGAGAGCGGACCCTGGCCTTGGCCAAAGGCCTGCAGGAAGGCACGTCATGAACCCGGGACGTCTTTTTCAGGGAGAACGATCTTCTCATACGTCGGGAAATCGGTAAAGGCCCCTTCAAGGCATTTAACAGCAGGCCATGGAGAGGTAGGAAGAGACGTCTCTCATGAGATAATTTCGCATGAAAGTGACGAGATGACCAGGCAATCCTCTGAAAACAAAAAGGGCGGGCATTCCGGCGGGAATGGACACGAAGGGCATAAGGGACACCAGGGGCATCAAAAGGGTGACCATCATGCCCATATGGTGTCCGATTTCAGAAAGCGGTTCTGGATATCTTTGGGCCTGACCCTTCCCGTGCTGGCCCTGTCCCCGATGATTCAATCGTTCCTGGGGGTTGAAAAGGCCATCTCTTTTTCAGGCGACAGCTATGTTCTGTGGGCCTTTTCTACCGCCTTGTTCTTTTACGGCGGTTGGCCGTTTCTCAAAGGGCTCTATGACGAATTGAGGAAAAAAGAGCCTGGAATGATGACCCTCATCGGGATCGCCATCGCCACGGCCTACTGCTACAGCAGCGCAGTGGTGTTCGGGCTGAGCGGCAAGATGTTTTTCTGGGAACTGGCCACATTGATCGATATCATGCTTCTGGGGCACTGGATCGAAATGAAGTCCGTGATGGGGGCGAATCAGGCCCTGGAAGAGCTTTCCAAGCTGATGCCTTCCGAGGCACATAAGGTCTTGTCTGATGGAAGTACCGAGGAAGTTGCCATTCAAGATCTAAAACCCGGAGACCGGGTTCTTATCAAACCCGGCGAAAAAGTTCCTGTAGATGCAAAAGTGGTGGAGGGAGAGAGCGCGGTCAATGAGGCGATGCTGACCGGTGAATCCAAACCGGCGGAAAAGGCCCCCGGTGCACAGGTTATCGGCGGCGCCATTAACGGGGAGGGTTCCCTGACGGCGGAGGTTCAGAAGACGGGAAAGGATTCATATTTATCACAAATGATCCAACTGGTCGAAAACGCCCGGCAGAGCAAATCTCGAAGTCAGGACCTTGCCAATCGTGCGGCCCTCTGGCTGACCGTCATCGCCTTGAGCTGCGGAGGTATCACACTGATCGTGTGGCTGGTCCTTGCAGGCCGCGACTTTGCCTTCTCCCTGGAGCGGACCGTTACGGTGATGGTGATCACCTGCCCTCATGCGCTGGGGCTGGCCGTCCCCTTGGTGGTGGCCGTATCCACGGCCCTGGCCGCGAAAAACGGGCTTCTGATAAGGGACCGGGCGTCGTTTGAGCGGGGAAGAAACATTCAAGCCGTTATTTTTGATAAAACCGGAACCCTTACGAGGGGAGAATTCGGAGTGAGCGATACCATCGTTTTCTCGAAGGAGATGGAAAAAGAGGATCTCCTCCGGTATGCTGCAGCCGTGGAGACACAGTCGGAACATCCTATTGCTGATGCGATCGCGGCTTCGGTCGACAAACCCCCACAGGTGGAAGATTTCAAGTCCATTCCTGGAAAAGGGGCCCAAGGCACGGTGGATGGAAAAGAGATCAAGGTCGTCAGTCCGGGCTATCTGGAGGAAAACCAGATCTCCATGAAAGACGAAAGGGTGGAGGCACTTAACTCCCAGGGAAAGACAGTGGTGTTTGTCCTGGTTGACGGCGAGCCCAAAGGTGCAATAGCGCTGGCGGACATCATCAGAGACGAATCCAGGAAAGCCATATCCGAGCTCAAGGCGATGGGGATCCGCTGCATGATGCTTACCGGCGACAATGAGCAGGCGGCAAAGTGGGTGGCTGATCAGATCGGTCTTGATGAATACTTCGCCGGGGTTTTGCCCAAGGATAAGGTAGATAAGGTTAAGGAGATCCAGTCACGGGGGTTGGTGGTGGCCATGACCGGTGACGGGGTCAATGACGCTCCGGCCCTGGCTCAGGCAGACGTGGGCATTGCCGTGGGGGCCGGCACGGATGTGGCTGTTCAGACAGCGGATGTGGTTCTGGTGAAAAGCAATCCCCTGGATGTTGTCGCGATTCTCGATCTGGCGCGGGCCACATTCCGTAAAATGGTTCAGAATCTCGCCTGGGCCACCGGCTACAATGCATTTGCCATTCCGCTGGCAGCCGGGGTTCTTTATTCGTACGGCGTCCTCCTGTCGCCGGCTTTTGGTGCCGTGCTGATGTCGCTCAGCACAGTGATTGTCGCCGTCAATGCCAGGTTTTTAAGAATATCCAGGTAAATGCATAGGCCCTTGGGACCTTAATTTCTGACTCCTACGCAAGCGTACAACAGATCTTGCAGGATCAATCTCTTATTCTGCCGGCACTACACTGACTTGTACGGATGCATTTCTTGCGGCAGTGGACCCATATGGGGTGTTCACCCCGTTTACATGAAAAAGAGCTCTACAGTAAGCTTGATCAAGAATTATGCTTGTTTTTCCATTCGATATTGAGGTGGTACGAATTTGCTGATCCAAAAACATGAGTGCGGATTGAGGGTTTTTTATGGAAGATCTGAATGTCATCATTGCAGGGGCAGCGGGAGAAGGGGTTCAGACTGCGGAGAGGTTTTGGCCAAAACCCTAATTTCCCAGGGATATGACGTATTTACCTGGAAAGAATGTGAATCCCGCCTTCGGGGCGGGCAGAACAGTTATTCCATTCGGGTGGGTGAGAAGCCGCGGAATGCGCTGCTGTCTCAGGCGGACATCCTGTTGGCACTAAATAAGGGCGCCCTCAAGAAGTATCGGGAAAGAGTCAGGGACGACGGCGTCGTGGTTGCACCGGCAAAAGAGCAGAAAGGTGTTCTTGCCATTCCTTTTGAAGACATTGCCAAGGAGACGGCGGGTGGAAAGATCTATGCCAATACCGTTGCTGTCGGGGCCTTGGCGGGCGTTCTCGGCATGTTGGACATTCTGCATAATTTACAGGAGATACTATGACAGGCGGCGCAATTCGAATCATAATATATGTCCTGATCATAACCCTCCCTGTCTGGCTGGCGGCCTGGCTGGGGAAGGGAGGGGAGGGGATCATCAATGATGTGGGACGGAATCTTGGCCTGATGGGTTTCATGATTCTGATGTTGCAGCCCGTGATTGCGGCACGAATCCGCTGGATTGAACGGGCCTTTGGCCTGGATATCCTAATTCGGTTTCACAAACATATGGCTGTAGCGGCCGCCTCTCTGCTCCTGCTCCATCCGCTCCTCCTTTCGCTGGGACACGGGAGCTGGCAGCTCCTTATTGGATTGAATCTTCCCTGGTATATCTGGGTGGGGAAGGGGGCCCTGGTACTGGTGCTTGTTCATGTACTGGTGAGTCTTTATCAGGGGAAAATCGGGTTGACTTTCGAGAAGTGGCGGTTGGGACATGATTTGATGGCCCCTGCCATACTGGTCTTCATATTCCTTCATTCCTGGTTTGCGGGAGATGACCTGAATCTGCTGCCTATGAAAGGCCTGTGGCTGGTCATTGCTCTTACGGCAGTCGGAGTATTCCTTTTCCACACTCTTGTCAGGCCTGTTTTTTTGCGGCGCCATCCCTATCGCGTGCAGGAGGTGGTTCAGGAGACCGAGAACGTCTGGACGGTAAAATTAATCCCTCCGCCGGGGCGGCTGATTGAGGAATATCTGCCGGGTCAGTTTCATTTCTTGACGTTCTTCAGAGAGCGCACTCTGCCGGTAGAGGAACATCACTGGACCATTTCTTCAAGCCCGACCCAGAAGGATTTTATCAGCTCAACCATCAAGGAATCCGGTGATTTCACCGCCACCATCGGTAAAACCAGGGCAGGAGATACGGCTGCGGTTCACGGACCTTTTGGTCGTTTTTCTTATGCCCTCCATCCCGAGGAACGCGATTTGGTATTTCTGGTGGGTGGTATCGGCATTACCCCCATGATGGCCATGATTCGGCATATGCACGAACTCGGCGATACCCGATCGGTTATGCTCCTCTACGCCAACCGCAGCCAGGACCAGATTGTCTTCCGGGATGCGCTGGATCGGATAGCGAAAGACGGCCGACCCCGATTGACGGTGGTTCATGTCTTGAGCCGACCGGAGAATAACTGGACAGGGGAGACGGGACATGTGGACGGCAAGATGATAGAGAAATACTGCGGTCCCAGCTTGGAAAATAAGGTCTTTTATGTCTGCGGCCCGCCCGGAATGGCTGAAAGTCTTCTGAAGGCCTTGCATCAGCGGGGCGTTTCCAAGCGTCGGATTCGACAGGAAATATTCTCATTTATCGACTAAGAAGGGGATTATGCGAAAAGCGATATTGCACTGAACAACTGGTGCTGTGGTGGCGGTTCTTCTGGCGACGGGGATTTCCATGGCCATTCTGAGGAATGCTGTTGTTTCTCAGGATGGAAAGGATACCAAAACCCATGTGCATGAAAGGGAAGATGACCATGCATCGCAAACCGCCATCGGCAAGGACCTGTTTGAAAAATCGGGTTGCTCCCGGTGTCACTTCACTGATGCTCTTGAAACCAAGATCGGTCCGGGCCTGAAAGGATTGTTCGGCAGAGCGGAACTGCCCGTCAGCGGTCGTCCTGTGAATGAAGAGAATGTCAAGAGGCAACTCGAAGACCCCTACGAGAACATGCCGCCTTTTGCGGAGCGCTTGACATCGGATGATCGGGCACGGATCATATCATATCTTAACACTCTGTAAAGGAGGATTTGGTATGTTTTTTAAAGTAAATTCGATCGCAATTTTATTGGTGGTATGCTTTGGAATGTTTCCATTTGCAGGAGCCGAGCAGCGGATGGCAAGAATGGAGCAAAAAGAAACGGGCCTTGGATTGATAGTTGCTACCCCTGAAGAGGGCTTTCAACTATAGCGTGTACCGTATATCTTGATACCGCATATTTCGCTTGACAGGATTTCACCCCTCCGCGAAATACGGCACTTCTTCCTCTTCCGTAAGCTTT
>CAYPSZ010000182.1:0-3339 GCA_964413125.1 uncultured Desulfobacterales bacterium
GGGCCGCCGCCCGCCCGCACCCCACCAAAATAATATTTTTTTTTTGGTGTTTTTGGGGGACCCAGCATCGAATTTGGATCACGGCATCTTGCGAAGCAGAGGTTTCAAGGTCAATGTGTTTCCAGGGCTTCCCGTGGCGTATTGCCAGGACCATAGTCAGCCGGGATCCACCAGTGAGGGGCCCGCGGGAGATGATGAGGGTGGCGTCCGAATCCAGGACGTTCTTCTCGGTACGTTCAGCGTAATTGGGTGTTTCGGTCTCGCAAAGCCGGTAAAACCCGGGAACTCTCCCGTCTTCGGCCTTTCTCCCCATGGGGATCCATCCGCCGTGGTCGACCCCCGCCTTTATGGCCGCGTCCAGGGCGGCCCTGTCCACGCCGGTCTGTCCTCCTGAGACCACTTTCCGGATCATGTTTTCTCCGGCATGATCTAATAACCTCCCGCTCAATCCGGAACACGCCTTCCATTCCCACGAACGCCGGCGACCGGGGCCGGACCCATTGCACTTACCATTCCTGAAGCCAGGATGAGAAACCCGCCGAGATAACCGAACACAATGCGAAAATCCCCTCCGGTGGCATCCAGGATCACCCCGCTCAGCCAGGGTCCCAGAGCACCGGCGAGGAACCCATAGGCAGTAAAAACGAGACCGAAAATCGAACCGAAGTGCGCCATTCCGAATCTCTCGCTCGCCAGGGGAGCTGAAACGGCAAAGAGCGTACCAAAGGAATATCCAACTAAAGCCGCAAGAACCGCCCACCACAAAAGTCCATGCATCAACAGCATGGACCAATATGCCAGTCCTGCTGCAGCAAACGTGAGCCCCATCATACTCCTTCTCCCAATTCTGTCTGAGGCATATCCGCTCAATAACCGGCTGGCGCCGCTGGCAAAATTGAAAGCCGCCAGCAAAAGCACTGATTCCTGTAAGGAGAGGCCGCGGGCTGTGCCGAATGCGGTGGATAGAACCACCATGCTGATTCCCGCGGACCCGGCCAGTGCCCAGGTCGTCCAAAGACACCAGAAGGACCGGGTACGAACACTCTGACCCACGGTCATGGAAACCGGTTGCATGGAACCAATCCCGCCCGGGACCGCCTCTGCCGAGGGCTCATTTGATTCCGGCCCCGCAACCAGGAGGGCCGAAGGCACTCCACAGGCCAGGGCCGCTGTTCCTAAGACAGTGGTCATACCCCCAGGGCCCAGCAAGGTGAGCAGCCATCCCGCCACAGGCGACACAATTGCAGCGGAAATTCCGAAGGCCAGGTTCACAAGACCGCAGACAAGCCCTCGACGTTCCGGATACCATTGCTGAACCACGGTGAGCCCGGGAATATAAATGAACGCCGAGGTCGCTCCCACTCCAAAGGCCCATGCATAAACACCCTGAATACCGGTCGCCCACCCCATAGCAATGGTGCCGGCTCCCATCAGGGCGGTCCCCGAAACCGCCATGGCGCGAGCCCCGGCAGTCTCCTGCCACCGGCCCACAAGAAACATGAAAGACCCCGCGCCTGCCAGCAGAAAGAACATGATGCGTCCGATCTCTGCACGGCCCACATCAAAGGCGGTCTGCCAGGATCCCCCGAGTACTCCAGGCAGGCCGAATATGAAGGCACCGGGCCAAAAAATCGCTCCGCATGCACCAGCAACCACAATCCATCCTCTGCCGGGCCGGGTCATGATGTTTCAGACTTTCCGTGCATATTAACGCCCTTGGTAGTACATTGACATGATGATTCAAGGATGGACCTGAAAACGACTTGTCTGGTTCCACCAGGCAAAGTTCACACCCGATCCAGAAACGCCTGAAACGCCTTGATAGCCTCGACCCTTTCTTCGAGCGAGACATCTTCATCAAATATGAACTCCAAAAGAAACCTCATTCGATATTCCACGGCAGAAGTCTCATAGCTTCGGCTGGCGGTGACCTTGATATCCTTCAAGCGAGTGAAGTGCTGTGTTCCTATGTTTTCCGGCTTCCTCAGGATCAGGCGTATTCCTTCCAGCGCGTCATCCGGGTTTTCAACCACCAGTTCCACTCCATCCAACTTCTTCACGGCCTTAACGATCTGATCTTCATCCAATCTGATCTTCATAATTCGTTCACCTCAATGAACAGGCGGGTCCGGCCTCGTGAGAACATTTTCATTCTCGTTCCGTTACTGAAATCCGTTTAGCGGTCTTAAGCCGTTCGAGCATGTTCTGAATGTTTCGTGCCATTTGCCAGCGGCCATTGTCGAATACACCATAGTCCCCGCCCATCATAGCAGAAGCCAGTCGAGTGGAGTTGGCATAAAACAGCCAGTGCTGAACCCACGCCTTCTCAATGGCCTCATTGAAGATGCCGTCTCCTTGGTCCAATCCTTTGGCCAACCCCGAATCCCATGCTCGGGCAACGATTTGAGTAGCGGCCAGTGTCGATTGGTTGGTGGTCTCTATGGTGTGGTCAAGTCTATTGAAATGGACCTCCACCAAAAGGGAACCATGGCAGGACAGGCAGACACCTTTCATTGCTTCCCTGCGGCGGTCTTGTTCCTCTAAGCCTATAAGGCCTTCAGGCGCAGGGCGCCCATCGAGCTCCACCGGCAAGGCCAGGCCCGCGCGGTTACGAAGCACGGTTGTGTCGGCTGATTCAGGATGGGGGTGGGCATACACTCCGAAAAGCCGCCACGCCAAACGATCGTTCATACGGTGTGTCCGCTCCGCAACAACTCCGCCGTCTTCTCCGGTAATGAGGCTGACGTGGCATGCTGCGCATGTTGGAGCGGAGAAATCCCTGCCCGGGACCCAGGGCACCGGATCAAAAGACCAGTCTTTGCCGAGGGAAGAATAGATATTGCCGTGCTTGCTCACATCGTACACCTTGTAACCAGGTGCGTCCGGACCTTTGTGGCACTGCGAGCATGTGTGGGGTTTTCTCGCCATCTCGATTGAGAAGCGGTGACGGGTGTGGCAGGCTGTACATGTACCTAACGTGCCATCCAGGTTGACTCTTCCCACGCCCTGGTTCGGCCATCCGGAAATTACCGGCAATGTCATGTCGCCATATAACGTCTCTCTGGTTACGGTCTTTTCGACCGACAGCCGCGTACCGTGACAGAAAAGGCAGGATACCGCATCTGTTGCAGGATCCGAGGGCATAATCCGGGTGGTCTTGCCTTCCGCATCAAGGACCGGAACTCCATTAATCATGGTTGCCAGGTCCCTGTAGACCGGGTTTTCCATCAGGTTGCCGTAAGCGCGGCTCATAATGTTCTTATCATACTGCGCACCTTCTTGGGGGTGACAGGTGGCGCAGTCACCGGGGCTCACAACTACGTGGACATCATAACCGTT
>CAYPSZ010000183.1:0-17945 GCA_964413125.1 uncultured Desulfobacterales bacterium
AATGTCGTTTAGATAATTGAAAAAAGAATCGAACAGTGTTGCTTCATCCATGGCATAGACGACGTTCATTTCATGTCGATGGAAAAGGTGGTCTGCAACCCTTGCTTCATCACGCTCGGCGGTATGCCAAAAGAGGCGTTTGCAGAGAGTGTCTTGTAGTTGGTTTTTGGTAGCCATGTGAGAGGTAGAGCACAAAAAGGAGGGGATGTCAAATGAGGGATGGCCTAATTCGTTAATGATATCAATAGGTTAGACCCACTTTTCTCGTAGGGCTGGGTGCGTTTTGAGCAATATAGGTATACCCCCCTCCTGTCTTGTTCGCGTTTGTGCTCTCAGGGCCCTTCTCTGGGCCGAATAAGGGCCTTCCAGCGGCAATGCGTAAATGGGAAGTGAAATCAAGGTTTTGCGATATTTTTTAAAAAAAAAGCAATTTTTTTCGATCCTTATATCGGAGTTTTAGAAGGTTCTTGTCTTTGCTAGACAGGCCGTCTATATTATAGGCAAACTATAAATATTCTTGGTGATTTATTTCGTGGGCATAAAAGAGAGAAGGGAAAGGGAGAAATCCGAGAGGAGGGACTCCATTCTCAAGGCCGCGGTTCAGGTGTACATGGAAAAGGGATACCATGCCACGACCATGGAGAAGATCGCCGATACCGCGGAATTGAGCCGAGCCACGCTATATCTCTATTTCAAGACCAAGGACGAGATTTTTGTCCGGGCCATTGTCCGCCAATCCGAGTTCTTCGCCGGGCTTCTGGAAGACTTATACTCGCGGCGGGAAGAGGCTGAAGAGTTCCTTGTGCGGGAACTCTGGGAACGTTTCAAGTCCTTTTATTGTCTTAATCCTTCCATTATTAATATAACATTATATTTTCATCAGAGCCAAATGCTGAAAAGTCTTCCGGATTCACTTAGGTCAGAGCTGGACCGTTCCGGTTCCCTGAATTATTCCTGGATGTGCAAGATCACGGCCTATGGGATCTGCAAAGGACTTTTCAGAGAATGCCACGAAAAGACACTTGCCGAATTCATATGGACATCTTTTTTGGGCATTGTACACTTGGAGAACAGCAAATCAGCCATGGGCAGAAGGACCCACCTGAACGAGACATGGGCCCTTGGATTGAGCATTCTTGAAAGAGGAATTATGAACGAGGCCTGAAAAAGGTCGCAAAGAACAAGCCTTGCAAGCTTTTTGCGAGGAGCCTCAATAGAAGGAGGAGGTTACACCATGAAAGTCGAAATCACTCTTAATGTCAACGGAGACACCTACACGCTTGCTGTGGAGCCCTGGAAGACGCTCAATGAGGTCCTTCGGGAAGAGCTTTATCTCACAGGGACCAAGCTGGGGTGCGGATCAGGGGACTGCGGCGCTTGTACGGTCATGGTGGACGGAAAGAGCGTGAGCTCCTGCCTGACCCTGGCCGTGGAAGCAGCGGGTAAGGAGATCCTGACCGTGGAAGGGCTCGCAAAATCCGGGGAAAAGCTGCACCCCATACAGGAATCCTTTATGGAAAAAGGGGCCATTCAGTGCGGCTTTTGCACCGGGGGAATGGAGATGTCCGCCCTTTTCCTTCTGAAGAACAATCCCGCCCCCAAGGAAGAGGACATCAGAAGGGGGCTGTCAGGCAATCTCTGCCGGTGCACCGGCTACAACAAGATCGTTGAAGCGATATCATTCGCCGCCGAGGGCATGAATAAGTAATCCAGGTCCGGACGGGGCGGCCCGGGCCGCTCATCCCTACGAATAAATCGCAAGGAGGGGTCTCATGAGTAGAGCAAAATTCAAATATTATGCCCCTGAAACCGTTGAGGAGGCATCCCGGCTCCTGCTGGATGCCGGCAAAGGGGCCTTTCTTTTGGCCGGGGGCACGGATCTGCTCGTCAAGATCAACCACGAGATGATCCACCCCAAGGCGGTTATAAGCCTCAATGCAATCAAGGAGCTGGATTTCATCAAATTCGAGAGAAACAAGGGGCTCACCATAGGGGCGGGGGCAAGGCTCGCCGATGTGGAAGCCCACCCTGACATACGACGCAGGTATCCGGCAGTGGCCTATGCCGCGAGCGTAACTGCCAACACCCAGATTCGCAATATGGGGACCGTGGCGGGCAATCTCTGCAACGCCGCTCCATCCGCGGAAAACGCGCCCACACTCATTGCCATGAACGCCGAGGTCGTTCTTTATGGAAAGGACGGGGAAAGGGGCCTCCCCCTGGAAGATTTTTTCAAGGGGCCGGGCCTGACCGCCCTAAAGCCCGGAGAGATCATGACATCAGTTTTTGTCCCCCTGTCCCCTGCTCGTTCAGGGGCCTCCTACCAGCACATCTCCGCGCGGGGCAAGGTGGATATATCAGCCGTGTGCGTGGGGGCCATGGTCTCGCTTGACAAGGACCGATGTGAGGATGTGCGGATCGCCCTTGGGGCCGTGGCTCCGGTGCCCATGAGGGCCGTGAAGGCGGAACGCGTGCTCAAGGGGAAAACGCCGACTGAGGACCTTACCGAGAAGGCGGCGGAGCAGGCCATGAAGGAGGCCATGCCCATTTCAGACTTGAGGGCCAGTGCAGACTACCGCAAGGCCATGGTACGGGTGTTGACCAGGAGGGCATTGAACGAGGCCTTGAAGCCCGCCCGGAAGAAAACAGGGTAGAGGAGGATATATATATGAAATCATACAGTATAATCGGGGAGAACATTCCGAGGACAGACGGAAAGGCCAAGGCGACCGGAGCGGCTGTTTACGCTGATGACATCAAACTGCAGGGGATGCTCCATGGGGCCCTTTTGAGGAGCCCTCTGCCTCACGCACGGATCGTCCGTATTGACGTCCGTAAGGCGGCAGCACTTGCCGGCGTCAAATGTGTGATCACGGGTGAGGACACACCCAAAATACGATACGGGAACTGGAGGCTGTTTCCGGCCACCCAGGACGAGTACCCTTTGGCTGTGGACAAGGTCAGGTTTGTGGGCGATGAGGTGGCGGCAGTGGCTGCCGTGGACAAGGACACGGCGAGGGAAGCCCTGGAACTGATCAAGGTGGAGTATGAGGAGCTGCCCGCGGTGTTTGATGTAAATGCCTCCATGCGCAAGGGGGCGCCTGTCATCCATGATGAGAACCCCACCAATATCAGCATTGACAGGAAGATCCGGTATGGGGACATCAAGAAGGGATTTGAAGAGGCCGACTATGTGCGTGAGGACACCTTCACTGTTCATGCCCAGAGCCACGCATACCTTGAGCCCTGTTCCTGCGTGGCCCGGGCGGACCTTGAGGGCCGCATAACCATCTGGACATCCACCCAGACGCCTTACATAGTCCAGTGCCTCCTGGCCTCCACCCTGGGGCTTCGAGAAAACGACATACGCGTGATAGTCCCTTGTGTGGGCGGCGGGTTCGGCGGCAAGATGGAACTGCGGCCCTGGGAGTTCTGCTCGGCGTTCATGGCGCGTATGACCGGAAGGCCGGTCAAGTTCACCTTGACCAGGGAAGAAGAACTCGCAACGGGCAGGCGGCGTCATCCCATGACTCTCAAGTCCAAGGTGGGATTCAAGAAAGACGGGACCCTAACGGCCAAGGACCTAAAGATCACCCTTGACGGCGGGGCATACAACGCCATGGGACCCACCGCCACCTTTTTGTGCGGCAACTTCGGGGCTATGCTCTATCGATACCCCAACTACCGCTTCCTGGGACAGCACGTCTATACAAACAAGCCCCCGGCCAGCGCCATGAGGGGTTTCGGCGCGCCCCAGTCTCTCTTTGCCGCCGAGTCCCAGATGAACATGGCGGCACAGGAGCTGGGCATAGATCCCATCGAGCTGAGAATAAAAAACGCCCAGGTGACAGGTGATATCATACCCGATGTGGCGGTAATCTCGAGCTGCGGGTTCATAGAGTCGCTCGAGGCAGCGGCGAAGATGAGCAATTGGAAACGAAAGCGGAAGAATATGAAGCCCGGGCGCGGCGTGGGCGTGGGATGCTACAGCTTCATCTCAGGCGGGGTATTCAACTGGTTCAACACACAGTATCCATTTTCCGCGGCGGAGGTGAGGGCCTTTGACGACGGCACCGTCCATCTCCTCACCATGGCCACGGACATCGGCCAGGGTTCGGACACGGCCATGAAGCAGATCCTGGCCGCCGAATTGGGCCTTCGGATGGAGGATATACGGATCACATCCGCCGACACCGCCATGACTCCACAGGCTGATCTGGGGACCTGGGGAAGCCGTGTGACCCTCATGAACGGAAACGCGGTACTGGATGCGGCCCGCAAGATCAAAAAAGATCTGTTCGGAGCCGTGTCGGCACGGAAAAACCTTAATGTGATATATGAACTGGAGTGCAGGGACGGAATGGTCTGCCCCAAGGGCCGGCCCGACCGCGGGGTGCCCTTTGGCGAGGCGGTTGCAATGGTCCAGAAGGCCAACAGGGGAGAACCCCTTGTGGCTCGCGGCTCCTACACCCCCAGGGACAAAGGCCTGGTCACCCCGGCCTTCAGCTTCGGGGCCCAGGTGGCCGAGGTGGATGTGGACATGGAAACCGGGCTGGTCAAGGTGGAGAAGATGTGGACGGCCCATGATTGCGGCACCGTGCTCAACCACATGGCCGTGGAAGGTCAGCTCGAGGGTTCCATTCACATGGGCCTGGGATATGCCCTCTCCGAGCAGTTCGTCATGGAGAACGGCAGGACCCTCAACACCACCTTTCTGGATTATAAGATGCCCAATGCCATGGATATGCCTCCAGGGGAATCGGTGTGTATCGAGACTTATGAAGAAGAAGGCCCCTTTGGCGCCAAAGAGGCAGGTGAGGGACTGGTTTCACCCACGGCGCCGGCCATTGCCGATGCGGTCTTCCATGCCACGGGGTACCGTTGCGTGGACCTGCCCATTACACCGGAGAAGATACTGGGTCACTTGACATCCGAAAGGCTTCTTAGTAAGGTGCGGTAACCTTCCACAACAACCCATAATCTCAAGCTTGATCAAAAGGTCTGATATCTTCCAGGAAACCTATCAACTTAACCTTTATTGAAATTAGAAAGTTATACGAAAAGACTTACAAAACGGTTTTACAATTACAAATTCAAAGGAGGCTCTGTGATTAAAATGAGAAAAGTAGTTTTGGGTTTGCTTGTGCTTTGTTTCTTTTCAATCGGTCTGGGGACGGGCCATGCCACCGATGAGGCGTCAAAGTATGGGGGTACTTATATTTTGGCCTCCCATGCTGATGCAACCTATCTCAACCCTTTCTTCCCGGGTCGAAATACAGACCAGAATATTATATATAACATCCATGAAGCTCTTTATGAATTGAATGAACGTTATGAGCTGGAACCGGTGTTGGCAGAGAGTTATGAGGTCTCCGGTCTGTCCTGGATTTTTCATCTCAAAAAGGGCGTTCTCTTTCATGATGGTGAAGAGTTCACAGCCGAAGATGTAAAATATACTTATGAATGGGCCATGGATCCTGAAAACAGTGCGGAAACGCGATCCAACGCGGCCCATATTGATTCAATTGAAATCATTGATGATTATACCATAAAGATCACAACCAAAGAAGTTTATGCTCCTTTCTTGACCTCCATTGCCAACCATCGCATTGTGCCTAAGCATTATCATGAGAAAATGACTGCAGAGGAATACAATATGCACCCCATGGGTACGGGGCCTTTCAAATTCAAAGAGTGGGTTCCAGGTGACTATGTCCTTTTGGAGGCGTTTGAAGGCTATCGGCAAGGGCGGCCCTATATCGATTATCTTAAGATGGTTCCTATCCCTGAGGCCTCTGCCCGTGCCATTTCCCTGGAAACCGGCAACGTCCACTCAAGTGACTGGCCCCTGATGCCCCAAGACACGATCCGCGTTATGGAAAGCGGCAAGTTCAACGTATACAGGGGTCAATCTTTGGCTGTGAATCACTATCTGATGAACCATCTCAACCCTATCTTCCAGGACAAGCGCGTCCGCCAGGCCATGATGTATGCCATCTCCAGAGAAGCCACGGTCAAAAGTCTCATGAAGGACTTGTCTGCAGTGGCCCACACTTACATATCACCTTCTCTGCCGTGGTACGAAGATGATGTCAAAAAGTATTCCTTCAATCCCGAGAAGGCCAAGGAACTTTTGGCAGCGGCCGGTTGGAATCCCGGGCCCGACGGAATCCTGGTCAATGCCGAAGGGAAACGGTTTGAGATAACATGTGACCTTCTCATGGGCGACCAAGTCAGAGGCAGCCAGGCTGAAATGGATTCGCAGATGCTAAAGCAGGTGGGCATAGATCTGAAGCTGCAGTACAGTGAGATGGGTGTTTGGGTGGAAAAAATGGTCAGCGGAGCCAGAGGAGAATGGAACTATGATCTGGCTCTTATGAACTGGACCTTTTCCAGAGATACCGACCCGGATTCCACCGAATACTTTACCCCGGGTGGCAGCAACAACTGGATCAATTGGTCAAACCCGAAGATGACTGAACTTTTGAGAAAGGGAATTGCAGTCACAGACCCTGACAAACGCTATGAAGTATACAGTCAAATTCAACAAATATTCGCCGAAGAGGTCCCGTTCCTTTATATTCAATTTTGGGATAACATCTACTTCATTTCCAAAGACGTTAAAGGAGTGTTTGATCCATCCAAGGTAACATGGTCATTTAGGCCTGTAAATGACATAAGAAAGTACTGGATTTCCAAAGATTAGCATAAGCATTATTTACTATGCCGGCTTGTAGTGGAAGTTGAAAGTCAAGCCGCGGGGGATTTCTCCTTCCTCCGCGGCTTTTGCCTGATAACCCGAAACAGCCGAAAGTAAAGGGCCTGCAGATCGTATTATGAGATCCTATATTATCAAGCGGCTTTTCCAATCGCTAATTGTTGTTTGGTTGGTTTCCATCGTTATTTTCACCACCATGCATCTTGCCCCTGGCGACCCGGTGACCATCATGATGGGACAGAGGGAGTTCACCGCAGACCAGATAGAGCAGGTAAGGGCAAAATGGGGCCTTGATCAGCCGATAATCAAGCAATATTTGACTTGGGCCGGCAATGCATTCAGAGGGGATTTCGGCAGGTCCATCGCCTATAATGGGGTTCCGGTTATGGACCTCATATGGCACCGAATTCCCAATACCGCCCTTTTAAACCTGTATGCCTTTATTCTGGCAATAGCAATTGCTATCCCTGCGGGTATTCTTTCTGCCATAAAACAGTATTCTATATTTGACTATACTACCTCAGGACTAGCTATATTTGCCATGTCCTTGCCGAATTTCTGGCTTGCTTTGATGCTTCTCATAGTCTTCTCTGCATGGCTGGGTTGGTTACCTACCTTCGGCATCCAGAGCTGGAAAAGCTACATTTTGCCTTGCATCTCCGTGGCGGCCATGAATGCGGCCATCCTAACCAGATTTACCCGTTCGAAAATACTGGAAGAACAAAAACAAGACTATGTAAAGACAGCTCGTTCCAAGGGGGTCAATGAAAAAAATGTCATTAGAAAACACGTCATCCGCAACGCGGCGATCCCTATCGTCACCCTGATCGGCTATCGATTCGCCTACATCCTTAGCGGCACCGTGGTAATTGAAATGGTATTCGCCTGGCCCGGGGTCGGTCGCCTTCTGGTAGACTCGATTTTCAGGAGGGATTACCTGGTGGTCCAGGCTATAACTTTTATTGCCGCTATAATAGTAGTATTAGTCAATCTAATTACCGATATATCCTATACTTACATTGATCCTCGTGTTCGATATGATTAGTCAGGAGTTTGCTGGTGAGTGTATGGCGTAGATTTATTAGACATAAGCTGGCTCTTATAGGGGCATTTATTGTCTTTGGTATTTTTGCCGTAGCCATTTTTCAAAGTCAGCTTGCCCCACACGATCCCTATGAAGTCAACCCCGCTTATATCGGGGAGGGACCAAGTTGGTCCCATCCCTTCGGCCGGGACCAAATAGGCCGGGATCTCATGAGTCGAGTCATTTACGGAACACGCGTGGATTTGAAGGTGGGTTTCCTCGCAACCGGTATTTCCCTTGTCTTCGGCACACTGCTGGGAACCATCGGTGGATATTATGGCCGTATCCCTGACATGATTATAATGAGGTTTATTGATACTCTGATGGCTTTTCCAATGCTTTTGCTGACTATGTTGATTGTCGCCACATTGGGATCCAACATAAATTATCTGCTCATCGCCATAGGCCTGCCTCTTTCCGCCAGGTATGCTCGGGTTATCAGATCGGAAGTACTGTCCATAAGGCAAAAAGATTACGTCACTGCGGCCAGAGCTCTGGGGGCCACGGATGCGGGAATTATCTTCAAATATGTTTTGATAAATGCGTTTCCTCCGATTATTGTCCTGGCCACTTTCAATGTGGCGGAGGCGATTCTTCTGGAGGCCAGTTTAGGCTTCTTGGGGCTGGGCATTCAACCCCCGGAGCCGAGCTGGGGCAACATCCTCGGTGCGGGTCGGGCCTATCTCAGGACTTATCCCCACATTGCCACTTTTCCGGGCATAGCTATCTGTCTATGTATACTGGGCCTCAACTTTGTGGGGGAGGGGCTCCGCGACGCATTGGACCCCTGGCTGAAAACCTGATCCTAACGTACTTCCATTGCAATATCTCCCTATAAAACCCATAAAAAGCTTATTAAAGGAATTCAAAATCAATGATAAAGGATAGTTCTACAAAGGCTTTCACGGAGGGATTATGTTCGACACCTTGCTGGTAAATGCCAGAATTATCGACGGCACAGGCAACCCCTGGTTTCACGGCGATATTGCCATTAAGGATAAAAGGATCGCCCAAGTCGGAAAACTTCAAGCTGAGGCCGCCCACAGCCTGGATGTGGAAGGAAAGGTTGTGTGTCCCGGGTTCATTGATATCCACAGCCACACTGATCTGGACATCCTGACATGTGCTCATCCCCAGAACATGGTCCAGCAGGGGGTCACCACCGAAGTCACCGGCAACTGCGGCCAATCCATGGCTCCGGTCCGTGAAGGAACGATAGACCAGTTAAAACAATATTTGGGCCTTTCCTCCCGTAATCTGAACTGGGACTGGTCCACTCTCTCCGAGTATTGGGCTGAGGTGGAACGACAAGGCCTGCTGACCAATGTCGCCCCTCTTGTCGGTCAGGGGACCCTTAGAAATGCGGTTATGGGGTTTGACCAGAGAAAACCAGAGGTTGAAGAGCTCATCGCCATGAAAAACCTTTTGCATGTGGAAATGGAACAGGGTGCTTTCGGCCTGTCCAGCGGTCTGATTTATCCTCCCGGTCTTTTTTCTCAACCGGAAGAGATTATTGAACTGGCAAGGGTCGTCCGAGAATTCGATGGGGTCTATGCAACCCATATCCGGTCGGAAACAGGCAACCTGTTCGAAGCCTGTGAGGAAGCGGTTCATGTTGGACAATCCTCAGGAGTAAAGGTCCAAATATCCCACCACAAAGCATGCGGCTTTGACAACTGGGGCAAAGTGGCTCAAACCTTGGAACTCATCGAAGCGGCCCGCCAATCGGGTGTGGATGTGACCTGTGACCAATATCCTTATCTGGCGGCTTGCACCCATTTGAGCGCCTTCCTGCCCCCTTGGGCTCACGAGGGAGGGGTCTCAGCGCTTCTCAAACGTCTTCAAACCCCTGAGGATCGGGCGCTTCTTAAAAGCTATATCGAGAACCGTAATGACTGGGAAAATGGTATAAAACAGGTGGGTTGGGATAGAGTTGTCATCTCCGAGGTCATCCGCGAAGAAGACAAATCATTGGAAGGCAAGACCCTGCAGGAGATCGTCGCTGAAACACAGGCAGACCCGTTTGACTGCCTTTTCGACCTTCTGCTTAGGAATCAAGCCGACGTGAGGATTTTTTCCTTTGGAGTTTGTGAAGAAGATCTGTGCCGGGTATTGAAGCATCCCTGCACCATGGTTGGAACCGATGGAACCGCTGTTCCCCTCCGGCCGGCCGCCCAACCCCATCCACGTAATTATGGCGTTTATCCCAAAATACTCGGAGAATATGTGCGGCAAAAAAAGATTCTTCCCATTCAAGAGGCCGTCCGGAAGATGACTTCCTTTCCGGCTCAAAAAATCGGCCTTCAAGACCGCGGCCTGTTAAGAACCGGTTATTGGGCTGATCTTGTGGTTTTCGACCCGGATATGGTCATTGATAGTGCGGGTTACACAGGAGAAGAATGGCGGCCCCAAGGGATTCATATGGTCATGGTCAACGGGGAAGTTGTGGTTCAGGGTGGCGAGATCACCGGCAGAAGACCCGGAATCGTGCTCAAGCACGGCTTCTCGGTCTAATTACAGAAACTCATGCCTGTGGCAAGTCACCAGATGTCCCGGTTCAATCCATTTGGAGGAGGGTGTCAACCGGCTGCATTCGGCTTCTGCAATTGCGCAGCGGGGGTGAAAATGGCAGCCGCTGGGAGGGTTCATAGGGCTTGGGACATCACCTCCCAGTAGAATTCTCTCCTTCTTACGTCGTGGTTCAGGAACTGGAATGGCTGAAAGGAGGGCCTTAGTGTAAGGATGCCTGGGGTTGATATATAATTGTTCATAGGACGCAAACTCAACGATCTTTCCCAGATACATGACTGCAATATGATCGCACATGAATTCCACCATTGCCAGGTCATGCGAAATTATAATATAGGATAAGTTGAATTCCTGCTGCAGGGATATCAAAAGGTTAATGATCTGGGCCTGTATGGAGACATCGAGGGCTGAGACAGGCTCGTCTCCGATGATGAGCATCGGGTTCAAGGCCAGGGCTCGAGCGATCCCGATGCGCTGACGTTGACCACCGGAAAACTCATGAGGGTAGCGCCGCCCCTGTTCTGCCGACAAGCCCACTTTTTCAAGCAGGTATGCAACCCTTTCCTTGCGTTGTCTGAACCCATAAAGCTTATGGATCTTGAGGGGGTGCTCCAGGATCTGGTTTACGGTCATCCTGGGGTTGAGTGATGAATAAGGGTCCTGAAAAATCAGCTGCATCTCTTTGCGCATAGACCTCAGCCGGGACCGGTCAAATTTTGTGACATCCTGACCATTAAACAAAACAGAACCTCCCGTTGCCTCTATAAGCCTGAGAATGGCCATGCCGGTGGTGGTCTTACCGCAGCCGCTTTCTCCCACAATTCCCAAGGTATTGCCCTTTTCCAGCTTAAATGATACGCCATCCACGGCATATACGTAACCGACAGTCTGTGAAAAGACGCCCTTTTTTATTGGAAAATGAACTTTGAGATCCTGTATTTCGAGAAAAGGTTTCACAATAGTTGCTCTCTCCTGTCTAATGGTCGGCATACAGCCAGCATCGTGTCAGGTGGTTGGGGGAGGTTTCTTTCAACTCCGGCACTCTGGAGCTGCAGATCGCCATGGCTTCGGTACATCTGGGGGAAAAGCTGCAGCCTTGAGGTAACTCATTGAGGCTGGGAACAATACCCTTGATTTCCTGCAGGTAACGGGCGCCGTTACGGGCCCGTTGTCCCAATCTGGGAACTGATTGTAACAGCCCCCGAGTATAGGGATGCCTGGGATCTTCAAAAATGGAAACCGTGCCTGCCTGTTCAACAATTTTGCCGGCATACATTATAACGACCCGGCCGGTGATTTCAGCTATGACTCCCAAATCATGTGTAATGAGTATTATGGCTGTGTTGAAGTCCTGCTTGAGTTGGAGCATCAGTTCGATAATCTCGGCCTGCACCGTGACATCCAGGGCTGTTGTCGGTTCGTCGGCGATGAGAATTTCCGGATTGCAGGACAGCGCCATGGCAATCATCGCCCGCTGCCGCATCCCGCCGGAAAGCTGATGCGGATATTCCGAGACCCTCTTTTCCGGATCCGGAATCTGAACCTTACGCAACATCTGAACAGCCCTGTCCCATGCTTCTTGCCGTCCTGCGTTTTGGTGGAGAATGAACATTTCGGCTATCTGTTTGCCAATGGTGTATACCGGGTTCAAAGAGGTCATCGGCTCCTGGAAAATCATAGAGATCCGCTTTCCGCAGATTGAGCGGACCTGATTTCTGGAAAGTTTCACCAAATCCATTCCGTCGAAAAGGATGCTTCCCCCGACTATCTTCCCCGGCGGCTCGGGGATCAATCGCATAATAGACTGGGCTGTAACGCTTTTTCCGCAGCCGGATTCACCTGCAATCCCAATGATCTCACCCTGTTCCACCGAGAAAGAAACGTCATCAACTGCTTTGGCAATACCTTCATAGGTATGAAAATGAGTGTGCAGGTGTTGTATATCAAGAAGCGGTCCCGACGAATGCATATCCTATCCTTTGCTGGATGTCTCAGGCAAACAAGGAAAAGTAAGCCCCGGAGGAGGTAAAATCAATATGATGGAGTCCGGATCATGGCAAAAGATTCTTTGTCTGTCAAGATCCATGCTCGATACTGGAAGAACGTCCACCTCAACCTCTTCCGGAAAAGAGAGGCAAACTCGTGGGAATGATGTTATCATGGGAATACAGGATAACCAGGTTTGTTTCTTGCCCGTTCAAGCACGGAGCGCTTCGGATGGGCACCAGCATCAAGGTCTACGACTGAAAGACCTCTTATGGTCCTTTGACTTGGTGGGTTTTTGTTGCAAGCGACCAGCAGCCTGTGCACACGGCGACATCTTCACGATGCGCACACCAAAGATGCAGAACTTCATGTTCTCCTTCCCCACGAAGCGCATACATCTTCACTATCATAATAGCTCAAGAGTCCACAGTTTTCTGAGGTCATGCCGCCAGTGGCATGTCATAATCTTTTGAAACAAATTTTCATTTGACAATCTTGATATCTATGGTACTATTTGTACAAATTGAACAAAATATACAATTGAGGTGTAAACCATGCTTAATAAAATTACAACTGCAGATGCCAGAAAAAAATTTTCCAATATCATTAACAGAGTGGCTTTCGGAAACGAAGCGTTTGTTTTGACTCGCCGAGGCGAGCCGATCGCCGCACTGGTATCAATGAAGGAACTCAAACTATTGCAAGAACTCGAGGACCAGATAGACATTGAAGATGCATTTAAAGCAAAAAATGAACCTGGCGATCCGATTCCTTGGGAAGAATTGAAAAAGGAACTTGAATCTTGAGCTATCGAATTGAGTTCAAAAACTCTGCGGCAAAATCGCTTAAGAAGATCCCCAAAGCTGATAGAATACGCATCGTCGAAAAGATCGATAGCTTCGTAGAGAATCTGCCAAATCCCGATACCACCAAAATGAAAGGAAACAACCCTTTTCACAAAGTGCGAGTTGGAGATTATCGGATCGTCTACGAGATACAAAATGATATCCTTGTAATCCTGGTCATCAAAATTGGGCTCCGAAAAGATATCTACAGAAATCTATCCTGAGTACTTCTCGCTCTTTACTGTCTTGCGCCGATCGCTCATCCCCCGGAAACCGGTATGTGGATGTCGACAACATCGCCGTGTTCGAGTATATGATCGAACCCCCGGAGGGACCCGTTCACGAAAACGTGGATCATGATGTCGTCATAGAAATCAGGCGGACCCAGTCCGGGAAAACTCTCCAGCATTTCCAGGACCGTGGTTCCGGACGCCAGTTCAATCTCATCCCTGGAATCCGGCGCATCTCTTTCACTCCGGCCCGCCGTCAGGCCCACAGCATAAGTGGATCGAAGACGGATCTTCATTTTTGACCTCCCGGGGCATCAACGGCAGTCGTCACCGCACATGCACGCGTAATTTGAAACACAATCATATCATTGCAGCAGCTTCCTTGGAATACCCTCTCTTGTTGCCGTTGACTGGCCGTCTTTCACCGTATAAAGTCCCATCCATGTCTCCAGAAGCCGACAGATTGTACGTGTGCTGGGGCCCGAAGGCCTGCTTTCCCGACGACTGGAGGGTTTCGAGTTCCGTACCTCCCAACTCGCCATGGCCCGGATGATAGACCGCGGCCTTCGGGAGGAGAAGCATGTCATCACAGAGGCTGGTACCCTCCGGGACCACTTGCTGGTTGAATTCATTCAGGGTCTCCCGGGCGCATCGGCTTAACTCGGAAAGGAGTTCTCGGTTCCCGTATCAAGCACGGGACAGGCTCCGAGGAAATACCGACGGAGGATCTTCGGTATGCTGAAAACGAAATGCCGGCCGAATCCCACGCTTGCCCGTCCGGTATTCGTCAGGGGATCATAAACTCCATAGAGGGTGATTTTGCCCAGGTTCTTGTCGATAAAGTCATAGACACGCACCTGCTCAGGGCAACCTTTGGGTTGGTACTCTTTTCCTTATCCCGAATCTGAACCTTACGCAACATCTGAACAGCCCTGTCCCATCCTTTTTGCCGTCCTGCGTTTTGGTGGAGAATGAACATTTCGGCTATCTGTTTGCCGATGGTGTATACCGGGTTCAAAGAGGTCATCGGCTCCTGGAAAATCATAGAGATCCGTTTTCCGCAGATTGAGCGGACCTGATTTCTGGAAAGTTTCACCAAATCCATTCCGTCGAAAAGGATGCTTCCCCCTACTATCTTCCCCGGCGGCTCGGGGATCAGTCGCATAATAGACTGGGCTGTAACGCTTTTTCCGCAGCCGGATTCACCTGCAATCCCAATAATCTCACCCTGTTCCACCGAGAAAGAAACGTCATCAACTGCTTTGGCAATACCTTCATAGGTGTGAAAATGAGTGTGCAGTTGTTTGTATCAAGAAGCGGTTCCTACGAATGCATATCCTATCCTTTGCTGGATGTCTTAGCAAACAAGGAAAAGTAAGTCCCGGAGGAGGTAAAATCAATATGATGGAGTTCGGATCATGGCAAAGGGTTCTTTGTCTGTCAAGATCCATGCCCACACTGGATTGCCATGCCGGACTGCGAAAGCGAATAACCGGAGACGGTATCGGTGGAGAACACGATCACCGCGATGAACGGCTTCTTTGATTGGTTTGAAGAGTCCCAATCATCCAAATGTCAAGACTTCAATTCTTCATTCAGGTCTTCAAGCCTATCAATAAGAAAGTGCTTTCCCTCTGAATCAATTTTTAAACCCATTTCGTATATTCTCTTTGCCTTTGTAAGGTCTTTATCAACACCGTAGGTATCAGCAAAAAAATAAATATCGCCCCATCCGATATAAGCCCAGACGTTGTCAGGGAATTCTTCAATCAATACTTCAAAGGCCTGGTTTCCTTCTTCGATTTTTCCAAGTGGAAAATATGATTCGGCTTCCGCTCTCTTCATATTGAGCGTTAATAATTCACTGGAATGCGGGAAAAAGGAACAAAACTCTCTGCAATATTCAATTCTTTTTTCATAAAAAGACTTATCGTATAATCCGGCGTTCTGAAGTGCGTGTTCAAGGTCCTGGCACCAATTGAATAAACATTGCATACCGGAAAACACATTTTCTGCATCATTGATGGATTTCATATCATCAGTAAATCTGTGTTTTAGATGATCCCATACTTGTAACCACAATTTACAGCCTTCTGCAGTTTTGGCTAATCCTTCCGTCCGTACAAGATTGTATCCTTCTTGCATAAGATCATCTAGTTGCTCAGAGTTTATCACGTCAGGAGCTAAGCGGTTCCATAAAACGATACAAGCCATCCAAATGAAATCTAGATCGAACCTCGTATAGCTGGCATAGTGCGACAAAACACTGAATTTGCAGAAGAGATATAAAGTAATCGGTTGTCGACAAATACCTTTGGATGCCAAATAGCCCACCTATAGCGCTTCGCAAATGAATTGATACATGACACCCAGGCTGTATTCATGCTATTATCACACTAAAGTCCATTTAGAATCAACTTGAATTTTAGGGTGTACGGTATGATTTCAAGCAGCTGTAGGTGGAGTTTTTCCCCAGGGTTCGTCTTACTATCAACCACACCGGCTTTGACCGTCTGCTGATCGAGGTCCCGGGCAGGGAGACGGTGTATGCGGTGCGCCACACCGCCATCATAAACGGTGCCACGGTGGAAGACGCTGAAAAGAGCGGACTGGGCGAGGTGCGCAAATCATATCCTCGGGGTGCGATGCTCCGGGGACTGTTCTCAGCAGGTGCTCGCCCTAATTCATGGAAATCTTCGAGGCGGCGGACATGATCGTGAGCAAGGGGCAGGGGAACCTTGAGACGCTGTCAGACGTGCATGCCCCCATCTTCTATCTCCTTAAGACCAAGTGCTCAGTGACCGCCCGGCACCTGGGCACGAAAAACGGCGACATGGTCCTGAAAGACGCGCGAAAGGGCGTTTAGAGCCAGGCCTCAGCAATTCTGAGCGGTTGTGTTAAACTCGCTGAAAACAGTCATGGTGCCCTCGGAATCACGAATCACGAACCACAGGACCAAGAACTAATGCACTAGGAAGGCCCCATATACCAGCCGCCGAGCGAGGCGGACAGTCTCCTGGTTCAGGCTACCGCAGGCTGCCCGCACAACAAATGCACCTTCTGCATGGTCTACAAAAAAGGGCCGGAATACAAAGTGCGTCCTTTAGAGGACATAAAGCGGGACCTGGATGAGGGCAGAGAGCGGTTTACGGGCCGCGGGTCAGGACCGTCTTCCTCCCTGTGGGCAATACCATTGCCATGCCCACTGACGAGCTGACCCCTGTGTGCGCCCATGCGCGCGCTACCTTTCCCTTTCTTTCGCGCATTACCGTTTACGGATCATCCCAGTACATCCACAAGAAGGGGCCTTCCGATCTCCTCAGGCTTAAAGAGGCGGGGCTCACGCGCAGCCATGTGGGCCTCGAGAGCGGGGACGATACGGTCCTTCAGAGAATAAAAAAGGGGACGAACGGCGCCGAGCAGATCAAGGTCGGTCAATGGGTGCGACAGGCCGAAATCGAGCTGAGCGAGTATGTCATGATCGGCATTGGCGGAAAGGAAAGGACAAGAGAGCATGCCCTCCATACGGCAAAGGCCCTCAACGCCATCAATCCCGATTATCAAACCGCCGTGAATGACGGGCGAAATACCCCCAGTTCCATCGAGGTGAGACTGGTGGTGCTCAAGGATGCCGATTACCGGCAAGCGCCTCAGGGTTTACACCAACAACACCACCAAGCCCGCCCATGATATCGCCTTCTACATGCTCCAGCGTTGGGGAAAATCGGAGAACGTTTACAAAGACCTCATGGCAACCTTCAATCTCAACTATCACCCGGGCTATGACATCAAGGAACTGGAACAACAGCCTCTCGTGGATAACCCGGAGATTGCTTTGATCCAAAAGGCGATCAAAGTGCTCAAGAGGGAAGCCCACGTCATTGAAGACGAAATCCTTCTCACCGAGGCGAAGCTCCTAAAACGCAAGGACAAAAGGAACGAGGAAAAGCTTTCCGCCCTGAAGGCGTCACTGGCACAAAAGCAGATCGATATCAATGACTTTCAGCAAACAATGTCAACACTTCCCGTTAAGGTCTCCATCATCGAGATTCTCAAGGGAAAACCCATGTCACGCTGCGACCTGGAGAAAAAGAAGCTCTATGATCTGATGCAGTTCATGGCATACCATTCCCGAGAAAGGCTTGTCGACATTTTCCGCGATTGCTATGATGATCCCCGAGACATCAAGAAGATCCTCCAAATGATCACCAGACGATCCGGCTTGGTAAAGCTGGTCGGCCAAACCCTCATCGTCATGCTCAACTGGATAGAAGATAGGAAGCATCGACAGGCGGCCAAAAAACTCTGCCACAAGCTTAACCAGATGAACATCACGATGGTCGGCCCCCTGAAACTCAAACTGTCATTCCATGTGGTGCGTTACCCCTAACCGGGATCCCATCGCCTGGCGCAACTTTACACTTGAGAAAAAACCGGATTTTTCCCGAGCTCTGATGATGTTTATTTAACGGAGACCTTCCGGAAATCGATAAAGGCGCTGAAAAAGAAGTATCCCCGCGTCAAAGATGATGTTCTTGGGCAAATCAAGACAT
>CAYPSZ010000184.1:0-3499 GCA_964413125.1 uncultured Desulfobacterales bacterium
TTTGATGGGCTGGGTCCACGGACGGAGGGATCTTGGAAGCCTTATCTTCATTGATCTGAGGGACCGCGAGGGCCTCACCCAGGTGGTTTTCGATCCTGCGGTTAACCCTGTGGCGCACGGGAGGGCCCATATTCTTCGACACGAATGGGTGATCGCCGTAAAAGGCCGGGCTGCGACGCGGCTGGAGGGCCGGGACAATCCCGCAATGGCCACGGGAGCAATGGAAGTGAAGGTGAATGAGCTGAAGATTCTCAACCTTACCGAGATTCCGCCTTTTCAGGTGGAAGGGGCAGTGGACGCCTCTGAAACCCTCAGACTCAGACACCGTTATCTGGAGCTGCGCAGGCCGCGCGTATTCCATAACTTCCGTATGCGGCACCGCATCGCCGCGACCGTCCGCAATTTTCTCGACGCTCGGGGGTTCATGGAGGTTGAGACCCCCTTCCTTACCAAGAGCACACCGGAAGGGGCCAGGGACTATCTTGTCCCAAGTCGGGTCAACAGAGGTCTGTTTTATGCACTCCCACAGTCCCCTCAACTTTTCAAGCAGATCCTCATGATATCGGGTTTCGACCGCTACTACCAGATAGTCAGGTGTTTTCGTGACGAAGACCTGCGGGCCGACCGACAGCCCGAGTTCACGCAGGTGGACCTGGAGATATCCTTTGCTGACGAGGAAACGGTCATGGCGCTCCACGAGGAAATGATGGCCGAACTCTACCGGGCGGTTCTCGGAAAAACTATTTCTTACCCATTTCACAGGATGAGTTACCGCGAAGCCATGGATCGTTTCGGCACAGACCGGCCGGACGTCAGGTTCGGGCTTGAAATCAGAGACTTGACAGGCCCGGCGGCTCAATCGACTTTTGGGGTGTTTCGCAAAGAGATTGAATCCGGTGGGGTGGTAAAGGCCATCACAGTCCCCGGCGGCGCCGAAGTGTTTTCTCGCAAAGACCTGGAGGGACTGGCGGTTACTACGGCCGAGTGGGGAGCAAGTGGCCTGGCCTGGGTCAAGGTGACTGAAAGCGCTTGGCAGTCGCCCATCAAGAAGTTTTTCACCGCCGATGTTCAGGGAGCGGCAAACAGGGCTGCAGGGGCCGTGTCCGGAGACCTGTTGCTGCTTGTATCGGACAAGGCCCAAGCTGCACTTCGCATACTCGGCATGCTTCGCCTCCATCTGGCCCGAAGGCTGGGTTTGATTCATGATGATGAGACCGGCTTCGTGTGGGTGACCGGATTTCCCATGTTCGAGTACAATGAGGAGGAAAGCCGTCTTGAAGCCGTGCACCATCCGTTCACCTCCCCCCTGGACCAAGACCTTGCGCGTCTGGAGGCTGAGCCTGAGACTGTAAGGGCACGGGCATACGATCTCGTCCTGAACGGCAACGAAATCGGCGGTGGAAGCGTCCGGATTCACACTCGTAACTTACAGGACAGGATTTTCCATGTGCTGGGCATTTCCCCTGATGAAGCCATGACCAAATTCGGTTTCTTCTTGGAAGCCCTTCAGTACGGAGCTCCTCCGCATGCCGGGATGGCCCTTGGTTTCGACCGTCTCGTAGCCATAATGGCCGGTTGTGACAGCATCCGTGACGTGATTGCTTTTCCCAAGACCCAGCGGGCAACTTGTCCACTCACCGGGGCCCCCTCTCAGGTGAACGTAAGCCAACTTGAGGAACTGGGTCTTTCCTTAAAAAGTTAGTTGACATGCGCAAATCGGCGGGTATAATTATAGATTAATATATATTTTGGCGAATTCCGTTTGAGGCGCCCCATGAGTTTTGCACCCATCAGGCCCATCATAATTACCACCGCAGCAGGGGCATACGTGTGCACTCTGTTGCTTTCCCTTCTTGGTATCGGTCTGAAACCACCGGGCCTGATGATGGAATAGTAACCTCTCAACTCACAAAAATCCGTTATCAGGTCCTTCCTGATAACGGATTTTTTTTTGACAGCGAGGAGACACCATGCAGGCGGATGTTATCCTGTACGACACAACCCTGCGAGACGGCACCCAAGGGGAGCAGGTAACCCTGTCGGCCGAGGATAAAATGAACATAGCCCGAAAACTGGATGATTTCGGGATCCCTTATATTGAAGGCGGATGGCCCGGATCCAATCCCAAGGACGCCCGCTTTTTCCGGATGCTCAAGAATAGTCCCCTCCGGCAATCCAGGCTTTCCGCTTTCGGCAGCACCCGGAGGCCCGATGGAAAGGCTGAAACGGACGACAATATCTTGGCTCTGCTCAAGACAGAGACAGAGGTGGTCACCGTTGTAGGAAAAAGCTGGGCCCTTCACGCCACGGAGATCCTGGGAGCGACACTGGATGAAAATCTCCGCATGATTCAGGAAACCGTTGCCTATCTCAAATCCATGGGCCGCGAGGTCATATACGATGCTGAACACTTTTTCGACGGTTATGGGCAAAATCCCACTTACGCAGTGAAGACCTTGAAGGCGGCCCTGGAGGGAGGGGCTGACGTGATAGTCCTGTGCGATACGAACGGGGGTATGATGCCCCACCAGATCGAGCGGATATTCGAAGCCACCGTTTCACTTATTCCCGCCGCCCTTGGAATCCATGCCCATAACGACTGCGGCATGGCGCTGGCCAACTCCCTGGCGGCAGTCCGGGCGGGCGCGTCCATGGTTCAGGGAACCATCAACGGTTACGGGGAGCGTTGCGGAAACACGGACCTGGTATCCATGCTGGGCGTTCTCCAGATCAAGATGGGGTATTCGTGCGTTCCTCCGGAAAGGCTCACACAGTTGACCGAGGTATCCAGGTTCGTGAGTGAGGTGGCCAATGTGCCTCCTTTGAACCAGCGCCCTTTTGTGGGAAAAAGCGCCTTCGCCCACAAGGGCGGTATTCACGTCAGCGCCATCATGAAAAACCCGGCCGCATACGAACATATTGACCCGCAGGCTGTGGGGAACCGGCGGCGTGTACTTGTATCGGACCTGTCGGGCCGCAGCAACATCGCATACAAGTCCGGAGAACTGGGCATCTCCCTGGGAGGCAACGGCTTTGACAGCCGTAAGATAGTGGAGCGGATTAAGGCCCTGGAAGACCGAGGGTATCAGTTCGATGCAGCAGAGGGATCACTGGAACTACTCATCAAAAAGGTGACCGGTCAGTTCGAGGCCCCGTTCACCCTTGAATCCTTCCGCGTAACCATCGAGAAGGACGGAGACAGCCCCACCATGTCCCACGCCACCATCAAGATTTCCGTGGAAGGGGAACAGGAAATCACCGCGGCCGAAGGAGACGGCCCCGTAAACGCCCTGGACAATGCCCTTCGAAAGGCCCTTTACAAATTCTACCCTGAAATCAGAGAGATGGGCCTCGTGGACTTCAAAGTGCGCGTTATAGACGGGCGTTCGGCAACGGCTGCCCGAGTCAGGGTCAACATTGAAAGCCGGGACGCACGCGAGATCTGGTCCACCATCGGGGTTTCCGAGAACGTTATAGAAGCGAGCTGGCAGGCTCTGGC
>CAYPSZ010000185.1:0-4969 GCA_964413125.1 uncultured Desulfobacterales bacterium
CGCGCCCCTCTTTTGTCAGGGGCTGACTATCGAAGAATGGTCTTTGAATCCGGAACCATCACGGCAGGCGCTCTGGGGGCATATGCCTACGGAATAAGCCGGTACGGAATCGGTCCGGCCGCCACGACGCTCGCCTTCCAGGGTCTGACGCTGGGGCAGCTTTTCCATGCCTTCAGCTGCCGTTCGGAGCATGGAACCATTTTGGATTCGGGCCGACAAGCCCCCAACCGGGTTTTCGACGTGGCGGTGGGAGGATCCATACTACTGCAGATCCTTACCATGGTCCTGCCGGGTCTGAGACGTTTTCTGGGCGTAACACCGGTGGCACTTGTAGACGCCCTTGTAATCGGCGGCTGTTCAATGGTTCCTCTGATTGTCAATGAAGCCACCAAATCAAACAGGGAGGCCGTCCCATGAAAAAGGACTTCGTATTCACATCAGAGTCCGTGACCGAGGGACACCCGGACAAATTGTGCGACCAGATAAGTGACGCGATAGTGGATCACATGCTCATGCAGGATCCGTATGCAAGGGTCCGTGCCGAGTGCGCGGTCTCGAGCGCCATAGTCTTTATTGCAGCACGTTTTGCAACAAGCGCGAAGGTGGATCTCCCCCATTTGGCGCGCAAGGTCATAAAGCGCGCAGGCTATGACCGGCAGGAGTTCAATTCCAAGACCTGCTCCATATTGACCTCACCACAGGGCCTCCCGCCTGACAAGCATTACCGGTTTGATGAACGGGAACTGGACGAAAAGGGCATCGCAAAAATCGCGGCCAAGAACCAGGTCACCGTGTTCGGTTTCGCCTGCAATCATACCCCTGATTTACTCCCCATGCCCATATGGCTGGCGCACCGGCTAAGCCGGCGTCTGGACCGGTTCCGATGGGAGATGGAAAGGCCCTACCTTGAGCCGGACTGCAAGGTCCAGGTGGGAATCGAGTTTCGTAATCGACAGCCCTATCGTGTTTTCGGGGTTACTGTGATCGCAAGCCAGCGGAGTCGAGGGCGTCCTTCCCAGAAGGCCCTGCGGATGGACATCCGGGATGCCGTGATAGAGCCTGTTCTGGCTGATTCCGGAGTCAGCTTCGACAGAAAGACGCGGATATTTGTGAATCCTGAAGGGCCTGTCATCGGTGGCGGCCCTTCAACCCACTCCGGTTTGACAGGTCGTAAGAGTGCGGTCGACACCTATGGGGAATTCTCCCGCCACAGCGGTGACGCCTTGAGCGGCAAGGACCCGCTTCGCATAGACCGGGTCGGGGCCTATGCCGCCAGGTATGCCGCCAAGAATGTTGTTGCGTCCGGTCTTGCCGCGGAGTGCGAGGTGGCGGTCAGCTACACCATAGGCCTGGCCAGGCCTGTGAGCATCCAGGTCCAGACCTTCGGAACAAGCATCGTATCTGAGGATGAGGTGTCGGAGCGCGTCAAGACGCTTTTCGATTTCAGGCTCGGGTGGATCATCCGTGAATTCAAACTGCGCCGCCTGCCGGCCTTGCAGCCCGGCGGTTTTTTCCAGCAGGTGGCCTGCTACGGGCACATGGGCCGCTCGGACCTGAACCTCCCCTGGGAGAGAACAGACCGCGCGGACGCCTTGAAAAGATGAGTCATATCTTCGAAAGTAGACAATCAGATGTCACCCTGGCAGTGGGGCCCATTGTCGTTATTACAAAAGGGCGGCGAGGAAAGACAGGCCCTTTGGTGCGAGAAGCCTCTCAATAGCCATGCCGAAAAGGGCCTTGCCCACCACGCTGCCCGCTTTGGAAAGTGCCTCGTCATTGTAGACGGCAGCGGGCTCTACAAGATCCGCGTCGATACAGCCCAGGTTATCAAGCATTTTGATTACATCACCGGACCGGACCGCATTTTGATCATGCATGACCACGATACTCCCGGTGAGCTCGTTTGCGATCACTTCGCAGACCCCATGCAAAGACATCAGCTCCTCTTGAACTTCGCCGAGGACCTTCTGGTTTCCCCTGAGGCCCGGGATCTTGATTCGAAGCCTTCCTGGGGTCTCATGAAGATAATACTTCAAGTTTCACCTCTTCTTCGCGTTTAAGAAAAGTCCGGCATGCCGGGTACCTTGAACAACGAAACCTGGTAAAGCCTTCTTTTCGGGAGTACACATGCATTGGAGCATCACACTCAGGGCAATGCGGTCTGTTGGGAAGGAAACACCGCGCACCGTCCCGGACGAACTGGCGCCCGCAGCTCAGGCAGCAGTAACGTTGTTTTCCGGATCGAACCTTCCCGTAGCGATTGAGCGCTTCGGATCCACAACCGGGGCAACGGATCTCGACTTGCATGGTCATGATTAGGCCTTCCATTTTGTCGTGAAGACGGCATCCTTTCCTGGTTTCATCAAACATAGACGTTTATCTTAATAGGTCCCAAATGTTAGGATTCGATTATATGTATGTGAGTTTTTCGTGATTGAACATTTTTTCTTTTATCTACCGAGGTTGTTCCAAATAACACCTGAACACAAATCCAACCGAAAAAACACTCCGAGCTCACTAAAACCTCACCAACTCCTTGTAATCCTGTGTCAGGTGCTCCGGCAGAAATTCACCATACCGTTCCTCATGACAAGGAGGGTGCTACGTGACCACTTCAACTACAACTGAAAGGCAAGCACTTGCTCTGGATGTAGACACCACCAATCCCTTTGCAGCCATGTTCCTCAGTGCGGCCAGGCAACCCATGGAAAGCGTTCTTTACCTGAAACAAATCAAAGCCTTATACAGTAAGGTTTCCGGGGCCTTCTCAGGCAGGGAGTTTCTGGAGCGGACGCTCGAGGCATTGGGGATCAAAACAAGCATACTGCCCGGGGACCTGGCACGCATTCCCGCCGCGGGTCCGGCTGTGCTGGTATCCAATCATCCCTTCGGCATTGTGGACCCCATGGTCATCCTCTCCCTGCTCCTTTCAGTCCGCCCGGACGTAACGGTAATGGGCAATCACCTGCTGAGCAGGATTCCAGAGCTGGGAGATATCCTGATCCCCGTAAACCCGTTCGGAGGAAACCTCGCAACAAGAGACAACGCACAGGCCTTAAGAAGGTGCCTGCGCATTCTGAGAGAAGGTCACATGCTTTGCATATTTCCCTCGGGCACCGTATCCCATCTGCATGTCCGCCCCGGCTTTCCACGCATCATCGACCCCCCGTGGAATCCCATGGCCGCTCGACTCGCCTGCAGGACGGGCGCGCCTACGGTACCGGCTTACGTGGCGGGCAGAAACGGCCTCATATTTCAGATGGCGGGCCTCATCCATCCCATGCTCAGGACCGCACTTCTTCCGAGAGAGACCGTCAAGAAACGCGGGGTGAGCATTCAGGTGCGCATTGGCGGTCCTGTTTCAGCAGAACGCCTTCAACGCATTCCGGACGATGAAGAGCGCATCGAATTTCTCAGGACCCGCACATACCTCATGGCTGAAGAGCCTAAAAGCGTTCAGAGGTCCTTTCCGGGCCGAGCTCGAACTCCCAAGCTGATGCCCCTAAATCGTCCCCAGGCGCCGGAACTACTCGCCCGAGAAATAGGGGCACTCCCGGCCGAACAGATCCTCGCTGAAAACGATACATTTCAGGTGCTGAGGGCGGAGGCAGGACAAATACCAACCATGCTCGAGGAAATCGCTCGCTTGCGGGAGCAGGTTTTCAGGCGGGAGGGTGGCGGGACCGGCAAGTCAATGGACATGGACCGCTTTGATCTCCATTACCAGCAGCTGATATTGTGGAACAGGGAGAAGCAGGAGGTGGCCGGGGGATACAGAATGGGCCTCTCCCGGCAGATTCTTCCGGTTTTCGGCCCGCGGGGGTTCTACACAAGCACCTTGTTTCACTATGGCAGGCGGTTCCTGGACCGGATCGGGCCGGCCATAGAGCTTGGGCGCTCCTTTGTCAAGGAGGAGTACCAGAAGAACTACCAGCCGCTTTTCCTGCTCTGGAAAGGCATCGCACGGTTCGTATCCCTTAACCCGGAGTACCGCCATCTCTTCGGACCTGTCAGCATCACCCGTTCATATCAGAGCCGCTCTCTTCAAATCATGGTGGCGTTTCTCAGAGAAAACAGAAAGTTTTCTGAACTGGCCCGGCTTGTCCGGCCCAGGCGACCCTTCATGAAAGGAGGCCTGAAATCCCCGGAGGTGAGCAATGCAGTTAAGACACTGCAACACATCCGGGATTTATCGGACCTCGTTTCCGAGATCGAAGAGGATCGTAAAGGAGTGCCCGTGCTCATCCGGCAGTACATGCGGCTCGGGGGCGAGGTTCTGGGATTCAATGTGGACCCTGATTTCCGTGACGCCCTTGACGCCCTGATCCTGGTGGATCTCGGACGTACGCAGCAAAGAACCCTGGCCGGATACATGGGGAAGGAGGCGGCCGAAGACTTCCTACGAACCCACACAGCCCGTGAAATGGCACAGGCAAATGGATAACAGGCAATTCCAAGAGGAGGTTTGCAAAATGAAACCCGGAGTCAAGAAGGCCGACCTTCATGTTCACTCAAAATATTCCACCCGGCCCTCGGAATGGATTCTTCGTAAAATCGGCTGTGCCGAAAGCTACACCGAGCCGGCACGGCTCTATGCCATAGCCAAGGCCCGTGGCATGTCGTTCGTGACCATAACGGATCACAACACCATCGCCGGAAGCCTTGAAATTGCGCACCTCGAAGGTGCATTTGTGAGCGAGGAGATAACGACCTATTTCCCGGATGACCGCTGTAAGCTCCACGTGCTTGCCCACCGCATAACCGAGGCCCAGCACCTGGAGATCTCCCGCCTTCGGGAGAACATATTCGAGCTTATCCCCTTCCTGAACCGTGAGAACATCTCCCATGCCGTTGCCCACCCCCTATACAGCATCAACGAAAGGCTCACTGTGGACCATGTGGAGAAAACACTTCTTCTGTTCAATACATTCGAGGTGAACGGATCGAGAGACGACCACCAGAACCGGGC
>CAYPSZ010000186.1:0-3964 GCA_964413125.1 uncultured Desulfobacterales bacterium
GCCGCGACAAACTTTGTTTCAAGGTTCGGCAGTGGTTGGATACCGCGGTTCTCTGTCCTGTTATTGTTCGTGCGCTGATCGCAGATAAGAGAGATGAAGAAACGCAGTTTCGCTATCTGTATGGCAATGGGCTGGATATCCACGCCGTAGATGCAGTTCTCGATGAGGTAGAGCTTGCGGCCGTAATCGAGATCATTCGTTTCAAAATCATGTTCGATTGCCGCAACCGCCACTTCACGGGCGGAAACATCGGGAATTTGTTCCGCCTTCATAATCTGTTTCCGTTTCCAGCGCTCATTTTGGGGGTCCAGCTTGCCCAGGATGAAGACGAGCTTGTGGAGAATCCCCATGGGGAAGGCGCCGGAGCCGCAGGCGGGATCAAGGATCTTGCAGGTGTCAATGGCCTCGATCAGGGCCGCGACCTCCTCGCCATCGAAGGGATGGATATTCTCCGTGTAGGCAAAGACCTCGCGTAGAAGGTTCTGAAGGTCGTCCATTTCCGCAAGCCGCGGGACCCGCTTTTTCAATTCGGCTTCCAGGTAAGCGATCAGCGATTCCTCGACCATGTAGTTGACGATCTCGCGGGGCGTGTAAAAGGAGCCGGTCTGCTTGCGGGCGGTGCTCCCGGTTTCCGGGTTGTAACTGGCCAGGAGGTTTTCGAAGACCTTGCCGAGAAGTTCGGGATCAAGGGCGATTTCCTCTTCGATAGGGGTGTTTTCCGTAATGGTGAACTTGTAGCTGTCCAGGAGATTGATAAGCCCCCTTACCTTTTCCTTCTTTCTTTTCTTGTCGCCGTAGGAGCCGCTGAGGTCAAGGATGCGGTAGTCGGAGAAGAAGAGGAAGTTGGGGACCTTCGAAGCCCTGCCCGCCTTTCTTGAGAACCCATCGACATACAGAACCTTGCCCGATTCGTCTTCTCTGTCCAGGCAATCGAAGAGCCCACCGTTCAGGAAGGGAATGTCTGAAAACAGATCGACTGCCTCATCTTCGGAAATAGCGAAAAGCTTCTGATAGCGATAGAGGTTCTTGACGCCGTATTCATTCTTCTGCTCCGGGAATGGACCGTCGCTCGCGAATTTTCGGTTGACCCGGCCGCCGGTATTCATGCGCTGGTTCAGGGTGGCGAAGAAGAGATTCTGGAGGATGGCACGGTAGAAGGTGTTTTCGTCGTCGTCGAGAGATTTGAGGATATCGGCGAGCCGGCGTTTGTTGAAAAGCCTGCCGGGGATGAGTCCCTTCTCCTTGAGAAACCAGCAGAAGATCAAACGGGTGAGAAGACGAATGACGCCGGTGGCGTTCCGCGTGGCTTCGTCCTTTACGACATCATCGGGAAACCACACATGATCCAGCGCCCAGAAGTACCAGTCGGCAAGCTCCCGGTAGAATTTTTTGTTCAGCTCATTGGTGTCGAGCGTTGTCCGCCACGCCTCGTGAAGCTGTCTGAAGTTCCGGCACTCATACCTCTCCATCAGAGTGGGAAGCGCGAGATCGTGCAGGATCTCTATGTGCGCACGGTGCGGGTCCTGATAGCGGATGTCCTTGATCAATTTGACCTTTTCCAGAACATCCCGGCTTTGATCCTTCTTGTGAAGCCGCCGGTCGATGACAGAAAACGTAAGCGTTCCGTCGTGGCGGATGAGCAGCATGGCGGGCATATCAAACAGGAGATTGATCTCCCTCGTGATATTCGCGAGCTGAGTGCGCGTGTAATGGTTTTTCTCAAGGTCGAGGGCAAAGAAGAGATAAGACTGGTAGTTTTCGGGATCGTACCCGGAATCAAAATCGAAGGCGCTCTGCGCTCCGACGCCGCGCACCTCGTCACCGGTGATCTGAAACAGAAACTCGACGGACTTCCAGCGCTCGAAGAGCGCGTTATCTTTCCGGAATGTCCGGTCCCGCCTGTCGAATTCCGCGAGGAATGCATCCGGGATATTGTCGAGGTCTAGGGTTTTTTCACTTCGGTAGCCGAGGCAATCCAGCAGATCTATTGAGGCAGCCCGCAGGTCTGAACCGTCGAAGGCTCGGAGGGCTGTTTCGATCCGTTGTCGCAAGTCCGTCTTCATGTGTGCAGCCATCTCCCCGGTTGCGTTAGTCCATCCGTTCTATTCCCCTATGGATTTCAGCACAGATTTTCCCGCATCAGTCAGCCGATACTTCTGCTTCGGGCTTTTGGGCGAATCGGGCTCCGTCATTTCGATAAGCCTATTTGAAAGCGCGGGAACAAGGTAGCGCTCCCTGAAGTTTGATTCGCTTTTCAAACCCAGCCGTTCCCGCAATTCCTTTCGCCCCAGCGTCATACCTGACAGCACCCTGAGCAATTGTATTACTTCACCTGCTACTTCACCTGCTACTTCACCTGCTACTTGCCCGGTCTTCAAATCATCCGTCAACAGAGCCGCGGACCCGAATTCCGGAACCTTAACAACGATGCGAAAGACATCTCCCTCGACCATCTGAGGATCATCTCCGCCATAGGCCTTGCCATACTTCATCAATTTACGCATACCGGAGCCCAGCTCATCGGCACGGTGAATCTCACGAAAAAACGCACCGATTACGGGATTCTTCGGGAAGGGGGTGAACGTTGCCGGGTTAAGCACACCGAACCCGTGGGGCTTGTTGCTGTTCTCGGTACGCACATAACCCTGTTCTATAATGAGCTTGGCAGGAAAAGCGTTGGTATATTCTCTGTGAATCAGGATATTGGAGGCCACTTCGCGGAAGATGGTGTCACGAATACTGATACGCTCAATGCCCTCAAGATAGAAAGGGTCGGGCAGGTGTTTCTGAACAAAGGCGATGATGCGTTCATAACTTTCGATAAGGTTTGTCCTGACAAGATCCCTGTCATCATACCGGTCCAGGTTGACCTTCCGCAGGATCAGATCCGTCCGATGATGGGGTACCGCCGATAAAATGAGCTGGTCGTTTCCCAAGAGGAGTATTCCAGCCAGTGTGATGCCGCTTTTCCCGGTTTCAGGGTCAGTTTGATAGAGCTGGGCGCTTTTCAGCAGTTCCATGTCGTCCATACCAATCCAGGGATGGCCTTCCCGCCAGACACCCGCAAGCTTGCGGCACTTGTCAATGAGATCGGCTCGCATATCTTTCAGGCCTGCAAAGGGATACAGCTTGTTTTCCGAATAGGTGGTCCGTTTCCGGTGATACAGTTCCGCGACCATCTGTGTATGATTGGTGATATCGATATCGCCGTCTTCATTCCGGTCAAAAATGCGTCCGTTGCAACGATGCACCTGAGAACTTTCCGGAACGAAAATATAAAGCACTGTTTTTCCATCAACCGTTACTTCATCAATCGAGAGATAACAGGCCGGATTGATCTTCTGCGAATTGTTGACGGCAGTCACGAAATCTTTCTTAACCTGCGAGACACAATCTGAATCAACTCCAACCACTACTCCGGCATCGGTTACTCCCAGCAGGAGGCTCCCGCCGTGACGGTTGAGAAAGGCACAGACAGTCTCATAAACATCCCGGCTGAGGGTGCGCCTGCATTTCTTGAATTCAACGGAAATGCCTTCGCCCTGCCTGATGATCGCTTTGAGATCGGCCATTATTGTTTCCTCGATTTGATGACCAGCCAGGTGATAAGTTCGAAATCCGATGCATCGGTGGCCTGTTTCTCTCTGTCGGGAATGACAAAATCCCGCCCTGATTGCAACCCGGCAGCGGTTCGCTTCTTAAAGGTCTGCACGATGGCGTTGATTGCCTTGGCCAGCAAGTCGCTGTATGGTTCCATTTTCGAGCCGTTTTCCGTCTCCCGGTCAAAGAGATCACAGAGTATCTGGTACGGCGCGGCCTTGCCGACGCTGAGTTTCTGGAACATGCTAAGAATATTTTTTGCCTGCGTAAAGGTAAAGCGAACAGTGCCATCATCGCGGATGTAGAGCAGATAATAGCGCCCCAGGGGATTTACGTTGGAAGAGCGTTTTTCTTGAGGCGGATT
>CAYPSZ010000187.1:0-2634 GCA_964413125.1 uncultured Desulfobacterales bacterium
CCATGAACACCTGTTCTTCTTCGGACAAGGGGCTGTGGAGCGGTTCCGGCTCTTTATGCGTGTCCTTGTGCGGACGTGCATGGGGCCGCGGCTCCACCCGCACCTTCAGGTCCTTGATGACGGGGTTGAACATATCTTTGTCCCTGGGTTTCTTCATGCTCAAAGGCCCTTTTGAAATAACGTCAGACCTTGCATTCCATGTGAAACTCTGATTTATTTTTAACCACGAAGAACACGAAGTCCATGAAGAATTATTGTGAAAACAAAGCGGAAAAGATAAAAAACGGTATCACGCTAATTGTATCAATAAGATACGAAAACATACGATAGGATAATAAGCCATGGCAAGAGTAGATGATTACAAGAATGCGGCCGAGCTTTCAAGGCGCGCCCTCGCCGGGCATGACCCTCAACTCCTGGCGGGGTTTTCCGGCGGAAGGCTTTTGGAACAAGGAGACGAGGCAATACTGAGCCTTGCTTTCCTGGGGCAGGACATTCATGCGTCCTGGCCGGAGGTGAATCTTTCCCGAGCAGGTTCAAAGGATGAGATTCCCATACAACAACAGGTGCTCATCCTCCATTACCTGGAAGGGGCCTGGCGGTCAAAAGGCCCCGCACTCACGGGAGAATGGATTGCTTTTCAAGACGTGCCGGACGGGAAGTTCTACCAGGATGCCTTTCAGCGGCGGGCCAAGGTCCCCTTTGTCAAGGGTTTCGGAGATCGTCCCGGTCTCCTTGCCGAACTGGCGGGATCCGTGTATAAAGCCGAAAGCATCCATCTTGGGGACGTCTCAGTGGCGGTCGCGGCATTTCCCATGATCCGCGCGGCCCTTGTACTCTGGGCCGGTGACGATGAGTTCCCGGCCGAGGGAAACATACTGTTCGACGGCAACACGCCCTCCTACTTGTCCGCCGAGGATATGGCCTGGCTTTCAGGCATGATCGTGTACCCTCTTGTTGGAATGGCCGCTGCCGCGAACAAGTGATGATTTATAGTTCGTCGCAAATGAATTGATACTTCTTCGTGCTCTTAATCTTGCTCTCAATCTTGCTCTTGCTCTTGCTCCAATTATTGATCGTGCTTCAAGTTGAAAATCACTGAACATTGTCGAGGGCAACGGTAAATCATTGTTTCTATGGATTCGAGCAGGAGCAAGATTAAGAGCAAGAGCAAGATTAAGAGCAAGAGCAAGAAAAACAGGAAGGTGACTGACTGTGAATGATGACGTTTTTGGGATTTTTTCATTGTGAATGGTGAAAAGGAGAAGAAACCGGATGAGTGATGAGAGACCGCTGGTTTGTGTGGCTATGGGATCTGCATCCGATGCAGAAGTGATGAAGGGTTGTACGGACACGCTGGGGGAACTGGGGATCCCTTATGAAGTCCGCGTGATCAGCGCACACCGGACCCCTGAAAGGACCCGCGAGGCTGCCGAGGGCGCTTTGGATAGGGGCATCGAGGTAATCGTGGCCGGAGCCGGGTGGGCCGCCCACCTGGCGGGTGTGATCGCCGCACACACGCCCCTGCCGGTCATCGGGGTGCCCATTGACTCATCACCTCTCAAGGGCCTGGACGCGCTTCTTGCAACCGTACAGATGCCGCCTGGCATACCGGTTGCCACCATGGCCCTTGGCAAGGGCGGGGCCAAGAACGCCGCCGTAATGGCTGCTCGAATCCTGGCCATTAAACATGGAGGAATCAGGGAGCGGCTGGCGACTTATCACGAAGACATGACCCGCAAGGTTGTGGAGGCGGCCGGGAAAATCGAGACCTGAAAAATGCCTGCTTCCAAAAAGGCTGTATGCGAAGGAACTACACAAGTGGACAAGGCGGGGATAGAACAGGCCCGCCTTGTCATTGAAAGGGGAGGGGTGGTGGCCTTTCCCACGGAGTCCTTTTACGGCCTGGCCGTGGACATCCGCAGGGAAGACGCGATTCGCAAGCTTTTTAGAGTCAAGGGCCGCAGCCCGGATCAACCGGTCCTGCTGATCCTGCCCTCCCTCGAGAGCGTCAAGGACTACGCGGCGGTCATACCCCCGGCGGCCGGGCGGCTCATGGACCGATTCTGGCCGGGAGGCCTCACCCTGGTTTTCCGGGCGGCCGCTTCCGTGAACCCGCTTCTCAGCGCCGGGACCGGAGCCATAGGGCTTCGCCTCTCCAGCCACGCTTCGGCAACCCGCCTTGCACTGGCCGTGGGGACCGCCATAAGCGGCACCAGCGCCAACCCTTCGGGCCATCCCCCTGCATGTACGGCGGAAGAGGTGGAGAGGTCCATGGGACACGCCCTGGACCTCATCCTTGACGGCGGAAGAACCTCCGGTGGCCCGGGCTCAACCTTACTGGACGTTACTCTTGATCCGCCCCGCGTCCTCCGGCACGGTCAAGTGGACCGGGAATCGCTTGAGCGCTGCCTGAAGGTAAAGCTTACTTCTTCTGGCCCTGGCGCACCCATTCCCTAAGGGCTTCACGTTCGAAACGCCATTTGTTAAGAACCATTTTTGCCGGTATTTTACCTGCCTTGGCCAATTTGTACACGGACCGTTTTCCCAGCCTGAGGAATTCCGCTGCTTCTTCAATGGTCAAAATGTCTTTTTCCATCTCATTTCTCCTTTTAAAGTATTAGATTTAATGTC
>CAYPSZ010000188.1:0-1909 GCA_964413125.1 uncultured Desulfobacterales bacterium
CTCGAAGAGGAGGACGGCCCCATGCTGCTCCACGGGTTGAAGGACCTGCACGGCAGGAGCATCTACGCGCCCCGTTCCGAGCGGTTGACTTGACTTTCATTTCTTCTCCAGCCTCGTCTTACGAAATCGGAACTATTTCAAATGGTTAGACGATTATTTTGTGTAAGGCCCTACAATTCGACCATTGATATAGTTAATAACTTATTGGAAAATAAAGATTTTAGATATTTTGGGCTTGACAATGTAAGACCCCACATGATATAGGGCCTTCATGGCCCACCTCCACAAAAAGCTCAAAAGAGGTAAGCCCTACTACTATGTCAGGGAAATGGCCCGGATTAATGGAAAGCCTAAAGTTACCGGCCAGGAATACATCGGTACCGCTGAGCGTATCCGGGAATTGTCACGACAGGCCAAGGCCGGTGGATTCGTCACCAAGCTCAAGACCCGGGAGTTCGGGTCTCTGTTCCTGGCCAATCTCGTGGAGGAGAAAATCGGTGCCTGCCGGATTATCGATGATATCCTTCCTCGCAAAAAAGGGGAAAAAGGCCCCAGCATAGGTGAATACTTCTTGTTCTGCGCTTTTAATCGCATGATCCAACCCAGATCCAAAAAGGCTCTGGCGGATTGGCTCAAGGGAACCGCGGTTCATGAAATCAGGCCGGTGGAAATCAAGGCCCTCAACTCCGAGGCCTACTGGAGAAAATGGGACAGGGTCAATGAACAGCACATCAAGGAGATCGCAACACGCTTTTTTCGCCGTATCCATGAGGCGGAGTCCAATGAAGCTGATTGTTTTCTCTTCGACACTACCAATTACTTCACTTTCATGGACAGCAAGACGCCGTCCCGCCTGGCGGCACGGGGGAAAAACAAGGACGGCAGGGACTGGCTCCGCCAGGTGGGGCTGGCCCTTCTCATTACACGACCCACGGGCTTGCCGCTTTTCTTTCGTGAATACGAGGGCAACTGCCACGACTCGAAGCTATTCAACCGGATCATTGAGGAGGTGTTTGACGCCATGAGGCAAATGGGCCGGGCCGGCAAATCCCTCACCGTAGTGTTTGACAAGGGGATCAATGCCGAGGCCAACATCGAGGTCTTTGACGAAAAGGAAGGCTTCGATTTCATCACCACCTACTCGACCTACTTCGCCCAGGAGCTTGCGGATAGATCTCTCGATGCCTTTACTCCGGTGGATACCCCCAAAAACCGTGAGTTGCAAGCGGAAGGCCGGGAACAGGACCTTCTGCTCGCCTGGAGAACGGCCGGGGATTTCTGGGGCAAGGAGCGGACCGTGATAGTCACGTATAATCCTCTGACAGCGGCCAAGAAACGTTATAACTTCGACCGGAAGCTTCTCAAGCTTCAGAATGAACTCTTTGTCATGCGGTCCAAGGTGCTGCGACAGGAGCCCCACTGGAGGGACCCCGAATCAGTAAAGGAGCGATACGAATCTTTGTGTGAAGGCCTGTTCCTGCCGAAGAACCTTTATGACGTCGAGGTCTTCCACCAGGAAGGGCGTCTTCGGATGTCCTTCGGCAAGAACTATTATCAAATCAACAAACACCTGAAGCGGTTCGGGAAGAATATCATCATTACGAGCCACCATGACTGGAGCACCGATGAGATAGTCCGAGCGAGCCTGGACCGCTACAAGGTTGAACATTCTTTCAGGCAGAGCAAGGCCGGTCCCTATGGAAACGTTCGGCCCATGTGGCACTGGACGGACGAGAAGATCCGTTGTCATATCCTATGTTGCATCATCGCTCTGAGTTATTTGCGTATTCTGGAACTCTGGTTTGCCCGGGCGGGTTTATGTCTTACTGCAGACCGTATCATGGATCAAATGAAGGAACTTCATAGCAGTCTTTGCTGGAACGCCAATCTTCGCAAGCCCCAGCGGGTA
>CAYPSZ010000189.1:0-3649 GCA_964413125.1 uncultured Desulfobacterales bacterium
AAACCGAACCCAAGGTCTCGCCCGCGAAGGCCCCCGAGAAAAAGGAATAGGCAGAGAGGCTTATGAAACGTTTCGGAAGCGGGAACGTTCAAGACAAAATAATAAACAGGTTGGAACGTCAGGAAAAACAGGATGCCTTTCAGCGGGACCGGTTCTTCCGATTCAAGCTGCCGGAAATTCACAGCCGGCTTTCCCAGGTTCTTCTTATGGAAAAGGTGATCGAGACGGAAAATCCCGCGGCCGTCTCAGATCTTCTCCTCAAGGGCCTTAAACAGGCCCTGAGAAGTAACGAGTTCGATCTCAAGTATTTCATAGCCCCCATCCGCGATCTAGCTCCCCGGCCCAACCTGTTCTCCCTTTATATGACCCAGTACATCTTAGAGGTCATCCTGAACGACCCGTCCGTCATAGAGGTCTACGGCACGGATCAGGAAATCTACAATACGGTCAATGGTGTCATCGCCCATATCAACCAAAAATTCCAGCGGGCCGAAGAGGAAATTATGCGTCAAATGGCCAAGAATAAATCGTTGGTTCCCGGATCCCGTGAGTACGATGTTGCCCTCGACCAAATCTTCAGAAAAAAGATGGGCGAGCCTCAACAGGTCTGATGAACAAACCTCATTCCCTGTCGAGTGCCCCTCTCCTCGAGGCGCTCCCGAATGCGCTTCAGTGTCCCACCCTTGTCTCCTGCCCAGTCCGGGGCCACCAGTTCGAGCCCTTGCGGCGGATCCCCTGTAAGCCTCTGGATAACGACGTCTTCAGGAATACGCTCCAGCACATCCACCACCATGTCCACATAGGCCTCCCTGTCCATGCACTGAAACCGATGTCCCATGTACTGCCGGGCAAGAGCGGTTTTTGCTGTGACATAAAGCCCGTGGATCTTCAGGCCATGCAGGGGTAACCCTGCCACGAAGCAGGCGGTTTGGATCATCATTTCACGGGATTCGTCCGGAAGGCCCAGGATGATATGGGAGCAAACATTCAGGCCCCGCGAGGCCGTGTCCCTCACTGCCCTTTCAAAACAGGCCACATCATGGCCGCGGTTTATGGCCCTGAGGGTCTCGTCATGTGCCGACTGGAGGCCGTACTCCACCCAGACCATGGACCGTTTCCGGAATGAGGCCAGCAGTTCCAGGACATCATCGTCCACGCAGTCCGGCCGAGTACCTACTGAAATACCCACAACTCCCGGGTATGCCAGAGCACGTTCGTATAGGGATTTTAGCACTGAGACCGGAGCGTAAGTGTTTGTAAAGGACTGGAAGTAGGCGACAAATTTCCGCGCTCCGTATCGCTTAAAAGCAAACAGGGCACCGCGCCGAAGCTGCTCTTCTATGGAAAGGCCTCCCTCCAGAAGCGCCCCGCTGCCGGAACCCCGATGATCACAGTAGATGCATCCCTTGGTCGAAATGGTCCCGTCGCGGTTGGGACACCCGAGGCCCGCATCCAGGGAGATCTTCTGTACCCTCTCCCCGAAACACTCCCGCAGGTAAGTATTGAAGTCGAGGTATCGTCTCATCAGGTGTAAGTCACTTATGAGGTCTCACGGGACCCTCCATGCCTCTTCAGGTAGACCCGCTTTTCATAGCATGCGGGGGAAAACGGCACCAGACGAAGTGATGGCCTTCATCCAGACACACCCGCGTTGGGAAGTCCTTCAAGCATGATTCCTGAACAATATCACATCTCTTTTCAAAAGGACACCCACGGGAATCGCCCGCTCCCGTTTCGGCGACGGCCGTTTGCATTTCTCCCCTAACCCCGGAAATGAGCAGTCTGGTATAAGGATGGGCCGGGCGGCCCATAACCTGTGCAGCCGGGCCCGCCTCCACAAGCCTTCCTGCCAGCATGACGCCGATTCGGTCTCCGATCTTTCGGGCCAGACCAAGGTCATGGGTTATGAAAAACATGGTGAGGCCCTTTTCGATCTGAAGTTCAAGCATCATCTTGAGGACCTTGGCCTGAACACTCGGGTCCAGGGAACTGGTGGGTTCATCGGCCACCACCATGACAGGCCTTGACACCAGGGCCCGCGCCATACAAACCCGCTGCAGGGCGCCCATGTTGAGCTCATGGGGGTAGCGGCGGACAAACTCCGGCTCAATGGAGAGGTGAACATCCTTGAGCGCCTCCAATACCCTCTTTTTAATCTCTTCTTTGTCCTTTTCCTGTTTCTGGATCCTGAGAGGCTCGGCGACAATGTCAAATACCGAGAACCTGTGGCTCACCGCCTGAACAGGATTCTGATGGATCACCCCTATCCTTCCGGCAAGAGACCTGTAGTCTTCTCTCACCCACATGTCCATATCCCTGTCTTCAAAGATCCGGCGGCCGTTGTCCGGATCGAGGACCCCTGCTGCAATCATGGCCAGCGTGGTTTTGCCGGACCCGGTTTCGCCTACGAGACAGAAGGTCTCACCGGCCCTCAGGCCAAGGCTCGTGGGTCCCAGGGCCTTGACATCGCCGTATTTTTTGTCGACCTCTTCAAGGTCGAGGATGGTTACAATACCTCCCCGCAGGCACCGGACCTGGTGGTTTTTCACAGGCAGCAGGGAAACGCTCTTTGTTTCGCAATCCGCCTTTGCCTGGGTGCACCGGGGCTGAAAGAGACAGCCTCGGGGAGGTGTATGACCGTTTTCATGGATGGATGCACTCCCGACCACATGCGAGTGGGGCCTGACCGCCCCGTTGTTTTCCGGGTGGCGATGGATGACTCGATAAAAGGCGTCTCCCCGGATACCCCCCAGGTCCCGATGGGTATCCAGGCTCGGGTAGGAGCGAGCGAGGGCAAGGGTATATGGGTGAAGCGGATAGGAGAAAAGATCTCTTGCCGGCAGGGTTTCCATTACCTGTCCCATATAGAGCATGACCAGGTGGTCCGCCAGTTTCTTTGCCACGTCCAGGTCGTGCGTAATCAATAAAATCGCCCTGCCGTGGTCCCGTGCATCCATAATGACCCTGCTCACAAAGGCCTTGGTCATTGCATCCAGCGCCGCCGTGGGCTCGTCCAGGACCAGGACCTCGGGATCCATTATCAGGGCCATGGCCAGAAGGGCCCTCTGCACCTCTCCGCCACTTAATTCATGCGGGAATCGCCTGCCCAGCAATGGATTGAGCCCCATCTTCTCAAGTGCCTCCCGGGCCCGTGCCAATGCCTCCGCCTTTTGTGCGGTACGGTGAAGGATAAGCGGTTCGGCCACTTGATCTATGATTCTATGAACCGGGTTTAGGTTCTGGGAGCCGTTTTGAAAAAGCATGGCGATCCTGGACCAGCGGATCCGATTGAGGGTCGCCTCGCTTGCGCCGGTGATCTCCAGGTCATCAATTTTCACACTGCCCTTGACCTCGGCATACTCCGGCAGGAGTCCCATGAGGGTCTTCCCCAGAGTAGTCTTTCCGGAGCCGGACTCGCCTATCAGGGCGGTGATGCTGCCGGGCTGCAAGCTCAGGTCCACTTGATCCAGCGCCAGCAGCGTATGGTCGTCGGACCTGTAAGACACACTCAGTTCATTAATGCTTACACTCACAATATTTCCCTTAATCTCGGATCAAACACCTTCTCGAGGCTCACGGCCAGGAAGGTGACCGTCATAATCAGCAGGGACAGGCACAGGACGGGCGGAACAAGCCAGTTCCACCAGAT
>CAYPSZ010000190.1:0-10230 GCA_964413125.1 uncultured Desulfobacterales bacterium
CAAACCATACAGGAGGTGCTGACACAATAGCCCATGGACTAGGGGACGTACATCATATTATTAGTTTAAAAGGGCTCTTCTCTCGCGCAGAGATTCAGAATAGTAGAAGGCCCGGGCTTTCGGGTGATTCGTAATCCGTCGTGGGAGTTTGGAATGGGAGAGGGCTTCAAACTATACCTGCCACCCCGCTCAACCAGCCTGCGATCAGCAACGCTGTGAAAACGGGTACGTATCCGGTGCGAGAGCGAGAATATTGCATAGAAGCTGAAAAGTAATAATATGATGTACGTCCCCTATTTGCGCGTCCCCTATTTGGAAACTAAATCTTGCTTGACAACGGGATTATGGTGACCAAAATAGGTAACATGATACACACTTTGGTGGGAAAGCACGAATCAATCGAAAAAATCCGCAACCTTGTCAAGATGGTGGCGGATACGGGGTTTAATGTCCTCATCACGGGCGAGACAGGCACGGGCAAGGAAGTGGTGTCCCGCCTCCTTCACACCCGGTCCCCCCGGGCGGGCAAACCTTTTGTTAAGGTCAACTGCGGTGCCCTCCCCGGGGCCCTCCTGGAGAGCGAACTCTTCGGCTATGAAAAGGGCGCTTTTACGGGAGCGGATCATCGAAAGCCCGGCAAGTTCGAACTGGCCGCAGGCGGGGTGATGTTTCTGGATGAGATCGGCGACATGCCCAAGGACCTGCAGGCCAAGATGCTGGAGGTCCTGCAAAGCGCCACCTTCCATCCCCTGGGCGGCAAAAAGGAGATCAAGGCGGATGCCTGGGTAATCGCCTCCACCAACCGCAACCTGGAAAGCGACGTAAAGACCGGCCTCTTCAGGGAGGACCTCTACTACAGGCTCAACGTCATCAAGATCGAACTCCTTCCCCTAAGGGAGCGCAAGGACGACATCCCGTTGCTCATAGAGCACTTTGTGGAACTGCACCGCAACCTCCTTGACGGTAAAGGGTCTTTTACCGTTCCCGATGCCCTCAGCATCCTTTTTGAGGAATACCACTGGCCCGGCAATGTCCGGGAACTCGCAAACATGGTCTTGAGAATGCTTTGCGGGGAAACACCTGAGGAGATACAGGAAGACATCATGCGGACCCGGCTTGTGGACGGAGAGATGCCGGGCAAGGATGGGTTCAAAGACGGGGTGAAGGAAGGCGGCGGCAAGGAAGATCATCCGGCAAGGCTGATTCCACTCAAGAAACTCAAAGCAGAGGCCGAAAAGGCAATAGAGACCAAAGTCATTGAGTATGCACTCAGGGCAAGCCACGGCAACAAGCGTCAAACAGCCCGCATGCTGGGCATCAGTTACAAGACGCTCTACAACAAGCTCGCCGGTCTGGGCCTTTCCTGACAAGGGTTTCGGGCGGTGTGCAGTCGTTACGGGGGGATTGGTACGGCTATTGCATACTTGCCCTGAGGGTCCCGGTCATGCCGTATTCGGCCGCCCTGTGTACGACAACCACGAGAGGTCTTAAAGAGCGATGACCGGTCCTCAAGCTTGCATGGCGGCCGAAGAGATGAAGGTGCAATATGAAAACCCAAGCCCACAAACCACAAAAAAATATAAACGAACCCAACGATCTCAACGACCCCAACGACCCCAACGAACTTAACGAACTTAACGAACCTAACGAACCAAACGAACCAAACGATCCCAACGGATGTAAACAAAAAAATGTCAAGGCGGAGTAAATGGAAGTAGCATCGGAAATAAAAAAATACATTGATATAGCGAAACGGCGGTTCTACTGGGTCATGATCCCTTTTCTGGTAGTGCTTCTGGGGGGACTTTCGTTCGCGCTCAATGCCGATCCGGTCTTCGAGGCTCAGACCCTTATCCTGGTGCAGCCTCAGGAGGTGCCCCAGGCCTACGTTCGCTCCATAGTGCAGCGCGGAATCCAGGAGAGGCTGAGGACCATAACCCAGCAGGTCACCAGCCGCACCAACCTCGAGGCCATCATATCGGAGCGAGGGCTTTATGAAGGCAGAGGGATGCTCATGGAGAGCAAAGTCCAGACCCTGAGGAAAAACATCCGCGTGGATGTGGGCGGAAGGGGAAGAGGAGGGGAGAGCACCTTTGCCATCTCTTTCCGCCACGGGGACCCGGAACTCACCCGGGACGTAACCAACGCCCTTGCATCCAACTTCATCTCCGAAAACCTCAAGATCCGGGAATCCCACGCCCTGGGCACCTCCAGCTTTCTGGCGGACGAACTGGATACGGTACGTAGACGCCTGGAAGAGAGGGAGGAGACCCTCAAGGCATACCGCGAAAAGCACTTCGGAGCCATGCCCGAGCAGCTCCAGACCAATCTCAGCATGCTCGCGCGCATGCAGTCCCAGATAGAGCACCTGGAAAAGAGCCTGCAGGATGCGCAGAACCGAAGGCTTATGCTTCAGCAGCAGATCGCGCAACAAAAACGCATGGCCGAGCAGATGGCGGATTTCTCGGGCAACCAGGCCTTGTTCGATTTCGATGACGACTCGGCCGGTTTTGAATCGGGGCAGCTCGCCTCGTTGCGCGGGCAACTGGATGAGCTCCTAATGAGGTACACCGAAAACCATCCGGATGTGCGCCGCGTAAAGAGCATGATCGAAAAGCTCGAGGCCCAGGAGGCCCAAGAGACCGCAAGCCTGGAGCTGGAAGACAACCCCTTACCCGATCTTGAACCGCCCGCCATGGACATGACTCCCATGATGCCTTCTCCGGAGGATATGTTCAGGCCCCAGTTGGCCCAGGTGGATGGCGAAATAGCGCGCTTGAGGGCCGACATCGTTAAGAGCAAGGAGCGCCTGGAGGTCTATCAGACGAGGGTGGAACAGGCCCCCAAGCGGGAGCAGGAGATCCTGTCGTTGAAGCGCGACTACGAGAATCTCAAGAGCCTATACGACTCCCTCCTCAACCGCAAGCTGGAGGCCGAGCTGGCCGTGAGCATGGAAAAGAAACAAAAGGGCGAGCAGTTCCGAATCCTGGATCCGGCCAAGCGGCCCGAGATTCCGGTGGAGCCGGACATGCGCAGGATCCTGCTCCTGACCCTGGTCCTGGGTCTGGGCCTGGGCGGCGGGCTGGGTTACCTGAGAGAAATAACCGACACCTCCTACAAGGAGCCCAAGGAAATGATCAATGACCTGGGGCTCCCGGTCCTGATCAGCCTTCCCTACCGCTACACCGCGCAGGAAGAGAGGGTGTTGAAACTGAAAAAACTCCTCAAGGCGGGCGGCGTGGCGGTGGGGTTTGTGGGCCTGTCCACCGGTATCGTCCTTTACAACAAGGGCATCGCCGCCACCATCGGCTTTGTAAAGCGTGTCCTTCCGTTTATCGGGACCTGACTGAGGTTTCGTGAAAAAGTGAGGTGGTAAACGTTTAATGGGAAAAATTGCAGACGCACTTGAGAAGCAGAAAATAGAGCAGGAGATAAGAACGGAACCCCTTCAGCCCGCCGGCCCCAAGCCGGTGGTTGTGGAGGACCCCGAGCTCATCCGCATCCGTGAGGCGGCAGGCAGGCGCAAATACAGCCCCAAGCTCATTGTGTTGAACTCTCCCGAGTCGGTGGACGCGGAGAACTTCAAGGTGCTGCGCGCGCAGCTCCAGTTGATCAGGGAAGAAGACGGCCCGCCCCCCCGCACCGTGCTCGTAACAAGTACGTTTCCGGGGGAGGGCAAGACCTTTGTGTCCGCCAATTTGGCCGTGAGCATAGCGCTGGGCATCGACGAACACGTCCTTCTCATTGACTGCGACCTGCGAAGGCCGCAAATCCACACCTATTTCGGCTATACTCCGGGTGAAGGTCTTGCCGAGTACCTCACGGGCAAGCGCAGCATCCCCGAACTCCTTATAAAGACCGATATCCCCAAGCTCTCCATCCTGAGCGCAGGCACCATACCCAAGAACCCGGCCGAACTCCTCTCCTCAAAGAAAATGGAGGCCTTCATAGACGAGGCCAGGGCTCGGTACGAAGACAGGTTCATCATCCTGGACGCCACCCCCACAACGTTCACTTCAGAGTCCACCGTACTCTCCCGCCACGTGGACGGGATCCTTCTGGTGACCATGTCCGGAAGGTCCCCCAGGCAGGCGGTCGTAAACGGCATAAAGAACCTGGACAAAAAACGCATTCTAGGAGTCGTTTTCAATGGATACAGCGAACCAATGAAAAGCTATCGCAAATATTACTCAGGCTATTACTACAACAAGCCCTAAAAACCAATAAACGTATCAGCCCAACACACAAACAGCTAAACAGCAAAACAGCAAAACAGCTCAACAGCTAAACAACTTAACAGCTCAACAGCTTAACAGCCAAACCCCCGGAGCCCCAAACCATTGCCGATCCTCCGCAGATACCTATCCTGGAGAGAGTTCATATTCATAGTGGGGGAGGGCATCCTTATCTTCGGGGCCGTGTTTCTGGCCTCGTTCTTTTTCTTCATGCCCCAACTGGGCCTGATGGAGCTCCTCTCCTTCATCTGGCCCAAGGTCCTCCTCGTATCCGTTGTCACCCAGTTGAGCCTCTACTTCAACGACCTTTACGAAATACGCGCTGCCGACAGCACCCTGGACCTGGCCACAAGGCTCATCCAGTCCATAGGCATGACATCCATCGCCCTGGCCGTGGTCTACTTCGTGTGGCCGGACGCCATCATCGGCAGGTGGGTGTTTTTTCTCAGCCTGGTGTTTCTGATCGGTTTTCTGGTTTCCTGGCGGCTCCTGTATAACCTCATCATAAGCCACCGCCTGTTCACCAGCAAGGCCCTTATCGTGGGATCAGGCTCTCTCGCCTGCGACCTGCTGGATGCCGTAAACATCCGCAGGGATTTGAGCTACGACATCCGCGGGATCCTGTGCCACCCCAAGGAGAACTCTTCAATAACCCCTCCCGAAGACATCCCGCTTCGCAAAGGGTTCGACGGGCTCTGCGATCTTGCCGAGGCCGAGGATGCCGCCAGCATAATCGTGGCCCTGGACGACAAAAGGGGAATCATGCCCTACAATGAGCTTTTGAGGTGCAAGATCCGGGGGCTTACGGTAATAGACGGCGAGAGCTTCTACGAACAGATCGCAGGCAAGGTGCTGGTGGAAAAGATCAACCCGAGCTGGCTGATATTTTCCGAAGGCTTCAGAAAACCGCCCCTCTCTCGCTTCATGAAGCGCCTGGTGGGGCTCTGCCTGTCCGTATTCATGCTCATTGTCCTTTCCCCCCTTATGGCCTTGACCGCCCTGGCCATAAAGCTCGATTCCCGGGGGCCTGTGATCTTCTCCCAGAAAAGGGTGGGGCAGGATGACGAGGAGTTCATGCTCCACAAGTTCCGCTCCATGCGGGAAGACGCGGAGCAGGCCACCGGCCCGGTGTGGGCCTCCGAGGACGACCCCCGCATCACCAGGGTGGGCCGCCTCATCCGCAAGCTCCGCATAGACGAGCTCCCCCAGTTGTGGAACGTGCTCAAGGGCGACATGAGCTTTGTGGGGCCCCGGCCCGAACGTAAGTTCTTTGTGGAAAAACTGAAGCAGACCGTCCCCTATTACAGCGAAAGGCATTCGGTCAAACCGGGCATAACCGGCTGGGCCCAGATCAAGTACCCATACGGCGATTCGGAAGAAGATGCGCTTGAAAAACTCAAATACGACCTGTACTACGTGAAGAACATGTCCATGGTGCTGGACTTGATAATCATCTTTCACACCGTAAAGATCGTTCTTCTGGGAAGGGGCGCCCAATAGGCCGCCTCAAGAGGCCTCGGCCCACCCCGGTATTACGGAGGACTTTTTATGAAACTCAAGCATACCCTGGCGATCGCGGGCGTGATAATCGCAACGGCCGTTGTCATGCAGTATGCAGCCCACTCAAAAGACGTACCGCCCCTAAGGCCCCTTTCCGATTTCCCCGTCAAAATCGACTCCTGGGCGGGAAGGACCGAGCGCTTTGACGACAAAATATACGAAATCCTGGGCGTGGACGACTCCTTCATGGCCACCTACCGCAACCCTGAAGGCGGCGTGGTTCAGCTCTACGTGGGGTTTTACGAGAGCCAGCGGGAGGGCGAACTGATCCATTCCCCCAAGAACTGCATGCCGGGCGGCGGCTGGAACATTGTGAAGACCTCCATCGTGCCCCTCCGCATTCCGGACCGGCAAAATGAGATCAAGGTGATCAAGCTCACCCTCCAAAAGGGCTCCGAGCGGCAACTGGTCCTTTATTGGTTTCAGTCCCGCGGCCGCTTCATAGCGTCGGAGTACCTCCAGAAGATCTACCTGGTTATGGACTCCATAACCAAGAACCGTACGGACGGATCCTTTGTGCGCTTGATCTCGCCTGTGGGCTCGTTAGGAGAAGAGGCTGCTTTTGAAACGCTTGAGGAGTTTGCTGGGCGGGTTATACCGGTTTTGGAAGATTATTTGCCGTCCTAAAAGAATCGTTAGTTTCGTTGGGATCGTTAGTTTCGTTAGGTTCGTTGGGTTCGTTGGGTTCGTTGGGATCGTTAGGATCGTTAGGTTCGTTGGGTTCGTTGGGAGGGTTCACTATTTCATTGAGATTCAGGTGACTGCATGATTAAGCAACTGCCCATAAAGCAAAGCACTTTGATCCAGCTCCTCATCCTCATGGGGTGTTTCGGTGTGCTTTATTCCCGCACCATCATCAAGCTGGTGGGGGACTGGTCCATAGACCCCAATTTCTCCCACGGGTTTCTGATCCCCCCCATTGCAGCCTACATGCTCTGGCAGAAGAAGGAAGAACTGGCTGAAACGCCTGCTGACACGAACTTCTGGGGGCTCCTCATAATCCTTGCGGGCATGGGGCTTCACATCTTGGGCAACATAGGCGCCGAGCTTTTCACCATGCGCTTTTCCATGCTGGTGACCATCCTGGGCATCACCCTGTATCTCTTTGGAAAGGACATTACCAAAAAGGCCCTTGTGCCCATTATCTACCTCCTGCTAATGATCCCCATCCCGGCCATAATATGGAACAAGATCGCATTTCCCCTCCAGCTCTTTGCATCCAAACTGGCGGCAGGGGCCATACAGCTTCTCACCATACCCGTCTTTCGAGAGGGCAACGTGCTTCACCTGGCCAACACCACGCTGGAGGTGGTGGATGCGTGCTCAGGGCTTAGGTCCCTCACATCCCTTCTAGCCCTGAGCGGGGCCCTGGCCTACATTGTGCCGCTTTCCAAAGTCTCCAAGTGGATCCTGTTTCTGTCCGCAGTGCCCATCGCCATTGCCGTCAACATCTTCCGCCTCAGCATGACCGCTGCTGCGGCCCACTGGATCGGCGCACATGTGGCCGAAGGCATTGTTCACGACATGTCCGGCCTGGTGGTGTTTGTCTTGGCCTTTGCCCTGCTCATATCAACTTACCTCCTGCTATCCAAAATTGAACGTTAAGTTTTACCCTCGACATGCCGATATGGGTCTTGAAGTCCAATAAGACCCATGCGTGTAATTTTATGCCCACTCATGGAACAGGAATTCAACAGCCCCTGGAAACACTCTATCCGTATAGGTTTTGCAGGTTTTGAAAACGGGCGGTCTTTCAGAGGGTTATATCGCGGGACTCATTCATGGAATATGGCACCATTCTTGCTTAATTTAGAGCGTAAGTTAGAGTTGCCCCGGGCCTTCCAAAAGATTAAAATGGGCGGCAAGTAGGGGCTTCATTTAGAACTTAATCATTAATTTCGAACCCTTACATGAGTTGACCCATGTAACTCAAGGGTGCGGAGCATGCCCGGCCTAAGCCTTTGAACGAACGAACCTACACCATCCGGGAAGCCGGTATCAGAGCCAATGTGTCAACCCACACACTACGTTACTGGGAAAAGGTCTTAAACGGGATCGTGGTGCCCCTAAGGACCAGGGGCGGGCAGCGCCGCTACACCGCAGACCACCTGCTGCTCCTATCGGAGATAAAACGCCTCAAGCGAAAGGGCTTCACCCTGGATCAGATCCGTGACGAACTGACCCTGAACTCGACCCCGGAAAAGCCCGGGCCCGACCCGGAAACCGTCAATCATCTGGCGGATCACATCGCAGAGACCGTACGCTCCACCATCCACCGCTTTTTCAAGGCAAAAAGAGAATTCTGACGCCCCTTTGCCTCCGCGCCATAAGAAAAGAGGTCCCGACCATCTCATCAAACCGGAACATACTAATAACCATAGACGTTGAAGACTGGTTCCAGGTGGAGAACTTCAAGCCGTCCATTCCCTTTTCCTCCTGGCCCGAGCGCGAACTCCGCGTGGAGCAAAACACCCGAAACCTCCTGGACCTCCTGGACGGGGCGCGCCCCCAAAAGACCAGCGCCACCTTCTTCATCCTGACCTGGATCGCCCGCCGCCTCCCAGGCCTGGTGCGCGAAATCCTTGCCCGGGGCCACGAAGTCGCCTCCCACGGCTGCACCCACGAACTCTGCACCACCCAGTCTGAACACGCCCTCAAACAGGACCTGACCCAAAGCAAAAACACCCTGGAGGACATAACAGGCCAAGCCGTATCAGGCTATCGGGCGCCCAGCTTCTCCATAAACCAACAAATCCTCGAGCACATCCGGAATGCGGGTTATCTCTACGACTCCAGCTACAACTCCTTCAGCCTGCACGGCCGCTACGGCCGCCTCATCCTGCACCACAACGGAAACGGCGCCCGAAACCCGGCCCTCATGCAGCCCGTAAAAGGCCTCTATGAACTCCCCATCAGCAACATGCAACTGGGCCGCCGCACCATCCCCTGGGGCGGGGGCGCCTACTTCAGGCTCATCCCGGAAAGGGTCTTCCGCTCAGGCGTACGCAGGATCCTCAAAAACCACCACGCCTACGTCATGTACCTCCACCCCTGGGAAATAGACCCTGAACAACCGCGCGTAACAGAGGCCTCTTTCACCCGCAGGCTCCGTCACTACTCGAACCTGAAAAAAACACGCGCCAGACTCCAAAACCTCATCCAATCCTTTTCCGACTGCCGCTTTGTAACATGCAAAGACTACATAACCCGCAGCCCCCACGCGGATCAATCATCCAGAAGGCATTGATATTCCAGGCGGATAGCTCAGTGGTAGAGCGCCCCCACTACACTGGGAAGGCCGGGTGATCCGATTCCCCCTCCGCCTACCGGATTGACCAACTCAATAGGCCCATGCCTTCAAGCCTCTCCGAGTGAATGGTTTTACTAAACGAAATAGACATCTTGCGGGATGTTTGCGGGCGCCTGAACGGAGCCGGTATCGATTATATGCTCACCGGGTCCATGGCCATGAACTATTATGCGGTCCCTCGGATGACTCGCGATATTGATATGGTAGTAGACATTTCATCGGATCATGCAGCAATCATTGAACACCTTTTTTCGCCTGATTATGTGCTTTCTAGGGAAGCCGTTCAAGAAGCCGTGTATCAGGAGGGCATGTTCAATATGATTCACGGCGAAAGCGTGATAAAGATCGATTGTATCGTGCGCAAAGCCGCCGAATATCGCCAAGTGGAGTTTTCGCGTAGAATATGTGTTAAAATCATAGACTTTTATGCCTATCTGGTCAGCAAGGAAGACCTCATTCTGTCCAAACTCTATTGGGCGAAAGACTCCCGGTCCGAAATGCAGTTGACCGATGTGAGAAACATTCTGACCACTGGTTTTGATGCCGGCTACCTCAACCATTGGGCGCAACACCTTGGTGTAAGACACCTCCTTGAGGAATGCCTGGCATGAAAGATACCAGCCAAGAAACTGAAATGCTTTTGCGGCGCAAATATATGGAAATGACAGGGGAAGAACGCTTCCTTGCCGGGGCGCGGATGTTTGAGGCGGCGCGCGTAATGGTCCTGGCCTCCGCACCAAAAGGCTTGAGCAACGACGAACTTCGCCGTTTCCTCTGTCATCGATTCTACGGCAGGGATCTTCTTCCCGCGGGCCTTCCGAACGGTTTTTGACCTGTGAATATGAAAATAACGCGCTTTGAAGACTTGGATTGCCGGCAACAAGCAAGATTGCTTACTCGAATAGTCTACTGGGCGGTTACTAAAAACGCAATTACCGCTTCTCCAGTGTCTGTAATGAACAACATTGCCGAGGGTTGGGCGGCTCAGTCCAACGCCGAGTTCATCCGTTTCCTTACATATTCACGTCGATCCTGTGCGGAGGTTCAAAACTGCGGCTACGTGGCGTTGGACCAAGAGTACATCAGCGAGGAGCTCTTCCAGGAGATATACGGCCAGGCAGTCAA
>CAYPSZ010000191.1:0-31827 GCA_964413125.1 uncultured Desulfobacterales bacterium
TCCAGCGGGATTTCAAGGACTCTGCTCATTGTCTCGATGAAAACACCGGCGCCGGCCGCACACCTCTCGTTTATGACAAACTCCATGGTGTTCCCCAGGCCATCGATCTTTACAGCCCTTCCTTCCTCAGCTCCCACATCCACAACTGTCCGGGCAGAGGCGAAATAGTAATTGGCCCCTTTTCCCATTGCCGATTGGTCCTCAACCTTGAGGTCCACAGGAGTGATTGAACCACTGCCGGAGCCTGTTCCTCCTACTCTATCAACGTCCTGCATTCGGATCCCGGCCGCCTTTAGGGCCCCGTCCAGCGAATCCCGGACAGCCTCTTCCAAGTCAAACCCTGTTCGCACCTTTGCCCGTCCGATGACTTCTCCATCTTTGAGGACGACTGTCTTGGTGTGATCTGCGCCGCAATCAATTCCTGCAGTGATCATACTGCTTATTCCTCCTTGTGACACGCGGGCGTTTTCAATATCACGTTGCTTACAGACCTCGAATCGAGACGGCGGTGCGCCTTACCGGAAGTGGTCCTGTTCCCGGCAGAGCCGTCATAGACTGAAGAGTGTCTTGTTCCCGGGTCGGAGAAACCAAGGAGATGGTGGAACAAGCAAAGAAGGTTCCTGTCACAGGTGAATTAAGCCGGGGGGAGTCTTGGCAGGGAGGCTGGCTGAACTCTAAAAAAACTGCCCGGTCAGGTTTCCGGATCAATCAAGGACCCTTTTCAGGTTTATGAAGTTGCTCCTGTCAAAACCAAGGGTCTTGAAAAACGACAGGAGATCCGTGGAATCCCATCTCACTGAAGTATATATGCTCTTTATTCCCCTGCTTTCATAGAACGTAAAGATCTCACGGGCGAGCGCTCTTCCGATCTCCTGACCCATGAATTTGGGGTCCACACCCAGGATGGAAATCCAGGCGCTTCTCTCCACACCGAAAATACCTGAAAGAATGCTGCTGACCATGAACCCTACGATTGCGCCGTTGCGCTCTGCAACAAAACAGGCATTATCGGGTTTCTGCGCATTCTCTCGAATTATCTCCAGGAAATCCTGAGTAATCGGGATTTTGGTAATACGCTCCTGAATCCCCCCGATCTCCTCAACATCTTCATCCTTAAGCCTTCTTATGAGCACCTTTTCCACAACAAGGTCCTTTTCCCTTGGGTCCTTACCGATTCCCATTACCCTTAGTCGATTCGAATGATCTTGACATGATGATCAACCCAGTCCGGCGGCAGATAGACTCTTCCGCTGTTCCCGCTCAGCTTGACCTTCTTCTCGATCATTTCCTCCCCGTAGACTTCAAACTTAACCTTGGTATTTATGCCGGGAGTCATATCCTGATCATTTTTTTGCTTTTCGTAGGCCACAGTGTTCTCATTCCATTAAAGTATTTCAATCCGGCACGCTCCGGAAATCTCTTCACAAATACAAGCTCCCACCTCGGACCATATTCTAACTACATTTTAGCTACAAAATAACTGTAAATAATGGGCAATGCCCGTGTCAAGGGAAAAGTCTCTCTTTTTGACGCAGGCCCCAGGGTTATGGTATAGGAAAACATTCCCGGGCGTATTATCTGAGACCTGAAAAGGAGATTTTACCATGGTCATGGACAAACCTGAAAGCCGATTTCTCGAGCCCACCGAGATAATTGACAGTGACCATCCCAGTATTAAGGCATTCGCCCGGGAGGTTGTATCGGGAGCCGGTGAATCCCCCTCTGCCAAAGCTGTCAGGCTATACTACGCTGTCCGGGACGGTATACGTTATACTCCTTATTATCCGTTCTACAGGCCTGAACACTACAGGGCCAGCGTTGTTCTCCAGGCGGGCCAAGGCTACTGTGTGCCCAAGGCTTCCCTACTATGCGCCCTTGCCAGGGCATGCAACATCCCTGCACGGGTAGGGTTTGCGCATGTACGGAACCACCTCTCCACCAGGCAGCTCCTCGATTACATGGGAACGAACCTTTTTGTGTTTCACGGGTATAACGAGTTTTATCTGGAAGACAGGTGGGTAAAGGCCACACCCGCTTTCAACGCGGAGCTATGCCACAGGCACCGCGTGGCTCCGCTGGAGTTTGACGGCCTCAACGACTCCCTATTTCAACCCTACAACCTGGACAGGCAACACTTCATGGAATACGTTGAGGAAGTCGGCGTCTTCTCCGATATACCGGTCAAGCGCATTTTGACTGGATGGGAAGATGCATACGGCAAGGAACGAGTTCGCGCATGGATCGACGGATTTGAGAGGACTGGAGGTGTGTCGCCGAGGCGTTTTCACGAGGAGGACGTGGTTCAGGAATGAGCCGATTAACAGTAAGCTTTTTGTCGGCAACTGATATAGCTTACATGATCCGGAATCGATCGTCGCAACAGCTAATGGTTTCGAACAGGCGCGGGTTCACGGAAACCGCTAATTGACATAAGGAGACACTTAACATGCAATATGAGGGTAAGACATTCCATGGAGAAACCATCCGTCTAGACAACCAGGAGTACGAGAATTGCACATTCATCGGGTGTGACCTTCAGTATGGAGGAGCCGGATCCGTTGCTTTTAACAACTGCAGGTTCGATAACTGCCGGTGGTCTTTTGTGGATGCGGCCTCCAACACCTTGCGCTTCATGGGGAGCCTCTATCACGGACTCGGTCAAGGAGGTCGGGACCTAATGGAAGACCTGTTCAACAGCATTCGCCGGAACCCCCCTCCGGGTATGGAAGGAAAAGGCGGGATCACAGCTTGATCAGGATCTGCTCGATTGTCTGCATTAAATTTGTGAACCTGTTTCGCCCCATGAGAGGTTATGAATCCTTTGAAACGGATAATTAAATCAACGATAGCGCTTCTCGCCGCACTGTTCCTCTCCGCGCCACTCGCACTGGGTTATGAGCTCATTGTAAATGATGGCCGGATCACCATCCATGCCCACGAAGTACCCTTACAAACACTGATGGCGGATTTTTCCAATCAAACCGGAATCATAGTCCGTATGGATCCGTCGATGGATCCTTTGATCACCTCCCATCTTGTTGACCGTCCCATGGAATCTGCCTTAAAATCGGTGCTTTATCCCCTCAATCATGTGATGCAGTGGGAACGTGAACCGCACAGGAACAATGGGCGGCTTCGGCTGACCGAAATACATATTTTTGATCATGGCAAGAAAGACCAAATGGTGTCTCTGGACAATGATATCGCACTTGATATTGCCAGGAACCCCAAAGACGGTTCGTTTTATGTAAAAAATGAAATACTGATTCGCTTTATAGATGGATTAAATGACAGTATATTATATCAGATACTGGGGGAGTTTAATGGGAAACTCCTTTCTGTTAACCGTGCCATAAACCTATACCGGATCAAACTTCCGCCCGACACATCCGTGTTAGAACTGATTGAACAAATCAAGACCGACCCCCGATTTGAATCCGCAGAACCCAACTACGCCTATCCCATTGATCAACCTCATAAATATTCGACCCGCAATGATATGCGCATTGAGGTCAATTCAAGCCCGGTCAGACCCCATGGGCAAGCCATAGCTGTACTCGATTCCGGGTTACTGCCTGATAAACTACCTGAAAACTATGTTCTTGAATCAAAAAACGCATTTAACCCCAACGTTCCCGCTTTGGACTCTTTAGGGCACGGTACCCAGATGGTTATGCTTGCAGCCGGATATGTCCATCCAATGGGATCTGAAATGGAGCAAGGCATCACGTCGAATCCTGTCATTTCCATCCGTGTCTTTGACAAAAACGGATTTATGTCCAGCGATGTCTTGATGCGATCCATTGATTTTGCACTAGATCACAACGCAAGGGTTGTCAATATGAGCTGGGGGTCGGATACAAGAAGTGATTTTGTTAACGACATCATTAATTATGGTGCCTCTAGAGGGCTGGTTTTTGTTGCATCAGCCGGCAACAAGCCAACGGGCAAGCCAGTGTATCCTGCAGCATACGAAAACGTCATAAGTGTCGGGGCGCTGACGCCTGATGGAAAACAATGGGAGAACAGCAATTTTGGTGATTTTGTCGATGGCTTCATGCCTGGATTTGCCAATATGCCAGTGGGATATATGGCTGACCCGGGAATCTATGCCGGCACATCAATCGCATCGGCCTATGCGGCAACACATATTGCCACCTTCTTATCCAATAACCCTGACGCAACAAAATCAGACATACTGGATCATCTTTTCAAAAACCCATAACCTCCAATGTCATGGTCACATGAGAGTGTAAGTGCAACACCCTGGTTTATTTACACCTTTTGGCTATCTCCACTATCGATTTCTCACCCATGCCGTAAACCAAAAGATGGGCTTTGGAGTGAATCAGAATCCTGGGGGAAGAACCTACCCGCCCAGAAATCGTAATGCGTGTGCCGTCTAAGCGAGGCTTATTAGAAGAGCTTTTGAAGGGAGGAGCAAACATATGCCGGTTAATGATACTCTTACGGCAATTAAAGGGGTTTTTGTAGGACATTTCAGCGACATGGCAAACCTTACCGGATGCACCGTGATCCGGTTTCAGCCGGAGGGAGTGGTTGCAGGCGTGGATGTAAGGGGTTCTGCACCCGGCACCCGCGAGACCGATCTTTTGAATCCCGTCAATTTAGTGGACCGGGTTCACGCACTGGTACTGTCGGGCGGAAGCGCTTACGGCCTGGATGCGGCGGGAGGGGTGGTTCAATGCCTGGAGGAGGAAGGGATAGGTTTGGACACCGGCGGTGGCATTCTTGTGCCTATTGTACCTGCTGCGGTCCTTTACGACCTTAGTGCCGGCGAGTCATCAGCGCGGCCGGATGCAGGATCCGGTTACCAGGCCTCCAAGGCAGCGGCGCCCGATAGTGTGATTCAGGGTAACGTGGGGGCGGGAACCGGGGCTACTGTGGGAAAGATCATGGGTATGGAGCTCGCCATGAAGGGCGGGCTTGGCTCCAGCCTGGTGGGGCTTGCAGATGGCGCCCTTGTCGGGGCCTTGGCAGCAGTCAATGCGGTGGGGGATGTGGTGGATCCCTGGAGCGGAACCATCCTGGCCGGGACACGGGGCGAACAGAAGGGAACGTTTATGGACTCCACGCGAATGTTGATGAGTCAATCCGAGCCGGGGATCTTTCCGGGCGCGAACACGTCCCTGGCCGTGATAGCTGTCAACGCACCCTTTAGCAAGTCACAGCTCACCAAGATCGCACAGATGGCCCATGACGGCATGGCTCGGACCATCAGACCTTCCCACACCATGTTTGACGGCGATACCGTTTTCGCCGTGTCCGTGCCCCGGACAGGAGATCCACCTTCACTCGATGTGAGCGCCGCAGGGACCGCTGCGGCCGAAGCCCTTGCCGAGGCTATACTGCGCGGGGTGCGTTCGGCCGAGAGCCTGGGAGGCTTTCCCTGCCATGCCGAGTGGGTGGGAGTGTAAATACGGACTCGAACAGCTAGACCTGTTGTTTGTACTCGGAAGACCTGGAAGGCGGCATTCCGGTGTGCTCCACCTCACTGTCCGCAATGCTCAAGGCTTTGTCCAGAATAACCCCGGCCTTATCGATCTCTTCTTCGGTTACGATGAGAGGCGGGGCGATGATCAGGGTGTCGTACCAGGCGAACATAAACAGGCCCTGTTCAAGGGCTGCAGCCTGGATCTTTCCGGTCATCATAGGCTTGCCGCTGATCTTGTCCTCCTTGACATTGAAAGGCTCTCTGGTCTTGCGGTTCTTGACGATCTCCAGAGCCCAGAAATGACCGATCCCCCTGACGTCCCCCACACATTCGTGGTTGTCCGCAAGTTCGTACAGCTTCGCCTGCAAGTGCTTAGAGGCCCTTTGGGGTAAGCCGGCGGCCATGATCCTTTTGTATTCGGAGACAGCCGCGGGGATGGCTGATGCAGCCAGGGGATGGTAGGCATAGGTGTGGCCGTGGCAGAAGAATTCCTCCTCAAAGAACCCGGCGACCTTCTCTGAAGCGGCTGTGATTGCCACCGGCGTATAGGCGGCGCTGGCGCCCTTGGCCGTTGTCAGAATGTCGGGGGTCACCTTCCAGTGTTCCATGGCAAAGGCTGTTCCGGTTCTGAACCAGCCGGTCATGACCTCATCAAAGATGAGCAGGACCCCGTGTTTGTCGCAGATCTCTCTTACCAGGGGAAAATACTCAGGGGGCGGCACCAGCCGCCCGTTGGTCCCCACCACCGGTTCCACGACAAAAGCCGCCACATTACCCTCCTCCTTGATCATGTAGTCCAGATAACGGGCGCACTGGACATTGCAGCCCGGATACTCCAGAGCAAAAGGGCATCGGTAGCAATAGCAATCCGGGGCGAAGCGCACACCCTGGATCGTGCAACGGGCCTGTTCCGAAAGCCAGCGCCTGGGATCTCCGGTGAGAGCGGCACCGGAAGGCGTCGCGCCGTGAAAAGAGTGATATCTGGAAATAGCCTTATAAGCCGGAGACTTTGACTGGCGGGCCATTTTCAGGGCCGCCTCATTGGCCTCGGTTCCACTGGTGGAGAAAAAAAACTTGGACAGTGTTCCCGGCAGGACCGAGCGGATGGCTTCAACCGCCTCAATAGCGGCTTCGGTCACAAAGGCCGGAGCTGCATAAGGAAGCTTTTCCGCCTGTTTGACAATGGCCTCGATCACGGCCTTGTTCTTATGCCCCAGGTTGGAACAGATGAGTTGTGATGAGAAATCAAGATATGGTTTCCCCTTGGCGTCGTAAAAATAGACCCCTTCCGCATCCGTGATCAGCATCGGGGTCTTCCAGGCCTTTTGCCTGCTCCAGGTCCCGAAGGTGTGCGCGGTCAGTTCGGTGACTTTCTCTTGTGGGCTCTTCATTGTGGGACTCCTCGGTTGTCACTCGGACAATTCTTGTAGTTTTTTCCAGTGCGCATCGCGCTTTTTCGCTATTTGCCTGAGACCGCGGGCTACTTCCGGTTGAGCCTTGATCTGTTCGGCCGCTTTCAAGTAGTATCGCTGGGCCCTGTCTTCACGAATCCGCGCGTTTTCCAGGACTCCAGCGTCATCCAGCTCGTCACCGCCTGTGAGATCCAGGCTGAATTCAGACCTGGTCAGGCCTGCGACAGGTTCCAGAATCATTTCCGTCACGTTTTCACGGCGAATCCTCTGGATGATTTTCTGATTTTTTTTCAAATCGTCCGCGAATACCTCATACAGGCGGGCTTGAGCTGTGCAATTCGGGTTTTCGGATGCAGCACGATAAAAACCTTGGTCCTCGGCTTCCAGCTCTTCGGCGAATTTCAAAATGCTTCCGAAATTGGTCAGAGGCATGGCGACTCTCCTCCATAGCCGGCGTTTCTACAGCCAGCGTTCGATAACAACCTTGGTGTCGGTGAAAAACTGGAAAATTTCCTGACCGTGACCCTTGATATCTCCAAAAAACGACTCCCCCGCTCCGCCGAACGGGAAAAAACTCATGGGTGCGGCGATGCCTATGTTGATGCCTATCATACTTGGTTTGACCCGGTATTTGAATTCCCGGGCCGTCTTGCCGTTGTTGGTGTAAATTGAGGCGGCATTGGCAAATCTTCGAGTATTGATAAGGCTGATCACCTCGTCGAGGTCTTTGCAGCGAATGATGCCGACTACCGGCCCGAATATCTCGTCGTGGGCAATGGACATATCCGGCGTGACCTTGTCGAAAATCGTCGGACCGACAAAATATCCTTCAGGGTATCCTTCAACCTTACAGTCACGGCCGTCCAGAATAAGTTCGGCCCCTTCGGCAATCCCCTTTTCAATATATCCCAGAACCCTTTTCAGGTGGGCCGCCCCGGCCACCGGTCCCATACCGGTATCTTCGTTCAGACCGTCCCCGACCTTGACGGCCTTTGCCGAAAGCATGAATTGCCTCACGATCTCATCCGCCGCATCCCCGACAGGGGCGAGAATTGCGCCGGCCAGGCAACGCTGCCCCGAGCATCCATAGAATGAAGCTACTGCGTTGGGGATACAGGATGCGCCTCCCCCGCCCGAGGAACATGTGTCTGTATCCAATGCGGCGTCGGGCATTACGGCCACGATGTTCTTGGCTCCGCCAAGGGCCTGGACCCTCTTTCCGGTCTCCCCACAGCGTTGATAAATATACTTGGCCGTCGGCGTGGAACCGACAAAAGAAATGCCTTCAACATCCGGGTGGTCGAGCAGCCCGTTGACCACATCTTTCGAGCCGTGGACCATGTTTACCACCCCTTCAGGAAAGCCGGCATCTTCCATGACCTCGAAGATCTTGGTCTGGGTCATGGGCACCTGCTCTGAAGGCTTGACCACATATGTGTTGCCGCAAACCAGGGCGTAGGGCATGAACCACCAGGGAACCATCGCGGGGAAATTAAAAGGGACCACGGCGGCAAAGACACCTATGGGCTGGCGATGACCCAGGCAGTCGATGCCCCTGGCAACGTCTTCCAGGGTGTAGCCTGTCATCAAAGTGGTTACGCCGGTGGCATGTTCCACGTTTTCTATCATCCGCCTGACCTCGCCCCTGGCTTCGTCTATTATTTTCCCCTGCTCCGTGGTCAAAACACGGGCGATCTCTTCAAAGTTTTCTTCAAACAACTCCTTCAGTCTAAAAAGATACCTGGCCCTGGTGAGGGGCGGGGTTTCCCGCCACTCCGGAAAGGCTTCCTTGGCGGCCTTGACCGCCAGGTCGACATCTTCCCTGGTGCCATAGCGGACTGTGGCGATCTTGCGGCCCGTGGCAGGGTTCCAGACATCCCCGATGGTCTCGGATTTAGACCTGACCCATTCACCGTTGATGTAATTGAGCATTTCTGGTTTCGACATTCAGCGTACTCCTTATTTATTTTCGACAGCAAAAAAATATATCAACATTGTTATAGTGTTTTTAGGTTTTATTATAACATTTTCTTTAACTCAGCCAGGGCCTCATCCGACATTTTGAAAGATTGCTCCGGACCCGGGAAGTTTCCGGCCAAGACATCCTTATTGTACTCTTTCAGGGCCTCTATCATGATTTTTCTGACATTCGTGTACTGTTTGACAAACTTGGGCACAAAGCGGTCAAACAGGCCTACAACATCATGAAAGACCAGCACCTGCCCGTCCACATCCACGCCCGCCCCGATGCCGATGACCGGGACCCTGACTGATTCGGCGACCAGTTTGCCCAGGGGAGCGGGTACGGCTTCAAGGATCAGCGAGAATACGCCCGCATCTTCCAGGGCTTTAGCGTCATCGATAATCTGTTTTGCAGCCGCGGCGTCCTTGCCCTGCATCTTGAAGCCGCCCAGAGCGCCGGCCGTCTGGGGTGTAAGGCCGATATGCCCCTGCACGGGGATGCCTGCCTTTACAATGGCTTTAACGGTCTGGGCAAAGTCGACCCCTCCCTCCAGCTTCACGACATCACAGCCGCCCTCTTTCATCAGGCGGCCGGCGTTGATAATGGCATCCCGCACTGAGGTGTTGTAGCTCATAAACGGCATGTCGCCCACGATCAGCGGGCCTTTGCATCCGCGTACCACAGCCTTGATATGATGAATCATATCTTCCATGGTCACCTCAACGGTTCCATCGAGACCCATGACCACCATACCGAGGGAGTCTCCCACCAGAACGATATCGACTCCGGCTTCCGCCACAATGAGGCCGAGCGGATAATCATAGGCTGTCAGCATAGTCAATTTACGACCTTGTTCTTTTGCCTGTCGGACATCGAGGACTGTGACTTTCTTATCACCCATTTTCAGATCTCCTTGAATCTATCGAGTTGACTATATATTTCACTTTCCAAAAATCCAAATAAATTCAAACTTCCATATATCGGTCGGCCTTTCGGGCAATTCCACAATAATCTAGGAGTAGTGGCCCTGCAGGGTTTCAATCAGCGCAGTCAACGTATGATTGACAGGAGTTTCAAGTCCCAGCCGGCGTGCCTCGCGCACGATAAACCCGTTGATGGCCGAGATTTCGGTCTCTCGCCGGTTGTCCACATCCTGGCCCATGGATGAGCGGTTGACGGCCGTTGCCTTTGCCACCTTGAAAACGGTTTCCACTGCATCGGGGCTGATTGCAACATTCAGGGCGGCGGCCACCTGCACGGCCTCTTTGACGGCCGCACTGCTCAGTTCACGAGTGATCGCCAGATCCGGCAACTGACCGTTTTTGATCCCGGTCAAGGCCGTGATGGCATTAATGCCTATGTTGATCAGCAGTTTATTCCAGACCACACTGTGCACATCTGAAACCGCCTGAGTTTCGATGCCGGCGGAGTTGAAAAACTCCGCGAACCGCTTTGCCCGCTGCTGTCCCTGCCGGGTTGCAGACCAGGCCCCGATGGTGGTGGCGCCGCTGCCCGCATGTCGAATGCGGCCCTCGCCCAGCATTGTGGCCCCGTGGGAAGTGGTTCCCGCCAGAATGCGATCCGGCGACATAACCTCGGCAATGACATCGGCGTTACCCATCCCGTTCTGCAGTGTCATGACCGTGCCCTCGGGACCCGCAAGCATACAAGCCGTCTGCGCAGCGGATCGGGTCCGGGTTGATTTTACAAATATGATAACCAAGTCGGCCCGGCCGATTATGGCCGGGTCCGTGGTGGCCTTGATGCTCACCACACGGCTTGCGCCTTCTCGTTCGATCTGCAACCCGTTTTCATTGATGGCCCGGATGTGATCCGACCACACATCATAGAGCCAGACGTCGTTGCCCGCCTCCGCCAGGATGGCGCCGAACAGGCTTCCCATGCCTCCCGCTCCGACAACACCAATTTTCATTCATGTCCTCCCTGTTCAATGATCAATATCAACTCCCGAGTCCCCCGCCCCCGTCGAGCCAGCAGGCCACGAAATGAGAAGGCTCGGCTTCAACGAGAGGCGGTTTCTCTCGAGAACAAAGGTCTAATTTGTAAAGACATCTGGGATGAAACGCACATCCCGTAGGCGGATCGATCGGGCTGGGAACATCACCTTCCATGGCAAATGGCTCTATTCTGCGATGGGGATCGGGGAAGGGGACCGATTTCAGAAGGGCCTCAGTGTACGGGTGGCGGGTTGAAACGCTGAATTCCCTGGTGGGCGCCAGTTCCACAATGCCGCCCAGATACATCACGGCAATGCGGTCGCAGATGTATTCGATCACACTCAGGTCGTGGGAAATAAAAATATAGGAAAGATCGAATTCGGCCTTAAGATCCTCCATCAAGTTGATTACCTGGGCCTGGATTGACACGTCAAGGGCGCTCACCGGTTCGTCGGCCACGATAAGTTCGGGCCGAACGCACAGCGAACGTGCGATGCCTATGCGCTGCCGCTGGCCGCCGGAAAACTCGTGGGGAAATCTATCCAGGTCAGAGCTGCGCAACCCTACCTTTTGCAACAGTTCAGCCGCAACCTCCCGCCTTTGAATGCGGGAAACCCGCCGGGTCGCTCTTAACGGTTCGGTGATAATCCGCTCCACTTTCATCCGCGGGTCGAGGCTGGAATAAGGGTCCTGAAAAATAATCTGCATCCGCCGGCGCAGGTCCCTCATTTCCCGGCGGCGCAATGCGAAGATCTCCCGGCCGCCGAATTCGACCCGGCCGCTGGTCGGCTCAATCAGCCGCAGAATGATTCGTCCCAAAGTGGTCTTTCCGCAGCCGGACTCGCCCACCAGGCCGAAACTTTCGCCACGCGCAACAGAAAAAGACACTCCTGTGACCGCCTGGACCCAGGCTCGCGGTTTGGACAGGATACCACCGCCCAGTGGAAACTGTTTGACCACATCAACAACATTGACCAGCGGTCCTTCAGACATCGCTCAGTCTCCGTTCCGGGTATTCCTGCAACCAGCAACGGGCCTGGTGGTTATCCCCGACTCCCACTAGTTGCGGTTGTTTCTCCCGGCAGAAGGCAAAGCAATGATGGCAGCGATCAGCGAACTTGCACCCCGGGATCGCCTCCGTCAGGACCGGAACGATTCCAGGGATTTCATTCAAACGCTGTTTTTCGCCTCCCGAATGGTCGCGAAGCCGGGGCACCGATCTGAGCAACCCCCGGGTGTAGGGATGAAACGGGCTATCGAATATCTCCATTACCGGGCCTTGTTCGACCACCTGGCCGGCATACATGACCACCACCCGGGAGGCCATCTGCGCAATGACTCCCAGGTCATGTGTGATGAGCAGCAGCGACATCTGCAGTTCCCGCTTGAGGAGAATCATAAGAGACAGGATCTGGGCTTGAATCGTGACGTCCAATGCGGTGGTGGGTTCATCGGCAATCAACAGCTTGGGACCGCAGATCATTGCCATGGCGATCATAACCCGTTGGCGCATGCCGCCGGAAAGCTGGTGGGGGTAGTCGTTGAGACGCCTGCGGGCTGCAGGTATTTTCACGTGGTCCAGCCAATCCGCGGCCTTCTCGAGGGCTGCCGGCCTGCTCAGGCCTTGGTGAACCATGAGAGGTTCGGATACCTGGCGCCCGATGGTCAGCACCGGATTCAAAGATGTCATCGGCTCCTGGAAGATCATTGCTATCTGATGCCCGCGGATTCTGCGGATTTGCTCGGGCGTCAGGTCCAGCAGGTCTCGGCCGGCGAAACGGATGCTTCCCGATGCAATCCGTCCGGGAGGCGAAGGGATCAATCCCAGAATACTTAATGAGGTTACGCTCTTACCGCAGCCTGATTCGCCCACCAGGCCGATGGTCTCCCCCGTGTCCAGGTGGAACCCGATTCCATCCACCGCCCTGGCCACACCTTCCGGTGTATGAAAGTGGACGGACAAGTTCTCTACTTCCAGAAGCCTGGCGCTCATCTGATCAATCCGCACTGCAAATAGGGGTTCATACTCATGTAACGTCCCCCGGCCACAGATAATTGAGGGCCGTCAACGCGTAAATTTTTGCGGTATCAATGAGTTGATCCAGATCGACCCACTCATCGACCTGATGAGGCACCTCACGATCTCCTACGCCCATGGTGACGATGGGGATATCCTTCAGCGCCCACAAAAAGGTACCGTCCGTGGCGCCGGGAACGCCGGCGTAAGTGGGCTCCTTTCCCGTCAACCGGCGAGTGGCCCAATGGGCCGCCATAACCACCGGGTCGTACCGATCCGTAACGGTACAGGGCCGGTCGGATAATATTTCCATTTTGATTTCAAGGTCATACCTGCGTTCCAGACCGAGCGACTTATCATATTCCACATAACTCCGGCGGACCTGCCGCTCGGCTTCAGCCCTCATATCCTCCAAGGCCTTGATGATCTCCTGGTGGGACTGGCCGGGGACGGTTCGGATGTCCACCAGTAACCGGGCTTCGCCGGGCATGACATTGAGCTGGGGCGCCCCGGTGGACGGAGCTCGTATGACCGTCGGGGTAAAGCTGGGCCAGCCCAGAAGTTCATCCCGCCCCGGCTGCTCCACGGCCCGGAGCTCCAAATCATGCAGGGCCTTGATCAGATGGGCGATGGCCGGAGCCGTGTTCAAACCGGACAGAGGCATGGCGCCGTGGCTCATTCGGCCCTTGACCGTAAACCGGGCCCTCATCGCTCCTTTCTGGGTTATGCAGATCAGCCCGTCCTGGGGCTCACAGATAACAGCGCCGGTAATTGTATCGGCGTGTCCCCTTGCGATAAAGTCCCTGACCCCCAGCATCCGGTCTTCCTCATCGCACAGCACTCCGCCGACAATGGTTCCGGAAAGCTGAACGCCGGAGCCCTTGACCGCTGCCATTGCGATCAGCATGGCCGCCAGGTTGCCCTTGGTATCGTTGGTGCCGCGGCCGTACATGCGACGGCCTACGATCCGTGCGCCGAAAGGGTCGAATCGCCAGGCGGATGGATCCCCCGGCGTAACCACATCGGTGTGTCCCTCAAACATCAATTTGCGGTCTCCCGGGCCGGCCTGCCAGGTGACTATGACATTGGGCCGGCCGGCTGCCACCTCCTCCTGCTGAACTTCAAATCCCTGATCCCGGGCCCATTTGAACACATGTTCCGCCACATGTTTTTCACTGGTTCCGGCCACCGGATCCCAGACGGAGTTGATCTTGACAAGATCAGAAGTTAGTTTGATCAAACCCTCACAGTCCACGGCATCTGCAACCTTCTTGATAATCTCTTCCGGTATCATTTTTTCCTTCCCAAGGTCTTGCTACCTCACCCTTACCATCCTGGGGTCCAGCGTGTCCCGCAGTCCGTCTCCCAGCAGGTTGAAGCCCAGCACGGCCCAGGCTATGGCCAGTCCCGGGAATATGGCCATTCCGGGGGCCAGGGACATGTAGGTCTGGGCCTCACTGAGCATGCGGCCCCATGAGGCGTGCGGGGGCTGGGTGCCCAGTCCCAGGTAACTTAGGCCGGCTTCGGCCAGAATGGCTACTGCAAATTGAATCGTGCCCTGTATCAGCAGCGGTGAGGAGATATTGGGCAGCACATGACGCCAGGTTATGGCCATTTCGCCGATACCGCTTGCCCGGGCTGCGGCGATATATTCCTGTTCCCATATTGTCAGAGACACGGCCCGGGTCAGACGGGCAAACACCGGGATGTAGAAAATGCCTATGGCAAGCATGGCATTGATCATGGAAGGGCCCAGGATAGAGGTGATCAGAATTGCCGTCAGTACGGCTGGAAACCCGAATAATAAATCGGAGAACCGCATGATGGATTCATCCACCAGTTTCCCGAAATAGGCCGCCGCCAGACCCAGCAGAACCCCTACGCTCAACCCTATGGCCACGGTCACCAGCCCCACGATGATGGAATTGGCCGCACCCACCATCACCCGGGAAAGCGTATCCCGGCCGTATTGGTCCGTACCCAGAGGGTGCTGCCAGGACACACCCTGCAAGCGCACCTGGGCGTTCATCCTGTTGGCGTCATAAGGCGTCCAAAACAGACTGATCAGGGCGGCCAGCACAATAATGGCCGACAAGACAAACCCGACGGTGAAATTCTTATTGCTGAAAAAGCGTTTCATCGTTCCAGCCGGATTCTGGGGTCCAGCCAGGCGTAAGCCAGATCCACCAAGAAATTCACCAGCACCACGGCAGCAGCCATGAACAGTACGATGTCCCTGACCACAGGCAGGTCGCGCTGGCCGATGGCGTTAAAGACCAGCCTTCCCAGTCCGGGGAGAAAAAAGACGTTTTCGATGATAATCGCTCCTGCCAGGAGCTGTCCGAGCTGAAGTCCCATGATGGTCAGAACCGGAACCAGGGCGTTGCGCAACGCATGCACGTAAACCACAGTCCGTTCCCTGAGGCCTTTGGCCCGTGCGGTGCGGACGTAATCCTCGCGAAGGACTTCCAGCATGGAGGACCGGGTAAGACGGGTCAGGATGGAGGCACGTATCAGGCCCAGGGCAAAGGCCGGCAGCAGCAGCGCTTTGAAAGACAGCCAGAAATCGTTGCTCCATCCGGGGAAGCCTCCGGCCGAGAACCAGCCTAAATGGACCGAAAACAGCAGGGTCAACAGAATTCCGAACCAGAACTCCGGGGTGGCCAGTCCGAGTTGGGTGCAAAACATCACCGTCAGGTCTCCAGGCCGATTCTGATGCCGGGCCGCGTAGATCCCGAAAGGCAGAGAAATACCCAGGGCGAACAGCATGGCAAGCAGGGCCATGGGCCCGGTGACCGCCAGGCTTCCCAGGATCAAATCATAAACCGGCATCTTGTAATGAATGGACTGGTGGCTGCGCCCCAGCAGGAGATTTCCGATCCAGTCTCCGTACTGGGCCATGAACGATCTATCCAGGCCCAATTCGGCGCGCAGATTGGCCAAGGCCTCAGGCGTGGCATTGATCCCGAGAATAATCTGGGCCGGATCGCCGGGCAGGACAAAAAGAACCGAGAAAACGGTTATTGAGACCAGAAAAAGCAGCAGGACCAGGATGCCCAGTCTTTTTACAAGATATCGCAGCATAGCAGATAAAGCGGGCAGCCCGATATTGAGCGGGCTGCCCGTTCGTTCTTACACTCATTTGACAAGCCGGTGGTCTTTATTTTCGCCACCACACTTGGGTGCAATCCAGGACGATGGTGGGGTAATTCTCCCACCAGTCCATAACGTCCACTTTCATGGCCGAAAGGGCGGGCGTAAGGAAGAGAAACCCGTTTACGGCATCCTCGGCCACTATTTCCTGGCACCGGCCGAACCACTTGGCTTTTTCCTCCTCGTTGGGGGCTTTCAGCGCTTTCTCGTAAGCATCGCGGAATTCCGGGGAATCGTACTGGAAGTAGTAATCGGGGTTCGCGTAGATGCCGATATCCCAGGCTTCCGCATGGCCGATCATGGACAGCTCGAAATCCTTCTGCTTGAAGACACGGTCCAGCCATACACCCCATTCCACGATCTCGATCCTGAGTTTGATGCCGATCCGACCCAGCATATCAGCGATCACTTCACCGGCTCGCTGGGCATAGGCATAAATGGCAGGCAGCTTGATTGTTGCCTCGAAGCCGTTGGGATAGCCGGCCTCGGCCAACAGGGCTTTCCCCTTTTCCGGATCATGGGGGAACAGGTCTGTCAGGTCCTTGTAGTAGGGGGTGGCCGTCCCCCAATGAGAACCGATGACCGTACCATAACCGGACATGACCAGGTCTATGACGGCCCGGCGGTCGATGGCATGAGCCATGGCCTGCCGCACCAGCTTGTTGTCAAAGGGCTTGGCCTTGTTGTTGGTGGACATTATCACTTGGGAAGTGGAAGCGCCCGACAGGACCTTAAACCTCTTGTCCTTGTCCAAGTCTGCAGCCAGCTCTGCGGCGAAAAGCCAGCCTATCACATCCACGTCTCCGGCTCTCAACGCCGCCACCTGAGCGCTTGGGTCCTTGATAAAGCGGAAGGTCACCTTGTCCAGGTAGGGCAGCTCCGGATTCCAGTACTTTTCGTATCCAACCATTTCCACGCTGTCGCCCCGGGTCCATTTGGCAAACTTGAACGGTCCGGTCCCGACGGGTTCGGCGGCCATGTTTTCGTAACCCTTCATGGGAAGCATGACAGCATCTCCCTCGGCCATCTGGGCTATGAACAGGGCGTTAACATCCTTGAGCGTTACCAGCAAAGTATGGTCATCGGGGGTCTCGATGCTTTTAATGACCCGAAAATACTCCGGGTGCGGGTTCTTGGTGTCTCCTGCCGCACCGCGCTCCAGGTTCCACTTGGCTACCCGGGCATTGAAGGGTTCCCCGTTGTGGAAGGTAACGCCCCGGCGTAAATGGAAGGTATAAGTCTTGGCATCGGGCGATACATCCCAACTGACGGCCAGACCGGGTATGAACCGGCCGTTTTGGTCGACTTTGACCAGACCCTCCATGATGTTGGCATAAACCACACGGTCGATTGCGGCGGAGGCGCTTGCGGTGGGGTCGAGTCCCGGAGGTTCATCCCCCACACAAAGGACCAGGTTTCCGCCCTTTTGCGGAGCGGCGGCCGTGGCCGAAGACAAGGGAACTACGAGTGCAAATGCGATTGACAACAGTAGCAGTTTTTTCATAAATCCTCCTTTTGTTGAAAAAACATCCACAAAAGCCTCTGGTTGGGTTACAACAAACTAATAATAACGACATTTGGCCATCAATCTTCCATCTTGTCTTCTTATGCCATTCGGGCAGGGTTGTCCAGGTTTTTTGCCCGCGCTGAACTTTTTTTCACCTTCTAAAGCATGAGGAACAAGCGTCTGATGCTCTCAGAGCCGGCATATCGTCCGGTTCTTTCAAACCATCGCAGCTACTTCATGGCCCATTCCGGCAGGCGTTTTTCAAGAAACGCCTTTACACCTTCCTTGGCGTCATCGGTGGTGCACAAACGGGCAAAGGCTTCATTCATGTAGTCGAACTGCTTGTGATATACCATATCTTCAGCAGCATAGAAGGCGCTTTTTGCAATCCGGACAGCTATGGGGCTTTTCTGCGCCAGTGTCTCCGCCCATTTCCGGGTTTCTGCTTCCAATTCTTCCGCAGGCGCTGTTCTATTTATCAGCCCCATCGCAAGCGCTTCATGGGCAGGTATCAAATCGCCGTACAGTAGCAACTCAAGCGCTTTCTTGCGTCCCACCGACCTTGATACGGGTATCACCGGCCCCACACAGTTCAGGCCCACATTGATGGCTGTGAGCCCCATACGCGAATTTGCCGCGGCTATGGCCAGGTCGGCGGCCGCTACCAGTCCAAGGCCGTTGGCTGCGGCCACCCCGTGAACCTGGGCTATGACGGGTTTATTCATCTTTGAAATGGCAATTAGCGGGCCTTCCATGGTTTCGATCCACGCTCGGTACTCGATGGCCGACTTGCCATCCAGTTCGTTTACATCAATGCCCGCGCAGAATGCCTTACCAGATCCCCTGATGACCAGTACGCGTACACTTGGATCGTTTTCAAGGTCCATGAGCGCCGCTGCCAGCGACTTGGCCATAGGTGTGTTGAAGGTATTGAGCTGTTCGGGACGGTTCAAGGTGATTGTCGCCACAAATCCGGACGATATATCCACCAGAATTGGATCTTTTGGCATTTTATCCTCCTTTTTGTGTATACCAAAGACAGCAAACTGCCTTTAAGGGCGAGACAGTGGCGGGTACTGGTTTTTGAGCGGTATGATAGCCGAGAACTCTGCCCACAGTCAAAAAGAAAAAACCGTAACACATTGAGGAGTTGGGCATCAAAGGTTTTGTGATGAAACCAGGGAATTAGTCGCAATGTTCTTAAAGATGTCACCCGAAGGGAGATTGCGGGCCAACGACAACGCTTTCCGTACAATTCTGCAGTTGAGAGATGCCTACAGGCGACAGAAAGCCAATGAGCGTAAACCTAAGTGAAGTTCTGGAGGGACTGTTAGAGGCAAGGGTCGATTTTATTCTGGTCGGAGGCCTTGCGGCCGTAATCCAAGGGGCCCCTGTCACAACAATGGATGTGGATGTTGTTCACAGGCAGTCTCCCGAGAACATTGCCAGACTACTTTCCTTTCTGAAATCGATTGACGCTGTTCATCGTCGCCTGGACGACAGGTTGATTGAACCGAAGGAGCGCGATTTATCGGGGAAGGGTCACGTGCTTCTCGCGACCCGGATCGGCCCGCTGGACCTGAAGACGCTGATCGAGCTCAAGGAGACTTCGACAGACCCCAAAGACAAGCAGCGGCTTCCTGTTCTAAAAGAAACTCTACGCGCCGCGTGCTCCGAAAGCGTGCCGATACCTAACGTTCGTTCGGCGCAATAGATGACTGCCATGAGACAGGAAGGCAGACACTTCAGATGCCCTGAGCATAACTTCAGAAAGGAAACTCTCACATGAAAGGGAAACCCGTAGACGAGGTGACGGCGGCTCGTATCCGTAAAGCCGCTCGCGAGGGACGAGTGGAGATTGCCCCGCAAGACAAGATCGATGATCATTGGCAGCAGGTCGACCGCATATTGCATGACATCGGTTTCCCGGAAGCCCTCGTCACCGACGAGAGCTGTTTATCAGATTTTCCGCTCCAGGACGCCGACTATGGGCGATTAAGCCGTCAGTATGGGTTTGAGGTGGGGAAGCGTGACCGTATTGCAGCCGTTGCGGAGCGACTGGCGGGTATGCGATGCTGAAAACTTGGTTGGACGGATAGGCTGAGTGATGTTGTCGAACACTTATAAGGCCTCTCGGTGGCAATACCAAGTCAATACCAGCTAAATATATAACAATTTTGAATTTATTTGATAATTTTTCCGGACACTGGCGATTCGCCATCGGTTCGATCCACCGCCCGCCGGTTCTCGTCTTCCAGTAATACCTGCAGAACATAGACTGCCTCGGCCAGACCGATCCGGCCGTCACCATCGACATCGTCCAGATCCAGCATCAAATCATCCATAGGACTGATAAGGAGAAATTTGAGCACAGAGATTACATGTTCAAGCCCGATCTTTCCCACTAAGCTGTAAACCCATATATTGCCCGAACCGGCGGTCTCCCTCACAAAAGCTATCCTTTTTCCGCCTGGCGCCCATGACGGCCAGGATTCATAATATGACGATCTAAAGAAAGATGTGATTCCATCAGACGGATCAAACACGGCGACGTTTTCAGTGAGCGGCCCTTTGGCCGCAAATCCCACGCGGGTGCCGTTTCCATCCCAGTTCGGCATCACCGGCATAAATCCCTCCGCATCCTGCTGGTTACCCGGAATGAAGATAGTGGAAGGTTCCTCCGGCTTGAATGTCTGAATCCCGTCAGGCCACCGGTCATAGGCTATAAGCCCATTGGCCCTGCCCCATGAAAGCCTCTCAACATTGCCTGCCGGATTCGGGTCGTTGGCAGGTGTTATGTCTGTGATTCTCTTCGTGCCAAGATCGTAGGAATATAATTTGGCCGAACCGCCCTCGGGACCCCGGGAGATGAACGCGATTGCCGCATCATCAGGTGACCAAACGGGCGACCATATTTTAGATTCCCAATAATCGGGCGGAGCCTCACCCTCCAAAAGGTCCGACAGCTGATGGGTTGTCCGGCCTGTGCCGTCTGCATTTATCGTGCACAGGAAGTAGCCGCCCGGGCCTGCCGAAGGATCGTATTTGATGTAGGCAATCCTGCTCCCGTCGCTGTTCCACGCAGGATACCGTTCGTCGACTCCCTCGACTCCTGTTATCTGAACAAGGTCGGTTCCGTCGGGTGCGATCACAAAGATGTCGTAATGTCCGTTGCGGTTGGACGCAAAAGCAATCTCACCGCCTGACGGGCTCCACGCCGGGTCCCTGTCATCGGCCTCGTGTGTGGTCATCTGAGCCGACCGGATGATCCTCAGGGGCCGTGAGGATTTCGAAGTCGGATCCGATCCTGCACGCCATTCCTCCCAGTTGGTGAACCCATCGCCATCGGAATCGATTAAATCCGCGCTTCCGTCCGTGGGAAGGCCATAGCCCTGAAGCCAGTCCGCATCGATGCGGATGAAGCAGTCCCCGGCCACTGCGGCTGTATCGCCCGTTTGGACGGTTACGGAGAGGTCATCCGGCTTGTGCCAACCCGAAAACTCGCTGAAGACAATGGTGTAATCCCCTGAAACCAGCGTCAATGAATCACCGCTTTCATGCCATGTCCGGCCATTGTCGATGCTCCACAACACCCCTGCCGTCACGGCGGCCGGCGGGTTGATCCGCACTTCCAATGAACCCACCCGGTCCGTATAGGGAGGTATGCGAACGCTGTGAAAAGCTGCGTTGTTCAGCTCATCGAACTCCGGAACGGCATTGTCCGGGTTCGCAATAACATGGATCGGAATGGAATGGCCGGGTTGAATCGGGGTCCTCAATTCCCATACAAAGGAGGCCTCGTGGCTGGAGCCGGCGGGAAGGGACGCGACCGTGGTTCTGCCTATCTCCTCTCCATCGGCTTCGTACAGACGCCAGGACACATCAAAACTTCCGCTCGGGACGACTCCGTTGTTAATCACTCTGGCGGTCAGGGCCAGGGCGGAGCTTGAGGCCGGATCGCTCCAGGCTGTTTCGATGGTCAGGTCGGCCAGGGAAACCAGTTTGAATGCCATATTGTTGGTGCGGTCCCTGTCGTCTATGGACAGATAAGGATCCACGACTGCAAAAATCCGCCGCGGGACTGCTGCCGCAGGAAGATCCCAGGGGATCGTGACGTTCTCAGACCCGCCTGCCACAAGGGGTCCGGTGATGACCGTCTGCCCGATCCAAATTCCTCCATCACCGGGATCACCATCATAGAATGCGACAGTGACGTTTTGGGCGGGAAGATCTCCGCGGTTCTCAATGGCAGCCGTTATATCCGCACTTGTGCCGGGTGCCGGATTGGCGGGCTCCAGCTCCAGGGAGCCTTCCTCCACGGCAAGGTCATGGCCGAGCATGTGACGCATTACAAATAAATCCGTTCTGCCGGGCTGGGGAACGTCCTCGACTATATGCAACTCTCCGTTAAGTTCGATTTCCATGTCTTCCCGCAGCGTCTCGGTTTTCAGATAGGCAATGACCAGTTCCACACCGTCAAACGCCATTGAAAGGGAACTCTCGGCATGCTCATCCCTGGTCAGCTGCCTTGGCAAAGACCACTGGTCGAGGTCGGCATCATAAAATGCGGCAACGATGTCAATCCCATCGGGACTCTGCACGGAATAAGCGACAGCCGCACCGCCCGGCAGGGTAACCCCGTCCAGCGTGGGCGCTTCCGTGGCAGGGGTGTATTGTTCATATACCGGCTTCGGGTCCCAGGGGGAAAGCCCGGTATACATAAGCGTCTCATCGGCCTTCCAGATCAGCATCGGTTCCCCTTGCGGCGCCACGAGCACGGGAAGAGCATCTTCGACTGCATTATCGGTTAGTCTTTCGGCTTCCTGCCAGAGACCATTCTCCGTCGAGAGGCGGTAAAGCTCCCGGTCCTCAAGGGTTTCCTGGTCTCCATCCGTATCCACCAGAAAAACCAGATGTCCCTCACCCCGGCCGTCCTCCACAAAGGCATAGTCAATGATGCCCTCCTGAGCGGACCAGAGGATGTCCGGGCCATCCCAGTCCGAACCGTTCCAGGCTCTGAAAACCAGGCTGTCACCATCTGTTGCGTCCCCGGGCATGGCCCCGCCCTGATTCTGAATCCACAATACCCCATGAGTTTGTCCGAAAAGCGTCGCAATCGGGTCCCGGTCCACCACGTCATTGGCGGTCAATTGCTCAGGTTCGCTCCATTGGCCGTCGGTCCGGTTGTACCTGGACGACACAATCTCCAAATGGGGGGCAATGTCCTCCGGGCTTTCCGCCCGGGATACATCCCCTTCCACGCGGGTCCAGACGGCCAGCAGGATGTCCACATCGATTTTGGTCAGTTGCGGCGTGAATTCCGCTTTCAGGTCATCAGTGATACGCTCTATGTCCCATGAAAAATGTCCTTTCCGGGTCACTTCGGCAATATCCGTGGCAGCATACCAGGGCTTCTCCGTATCATGAAATGCAAAGAGAATTATGCTTTCCGACTCATCGGCGAACACCGCCGGACCGGCAAGTCCGATCACGTTTTCAACAAGCCTTTCTTCTGCCGGGCCGCCGGTCTGTTCAAGGGACTCGGAAAAAGGCATGCGAACCGGCCTTTCCGCGACCAGACGGTTGACATCCCCCCACTTCAAAGGCTCCCTGCCGATGGGCTGCCAGCTCACCTCTCCGGGATCGGTCAGGTCGGTGATTGACATAGCACTGATCCGGCGTTCGGGGTGAAAATCCCATTTGATTTCCGCTCCGACCTCTCGTTTTCTGCTGAATCCGAAGGCCTGGGCAAAGGCACCGGCATACATCCGTCCCGCATATGAATTCAGGCTTATATCCGGGCAGATTCCAATATCCAGGGTGCCTGTGCCGCCCAGATACACACCGGCTTTTGTTCGCCTGGTCAGTTCAACAAGGGCCTGCGCCTCCAGGCCCAACATAACCGAACCGTGCAGGGAGGTTGAACCGAAAAGGCACGCGCCCGTTGAAAAGTCATCATAAACCCCGGTCAGGCCTCCGCCATAGATTTTATACAGCCTGAGTTTTATATCACGGATCAGGGGAATGACCGCCAGGGAGCTTCCCAGTGGGGGAGCTATCGCATCCACGGCAAGAACCACCGGCGCCTCCAGCCCGCTTCTGCCCTCAAAAAACAGGGACCAGGAGGGCGCGACCACGGGAGGTCCGTCTTCTACCATCGACAGTGTCAACGCTCCTTCTATTCCAATAGTTCCCTCTCCCAGAATCTTCAGGCCGGGCTGGGGTGTTGGAAAATTGAACCCCAACCCGCCATGCCCCTTCAACGAGCCCCTCAGTGCGGCTGCCAGGGGATCAAACCGGATTGTCCGGCTATAGCCCAGGGAGGCTTCCAGCTCCATTTGGCCTACGGCGGGCAATTCCCAGTTCCATGAAAACCCGTCGGTATAGGAAAGGGAGGCTCCGGAAGGCATCCACGGGATAGTGTCATTGTACCAGGGGATCGCTCCCAGAACCGGCGAAAAATGTACACCCGTATTGCTGGTGATGGTTTTTCCTGCCCCATTGGTCGCTTCTATGACAAGCTCGCTGCGCGAATCAAGAACGGCCGGCGCCGGCACACTTACAACCGCCCGGGCAAGGCCGTCCCCAAGGTCGGTGATCTGCGCATTCACCCATTCCCCCGCCACGCGAAACCGCACCGATCCCTCTTCGCCGTTCCAGGCGATGGTTGCCTCAAAGGACAGGTCTCCGGGCATTCCCTCGATAAAATGTTTTCCCCGGGGTGACCGAAAATCGAAGACAGCCGGATCTTCCGCCTGCAGAGCGGTGAGGAGGTAGAACATCTCGTGGCGCCTGTCCCACGGATTAAGGGTGATTTCCCGGCTCACAGTATAATAGCCGTCCCTGCCGGCTGAAACCGTATAGGTTCCGGGCCTGAAGTATTCGAAGCTGAACTCCCCGCTGCTTCCGGTGGTTACCGTTCCAATGCCGGAAACCTGGATATTCACACCTGAAAGGCGGCCCAGGGGGTTGCCCTGAATGTCCCGCTCAACGGCAATGCCCTGTAAAATCACCGAACCGGCAGGCGGCCCGGAATCCGATGAACGGACGGCGCGGACGTAATAATCGAAACCCTTCTCATTGCTGCCGACTTCGCCGCCGAGGAAATCCACATACCACGCATGGAAGGGCTCGTATTTACCAAGGCCCCTGGAAGCCCAGGCCGTGGTAGCTGACCAGTAAACGCTATCCTCCCAATCAAATACGGTATTTCCGGCCAGAATCGGAACCACGGCCGGTTCCCAGCGGGAATAATCCGCCAGGGACTGCAGTTCATTGCGGTCCGGCAGCCGCCAGTCCGTATGCCCGGCCAGCGACAGGTCTTCGCAGTAATCCAGGGCCTCTTCCCAAGTGTAGGTCCCCGGTGCTGTGGCTTCCTGCCACATCAGGCCCGTGTTCGGGTCCGTAACGGTGCCGTCGCCGTTATTGATCCATGGCTCCTGCTGCCCGCTTTGCCCCCCGCGAACGGCCATGACAGGGTAACTCCGGGTCTTCGGCTGGGCGCCCACGTCTCCGCCCCAGAAGCTCACGTACCAGGCGTGTTCCGTCCAGTAGACCCCTAAAAAAGTTGTTGACGACCAATGGCGGCTCGCCACGGTGTCGGGAAACCGGTGGGTATTGATGGTCGGCCCAGGAGGTGCGATGCCTGAGTTGACCAGAGAAGAGAGTTCACGGACAGTAGGCAGCCGCCAGTCGCTGAAGCCTCCGAACCGGTTGTCATTCAGGGCCTTGATGAAGGCCTCCGTGTCCGTGGCGTCGTCTCCGGTTCCCGTGCCGCAGGTTCCCTGGCTGCCGCCGTTGGTGTCCGGGTTCCTGTCGCACCAGGTGTATGTTCTGTTACTGTCATGGATACTCCCGTCGTCGGTTTTAACTTCCCAGCTCAGCCCCGTCACATTGTCCCGGGTCATCAGCCATCCGTCCGCCCGGGTGGCGGAATCCGCCAGAACAAATCCGTCCATCCCCAGTTTGGTGTAGGACCGGGGCCGCGGATAGTTTGCATCCTGGCCATAGAAGGGTTCGCCCGGTCCGGGACAGGGGACTTCTTCCCAACGATCATAGCATTTGGTCTGTCCCGTGCCCGGCAGCAGCGAGGCGGAGACTTGCCCGCTCAACAAAAAGATCGCTGCAAGAATAATCGATATCAGCAGGAAAGTGCTTCTGGATTTTGTTCCCATTGCGGGCTCCTCGCATTCGGAAAGGATTCATTGGGGGCTTCATCTTCGATTTCAGAAAATGGACGGAGAGGAATTCGACCGGTTCCCATGGATCTCGAAGGCCTGGAAAGAATGTTTGGGTCTAGGAGTTCTTCTCCGGCATAATATCAATCACGGTTACTTCCGGCGGGGCCAGGACCCTGATGGGCGGCCCCCAGGTGCCGCTTCCCCGGTTTACATAGAGAAAAGCGCCGGAGGGAAGTTCATGGAGCCCCGAGATCATGGGGTAGAACAGCCTCACTAAAACCGTGAAAGGGAAGATCTGCCCTTTGTGGGCATGGCCTGAGAGCTGAAGATCGAAGAGTCCCAGAGCGTCTTCGTCAACCACGGGCTGGTGCTTCAAAAGTACTGTAAATTTCCCTTCGGGACACCCGGAAAGAGCCGCCCTGTCCGAACCCCGGGCTGCGAACCTAATGTTCTTGCCGGCGGGATCGTCCACGCCGGCCACATTGAAGAGGTTTTCCACCGTCCTTCCCTCCCCTCGAAGCACGGTGAACCCGGCGCCGGTCATAAAGTCCATGGACAAGTCATTTCCGGCATAGAACTCGTGATTGCCCATAACGGCAAACTTCCCGTAACGGGGTCGTATGTCCCGGAGCATGTCCAGCACGCCGGCCAGGTTGTCGATCTGCCCGTCCACCAGGTCACCGGTGGAGACAAGGACATCAGGAGAAGCGGCGGTTACTTTAGAGAGAATCCGCCCGAGACGATACTCTTGTATGATCACACCCAGATGCACGTCGGAGATCTGAACGATTCGGAGGGGCTGCTCAGTTTCCGGCAACTTGGTCGTGGTGATCATCACATGCTCTGTTCGGATCCCGAGGGCCTCGAAAAAACCGTACCCGCCGGCAAGAACGGCGACGGTAAGGGCCGCGACGAAGGCCTTGCGATCTCCAATAGAAGAGATGAAAATGTTTTCGTCAAAGACAAAACGGAGAAAACGAGCGACAAGGTTCGCCGCATCCAGAATAAGGGATGCACACACGAAGAGAAACAGGAGCCCCATCCAGGAATATCCGATATAGGCCACGGTTCTGGCAAATGCCTCATGTCCCAGATTCTCTGAAACACGGACTATAATGGGCGAAAAGACCATTATAACCATGACAATAACAATGAAAATGCAGGGAAATGTGCCTAAAAGCAAAGCCTTTTTGGCCTTTAGGAAAGCATAGAGATGGAGAGTGCTGTAAAGAGTTATAAAGGCAGATAAAAAAATGATAAAGCCCAAATCGATCCCCCTGAAGTAACCATTCAGCAATAACTTATTTATACCTGCAACCTACCGGCGTACACAACAAAGTTCTTTTGACGTCGGGCTTCCTGCATGAAGCCCAACGTCAAAATCAAGCCCCTGGTCCTGCCGGCCTGTGAAACCGGTACTAAGCGAATTCGGCAGGCAGGAAAAACCGGCGGAAACCGGAACGCGGGATGAACCAAAGCCGGGTCCAAGCCATCCTTGCTGAACCGATCAAGACCATTGAAGGTGTCAGGACACTATGGTATTATCCCGGATTAAAATATCTCTATAGGCAAAAATGACGAATTACCCCCTGCTTGAGGAAATCTCTGAAAACATCTCACACGTGATTGTGGGGAAAAAAGACTCCATTGAGTTAATGCTCGTGGCCCTTCTCGGAGAAGGTCACATACTGCTGGAGGACGTGCCGGGAGTAGGGAAAACAATACTGGCAAAATCCCTTGCCAGGACCATGGGCGGGACCTTCAAGAGGGTCCAGTTTACACCGGATCTTCTCCCTGCGGATATCACGGGCTTCAATGCCTACAATCAGCTTAAGGGGCAATTCCAGTTCCATGCCGGCCCTGTGATGACCAATGTTTTCCTTGCCGATGAAATAAACCGCACTATTCCGCGCACCCAGTCCAGCCTGCTGGAGAGCATGGAAGAACGTCAGGTAACCGTGGACGGCAGCACCCTTAACCTGCCCCGGCCCTTCTTTGTAATGGCTACCCAGAATCCTATTGAACTGGAGGGAACATTTCCCCTTCCTGAGGCGCAACTGGACAGATTCCTGTTGAAAATCAGGCTGGGTTACCCTGATAAATCCGAAGAGATAACCATCCTTGAACGCTTTGAAAAAGAAGATCCTTTCTCAAACCTGAAGGCCGTTGCAAACCCGGAAGATATTACCGGGCTTCAGTCGGCCAGAAAGTCTATTCGCATCTCTCATCCAATAAGGGAATATATCACGGATATTGTGGGAGAGACGCGCAGGCATGCATCACTCAGATACGGATCCAGCCCCAGGGGCTCTATCGGCCTCATGAGGGCGTCCCAAGCCCTTGCCATGCTCAGGGGAAGAGACTATATCCTCCCGGACGACATAAAACATCTTGCAATTCCCGTGCTCGCCCATCGTTTGATTGTAAAAGGTGAAGATCGAATCAAAGGCGTGTCCTCCGGTGTTATCCTCAATGAAATAATTGAACAAGTCAGGGTTCCCGTGGGCCATAAATGAGGCAAAAAGATGCCCCCCCTCTTCGCAGCCAAGCCGATTCAGTTCTTTGTCGGGGTGTTTCTATTTATCGCCCTCCTCAATGATCAGAGGGATTTTACTGTCCTGTCACTGATTATTCTGTCCCTTTACTGGGGGACCGTTATCTGGGGCAGGGCAGCCAAAACAGGGCTGCACTCAGAGACTAAGATCGACAAGGACAGGCTGTTTCCGGATGAGCCCTTTAGTCTTGGCATTAGCTTTGCCAACAACAAGTTTCTTCCCGTCCTCCTGCAAATGGAAATCCCCCTGAATCAGTCCCTTTATTTATTTGAGGACCAGGAACCCCCTTTAAAAGAGTGCAGGTTGCTGTGGTATCAAAAGGCATCTTTCCGTTGGAGAATTGCCGCAAAGGGCAGAGGATACCACAGGATTGGAAAAGCGAACATCAAGACAGGGGACCTTTTCAGCTTTTGTTTAAGCAATGTGAGGATCGGCGATGATATCCATGTTGTTATATATCCCAGGCTGGTCACCCTAAAACCGTTTTCTCTTCCTAGAAGAGAGTTCTTCGGCAGACCCGGCGGGAGAAGCCCGGTGGCAGACCCGGCATACTTCATGGGTACAAGGGATTACAATCACCGGCGACCTTCAAGGTATATCCACTGGAAGGCAAGCGCCAGGCATAATCGTCTCCAGGAGAAGCTTTTTGAACCATCCGAACAGGAAAAACTCCTGATTATTCTGGATGTCGAATCCTTTTCTGAAAGCGGCGCCCATGATGAATTGGAAAAGAGCATCGAGGTGATCGCGTCCATGGTTATTGAATTCAGCCGCAAAGGATATGGCGTAGGTTTCCTTTCAAACGGCCGCACATATTTCCCGGATCAAAAGGCTATCGCCCGGATTGACAAGCATCCCGGGCACATCTCCGCCATCCTGGAAATCCTCGCAGGGTTAGGAAATAAGTCGGAATGCGAGATAATGGATCTTCTGCATCATCACATGCTTTTACCGTGGGATTCGAGCTGCATCTTTTTCTCTTACCGGATGGATGACAGGGCCGAGAGGATCATCGAGTTTCTGAGACTGCAAAGTATCCCGACCGCTTTTGTGGCGGGCGGTCCCCCCGATACCGGGACCGTGGCCGGTGTACCGTCCGGCAATACATGTTTCAATATCAAAGACATTTACTATTCGGGGATAGAAACCGAATGAGAGTCAACAGAAAATATCTTCCTGGAATCGCCTGTGGGATTATGGGGTTTTCCTGGATATACGGGCTTTCAACTTTCACGCTAAACGCCGTCTTTCATGAACCCTACCCGCTGATTTCAGCTCTGTGTATCTATGCGCTCGGGACCTGGGTCACCGCCATTTCCACGGGAAAGGGGTGGCGAATAATAAGTGTTCTCCTCCTGCATTTAATAGCCCTAAGCATCTCCCTTTTGAGGATGATCCACCTGACTCTTCCCGACCCTGCATCTTTTTTTGACAGGACATGGTTTTTTACATTCATTGCGGTTCAGAGACCGCCCATGCAATGGCTTTACCTGGTCCTGCTGCTGTTCTGGGGAATCATGCTCTGGCTTGGAGGTATGCGACTGGTCAGGATCCCTCTGGAATACAGGAACATTTCAAACCGGTTTGATCTGGGGATTGCCGCGTTTTTATCGGTAATGCTGATCAAACTTCTTTTTTTTGTAAAGACAGGGAATAACCTGAATGACCCGTCAACCCTCCACCTGATCCTGCCGTTCTTTGTTTTCGGGCTCCTTGCCCTCGGCCTGACAGGTTCTGAGAATGATCCGGGAAAAGAATACCTTCCGGGCTTTCGGACTTTTGGAATCATCTCAACTTTTTCTGCCCTAATCCTTCTTACAGCGGCGGCCTTGGTGGCCCTGTACCTCCCCTATTTAAGACATGCGGCGGATTTCAGTTACTGGGCAATGAAGGAGGGAGGTCGGCCCTTTGTTCCATATATCATCGCTGTTCTACGTTTTTTGTTCGGACCCGGACAGATCCGGAGTGCGCCCCGGGCAGGTCCGTTAGAGTCAGGCGAAACATCGGCTGTGTCCGGCATGGAGGAGATCACATGGCTGGGGGAGACAGTCCGATTCATTCTGGAAAAATCCGCTGTTTTCCTTTTTCTTGCGGCTATGGTCTTTGTCACGGGACTGTTGTTCTACCTGCTGGGGAAGTGGCTCCTATCCGCAACATCTTCAGTTCCCGATAAAAGACATTCACTGACGGGTCTTTTCCGCATGTTTACCGCCGAATTCATCCTCATGTGTCACAGGATAAAAGTCATCTACAAAAGAATCCGTGGCGAAAAAGATCCGATCTTTCTTTTCAACAGATTACAACATTGGGGCCGGCATAACGGACAAAAACGGCTGATAAATGAAACGCCGACAGAATATGGTTCACGACTTTCAACAAGCTTCCCTGAATTGGAAACCGATATCCACCTGATCATTTCCACCTTTAACGATAATATTTACGGGGAGATTGCACTCGACGAGAAGGATCTGTCCAAGGCTGGGTCCGCCTGGAAAAAACTGCGAAGTCCAAGGTTATGGCCGGTAAGAATGAAAGTGATGTTGCATAGAATGACTTGCTGAATCCGAGTCTGTCCGGCAAACAACCAATTACCGCAGCCGGACTCTCACCGGGAAGATACGCGGCCCTACCGGATTTTGATGCGTGTTTATCACGAACTGCACGGACTTCAACAACAATTGGGTCAATCGTCGTGGTTTCCATAATAAGGCCCTATTCTTGCGATTCGTATAGCGTTAGTAGCCATAGGCTCCGCGAGTTGGAGGAATGGCACATCAATTCTTCAAGCTCGAAAACCGCGGATGGAATTATTCCGATTGTAGCACTGAGAGCCGTCATATTCCATAGCCCTACAATTATTGAGCGGCGAGATTACGATACCCGTTTCTGCCGCAAAAGAAAACAAGGCCGAGCCTCAAAAGGTCCCACGCTCATCACCGTAGGGTATGGGGACGACCGCGTAGGGTATGGGGACGACCGTTAATATTCAAATATCCCATGTTTCCAGCCTGTAATCTATTCCATTTTTCCTCTTCAGGCAAGTTATGTCCAGACCTCGGCTACCTCCCGAATAAGCGTCAGGGCTTTCTTGCGCGCCTTGCTCCACTGGTTCACCTCGTCGCGCTTGCGTTCACGTTCGCGGTAAGCGGGTTCCAGCAACTGGATGACTTGGTATTTGGCTGCGATTGTCTGAATGTCCAAGGAGGACTCAGCAAAAGCGTTTCCGATCATCTTGTAGCCGCTGTTTTACACGTACCATGCCATACGGTTCGGCCCAGCAGCCTCGCGTGCCAAAGTCCGCTCGAGGCGCTGCAGGCTGTCGATGATCCTCTCTTGTGCATCGGCGTAATCGATCAGGCGCATTGCCAGAATATCGACTACCAGCCGCATCTCGACCATGGTTTTTGCCAAGGCGTTTTGAGCCTGGACCTTTGTAGCTATGTCGGCGAATTCTTGTAACACCGCTGCGGATCCTCGAAAGCTTTTTTTGTCCTATAGCGTGTACCGTAAATCATGATACTGGACTTGACAGCCATTCGGTTTTCTGCTAATATCCCCTCGGAAAATATATTTTTTTGCCTTTTTCCGAGGGGGGGTCTGTCCATGGCCAAGCAAGGAAAACAACTC
>CAYPSZ010000192.1:0-9222 GCA_964413125.1 uncultured Desulfobacterales bacterium
CAGCCAGGTTTTCAACCAATACGTCAATTCGGCCGAATGCCACGTCGCGCAAACCTTCACTCACGTTCCGTACCGTCACTACTTCGAAGATGTTTGTGGAATGGTCGCGCACGTAATTCTCGGTGGCATATCCCGAGACAACACCCACCCTGAGTCCCTTCAGGTCCTTCCATGAGGGTTCTCCTCTAAAGGATCGGGCTGAGATCATTACCACCGGAACCGTGGCATAGGGCTCAGAGAAAAAGGCATATCCTTCCCGTTCCATGGTGGGAACAATGGTCGGTGCAACAGCGCACTCCCCGCTCTTAAGTGCAGCCAGGTGTCTGTTCCAGTCGGGGCAAGGGCTTTTGATGAATTTGACGCCGAGCCCTTCTTCAACCAATTCAATGATATCCGCACCCATGCCCACAAAAGCCCCGGTCTCTGAAATGAACTCGATGGGAGGAAACTCGGTGTTGAAATAGAGCGTCAATTTTTCGGGGTTGTCGTCAAGCCAGCGTCTTTCTTCATCGGTAAGAACCACTGACGGCACGGCTTCGGCGTGAGCACATGGCTGTGCAAACAGGACAAACGCCATTATGAGCAAGGACACGGCAATGGAAAAGGCCTGTCCCCGCTGCGGGCGTGTCCGAGGAAACTGATCAGAAAGGCCCATGAGGGGTTTTTTCCATCTGCTACTCATCACGGCAATATTATCCGTCCAGCACCGCTTGGACCTTTACCGCCGGGGCCCTGGAAGGCGAAAGGCTTCCGAATTTTCTGAACGCCGTTTTCCGGAACCCCGTGGTGGGCTATCAAGTCGGCTTCACCACCGGACAGATGAAGGTCTCAAGATGCGTGAATAATTAGTGCAAACTCCGTGCCAAACGTCATGACCGTTGAAAACGTGCCTCTCCCGGGGTAAAAAGATGAACACCCAAATTGCAAGGCCCCATTCAACCGCATGTGCACGGTTGTTTTCCTCTCCTGATTAAGGTAAAGAGAAAAATCCCCACAGGAGCTTTGTCATACGTGATTCATGAAAGCTGTCAAGGTTTGGCCGGTGTCGCGGATCTCATTGAAAACGCCGGACACATGGGCGCCACTGATGCAGTGGTGTTGTCCACGGATTTGATTTCCATCCAGGACAGGCTGGCCGACTTCTGCCTGAAGCCCAGGTGCCCGAACTATGGACTTTCAGCCGGTTGCCCGCCTCATGTCTCGGGACCTGAGGGATTCAGGGAATTGGTGCAAGGCTTTAGTTGCGCCGTGGTGTTCAAGATAGAGGTCCCTTCAAGCATCCTGCTCTCGTCCCAACGCCTGGAAATCTTCAGGCTCCTCCATGAGATCGCAGCAGCAGTGGAACGCTCCGCGGTGCTGAGGGGCCATATCCGTTCGCGGGCCTTTGCCGGCGGCTCTTGCAAGGAGCTCTTCTGTCAGGACCAGCCGGAGTGTGGCGTGACAGCGGGCGGCGCTTGCCGCAACCCGGACCTGGCCAGGCCTTCCATGTCCGGGTTCGGGATCGATGTATCCAAATTGATGGAGGCAGCGGGATGGGCCATGAACCGTGCAGACCCCGGAGGACGGCCTGACATTCCCTCCACCGGAACTCTCGCCGGCTTGGTGCTCATCGGGTAGGACTGCCAGGGTCGCCTTTCCAGTGAGAGACATTCCGCCTTGACTAAACGCCCCCGGTGTGACAAGTAACGGCATACTGCCGGCCGGGGCCGGGAACCCGGGGCACGGAAATGATACAAGGAGTTATCTTTGGAAACCAGATCAGCCCAAAACCTTGAGCAGGGAGTCAGGCGTAAGAAGAAAAGCACCCTGAGGGAATATGCCGAGGCCGCGGCCATCGCCGTTCTGCTGGCCCTGTTCATCCGAACGTTCGTAGTTCAGGCCTTCAAGATTCCTTCCGGTTCCATGGAGCCGACCCTCCTCGTAGGCGACCACATACTGGTGAATAAATTCATATACGGGGTGAAGCTCCCCCTCATCCGCAAGACCATTATCCCCGTAACCACGCCCGACCGTGGTGATGTCATAGTCTTTATCTATCCTGTGGATCCGAGCAAAGATTTTATTAAGCGCGTCATAGGGATTCCTGGCGACAAGGTGGAGGTAATTGATGAAAAGCTCTTCATCAACGATCGACCCTACCCGGATGATTACGGCGTGTACACCAAACGTTCTACACACGCTGTTAATCCCGGCGCCAAGTACAATTACGGGCCGGTCACAGTCCCCGAAGGCCGGTACCTGGTCATGGGCGACAATCGGGATCACAGCTATGACAGCAGGTTCTGGGGCTTCGTTCCCGAGCCTTCCATTAAAGGGGAGGCCTTCATGATTTACTGGTCCTGGCCCAACTGGAGGCGTACCTTCAATATGATCGATTAGTCTCAGGTTTATTCCCCTACATGATTCTTGTTGCGCAGCTTCAGCGCCTCCTGAATCGTCCATATGACATCCGGATAAAGGTCAAGTTCACCCAGGCGGGAAACAGGGGCAAGACGCGCTTCAGTCACATCCGATGCGGGTTCGATCCGCCCTCCCTCCAGCCAACCCCAGTATTCCGCGATTACGTAGTGGTACTGAATTTTTCCCTTCGGATCCCGAATAACCCTCTCCACAAAATGGACAAACCCCCCCACTTGAATGCGCACCGAGACCTCCTCCAGAAGTTCACGCTCGAGGGCGGAAGCCAGGGTTTCACCCAATTCGACCACCCCTCCGGGAAGACTCCATTCTCCCATGGAGGGTTCCTTGCCCCTGCGCGCCAGAAGGACCGCATCGCCCTGGAAAATGACGCCTGCCACGCCCAGGACAGGTCTTACCGGATACTCGCGAGTGGACATCTTCGCCTCCACAGGAAAATGTTTACAATGACAAGGGACAGGTGGGCTCCGGAGCAGAAACCCTTTATTCTTGTATATCACATACGGCTCTGCTAGAGTAAATGGTTTCTATTCTGATTCATATTGCTATTACTACAAGTTTATGGAGGAATATAAACATGTCCGCACATACCAAGACCATTGAGGGAAACGAAGCCGCCGCTCACGTGGCCTATGCCATGAGTGAAGTTGCTGCAATTTACCCCATAACGCCTTCCAGCAGTATGGGAGAGTATTGTGACGAATGGGCCGCTTACGGCCGCAAAAACATCTTCGGAGAAAAGCTCAAGGTCGTTGAGATGCAGTCCGAGGCAGGAGCCGCAGGAGCCGTACATGGCGCCCTTTCCGCCGGCGCCCTCTCCACCACTTTCACGGCATCCCAGGGCCTGCTCCTCATGATCCCCAACATGTACAAGATCTCAGGGGAAATCATGCCGGCGGTGTTTCACGTCTCGGCCCGGGCCATCGCAGCCCACGCCCTTTCCATATTCGGAGACCACTCCGACGTCAACGCAGTGAAGCAGACAGGCTTCTCGCTGCTCGCATCCGCTTCGATCCAGGAGGTAATGGACCTGGCCCTGGTGGCGCATCTGGCGAGCATCCGCGCCGGCCTTCCCTTTGTTCACTTCTTCGACGGCTTCAGGACGTCCATGGAGATTCAGAAAATCGAGCTCATTGATTACGACGACATGGCCGGTCTTGTGGACTACGATGCGATCGAAGAGTTCCGGAGCCGATGCATGAACCCCGAGTATCCCCAGCTCAGGGGAACGGCACAGAATCCGGATGTCTTTTTCCAGAACCGCGAGGCGGCCAATCCTTTTTTCGCCCGAATACCCCATATCGTACAGGAAGAGATGGACCGGGTGGGAGCTCTGGTGGGTCGGAGATACCGTCTGTTCGACTACGTCGGCGACCCGGAGGCTGATCGCGTTGTTGTTTCCATGGCTTCCAGTTGTGACGTCATTGAAGAGACAGTGAACCATCTAAATAACCTCGGACAACGGGTAGGGTTGGTCAAGGTCCGCCTCTACTATCCCTTCAGCCTGGAGTCCTTTTTCAGGGCTCTTCCCGGCACCACCGAGAGCATAGCTGTTTTGGACCGGACCAAATGCCCCGGCGGCATCGGGGAGCCCCTGTATCAGGACATCTGCACCGCCTTTCAGGACCGGGCGGACAAACCGGTGGTAGTGGGAGGGCGTTACGGTCTGGGCAGCAAGGATTTTACCCCCACCATGGTTAAGGCGGTCTTCGACAACTTGCGATCCGCCGTACCCAAGAACCATTTCACCGTAGGCATCAAGGACGACGTGACTTACACCTCCCTTGAGCTCGGCGAAGACATAGACACATCCCCCGAGGGGACGGTTCGGTGCAAGTTCTGGGGCCTCGGCGCAGACGGCACCGTGGGCGCGAACAAGAACGCCATCAAGATTATCGGTGAGAACACGGACATGTACGCCCAGGCCTATTTCGCCTACGACGCCAAGAAGTCCGGAGGCATCACCATAAGCCATTTGCGCTTCTCTCCTCATCGCATCCAGTCGCCCTATCTCCTCACACAGTCCGACTTCATTGCATGTCACAATCCCGCGTTCGTGGATCAGTACGATCTACTGGAAGGCATTCGAGAGGAAGGCACGTTTCTCCTGAACTCTCCGTGGAGCCTTGAGGAAATGGAGGAAAACCTTCCCGACAGGATGAAGAGAACCATCGCAGGCAAGAACCTTGCTTTCTACAACATTGACGCGGTGAAGATTGCGTCCGATCTTGGCCTTGGGGGACGTATAAACATGATAATGCAGGCGGCCTTTTTCAAGATCGCTGAAGTTATACCCCCGGATGAGGCTTTCGAGTATATGAAGGACGCCATCAAGAAGACTTACGGGAAAAAGGGAGAAAAGGTGGTCAAGATGAATGTTGACGCCGTGGACCAGGCCGTGGGCGCACTTGAGAAAATCGAAGTCCCCGAATCCTGGGCCACCGCCGGGCATGAGGCTTATGCGCACCGGGACGAGCCTGAGTTCGTCCAAGAAGTCATGCGGCCCATGCTGGCCCAGCAGGGAGATAAACTTCCTGTGAGCAAATTACCTGTGGACGGAATTTTTCCGACCGCCACCACACAGTATGAAAAGCGCGGCATCGCCGTCAACGTGCCCGAGTGGCAGCACGAGAACTGCATCCAGTGCAACCAGTGCTCCTTTGTTTGCCCCCATGCCGTGATTCGCCCGGTCCTGGCCAGGGAGGATGACCTCGAGGAGGCGCCTGAAGGTTTCGTTACCGTCGAGGCCAAGGGCAAGGAGCTGAAAGGTTACAGATACCGCATTCAGGTAAGCCCCATGGACTGCACCGGTTGCGGCAATTGCGCCCAGGTCTGCCCCTCCAAGAAGAAGGCGCTCTTAATGAAGCCCCTTGTCACTCAGAAGACACAGGCCACAAACCATGCCTTTTCCCTGGACCTGCCAAGGCCTGGAGATGTCATGCCTATCACATCGGTGAAGGGAAGCCAGTTCCGTCAGCCGCTTTTCGAGTTCTCAGGGGCCTGCCCCGGCTGTGGAGAGACTCCTTACATCAAGGTCATAACTCAGCTTTATGGGGACCGGATGCTTATCGCCAACGCCACAGGGTGCTCCTCCATCTATGGTGGATCAGCTCCCAGCTGCCCTTACACTGTGGATGATTACGGCCACGGTCCCGCCTGGGCCAACTCTCTTTTTGAGGATAATGCCGAGTATGGATTTGGAATGGAACTGGCAGTGAGCTACCGGCGGGAAGCCCTTGCCTCAAAAGTCCGCAAGGCCCTCGATGAGGAACTGCCCGAGGAACTGCGCGAGGCAATGGAAGGCTGGTTGGAGAACATTAACGACGCCGAGCAGTCCAGGGAGTTGGGTTACCGCATTGTTGAACTAATTGAAGGACAGGTGGTTGCTCCGGATACCGAGGTGGGTGAGGATCTTATGGCCATACTGGAACAGAGCGACTACCTGACCAAGAAATCCATCTGGGTGTTCGGTGGGGACGGCTGGGCATACGACATAGGGTACGGGGGTCTGGACCACGTTATGGCCTCCGGACGGGACGTCAACGTATTGGTAATGGACACCGAGGTCTATTCCAACACAGGGGGGCAGTCTTCCAAGTCCACGCCCACCGCTGCGGTTGCCAAATTTGCAGCGAGCGGAAAACCCACACGAAAGAAAGACATGGGCCTGATGATGATGACCTACGGGTATGTCTACGTGGCCTCCGTGGCCATGGGTGCAAACAAAAACCAGTTCATGAAGGCCCTGGTGGAAGCGGAGAGCTATCCGGGACCTTCGATTATCATCGCATATGCGCCTTGCATCAATCATGGAATAAACATGGGCCTGAGCCAGGAAGAGATGAAAAAGGCCGTTGAGGCCGGTTACTGGCCCCTTTACCGTTTTGACCCCCGGCTTAAGGATCAGGGGAAGAATCCCTTTATCCTGGATTCAAAGGAGCCTGCAGGTGACTTCCGGGAGTTTCTCATGGGAGAGGTGAGGTATTCCAGCCTGACACGCACCTTTCCGGAGAGCGCTGAGAAGCTGTTCAAGAAGGCGGAGGAGGACATGCGTGACCGGTACGAGACTTACAAGCACATGGCTGCGCAGGGGGCCGAAGAGGCGCAGGCAGGCAAGGAATAGTCGGAGACACCATACATATATTTGTTGTTTTTGTTAATTTTATTTTTGCGTGTTTTTTTTGCGTGTTTTAGGCTTTGCCAGAGACAAAGAGACCCTGGAGTTTCCGGAACTCCGGAAGCTTTCGCGCCCGAAGCCGCTCCACATCCTCGAAGCTTGTGAGATCGTAATGGATGGGCGTGATGGTTATCCTGTTTTCCTTGAGCGCCGCCCCGTCTGTGTCCGGATTTTCCGGTTCCACCGGGGTCTCGCCCGTCAACCAGTAGTAGACGTTACCACGCGGGTCGATCCGGCGGTCAAAGCTCTCTTTGAAGCGGCTCACGCCCTGTCGCGTCACGGAAACTCCGGCTATCTGGGAGGGGGAAACGGCTGGTATGTTCACGTTGAGGGCCGTCCCGGGACGCAGCCCGTTCTCGGTGAGGTACCGGATGATCTCCCGGCCGAACGCCGCTGCAAAACGGAAGTCCGGATCCCGCAAGGTGTCCAGGGATATTGCCGCGGAACGTATGCCCAAGAAGGCCCCTTCAGTGGCTGCCGAGACGGTTCCGGAGTACAGCACGTTCACTCCCACGTTGGCACCCAGATTAACGCCCGACAGGACAACGTCGGGAGGGAAATCGAGGATCTCCTGAACGGCGATCTTGACACAGTCAGCAGGTGTGCCGGAAACCCCGTAACCGAAAAAATTTCCTGCTCGCATAATGGGTCGCACCCTCAGCGGGGAGCTGAGGGTAATGGCATGGCCCACCGCGCTCATCTCCACTTCAGGGGCCACCACATGGACCTCGAACCTGTCCCGGAGTTCCATGTAAAGGGCCATCAGCCCCGGTGCGTGAATGCCGTCGTCGTTCGTGAGCAATACCCGCATGTTGTCTTGTCCCCCCCTTTGTGCCGCCTTTTATAGCACGGCCGCCCATGAGAAGGAAGAGGAAACCGGGGTTTTCATTGCAACGGGATCACTCCTGCAGTATAAGGGACACCAGACAAACATCTCTTTCCAAGTAAAGAACTCTAAACCGGGGCAACAAGCTTTGAGCGAGTCGAACGAATCCCGGGAAGACCTTTATATCCGAGCGCTTAAGACCGTTCTACGCTTCGGTGGTCTTGTGAACTCCTCCCTTGATATCGAGATTGTGCTGGACCATGCAATGCAATGGGCGGAAGAGTTCGTTGAGGCTTCCGCAAGTTCAATCTACGAGCTTGACGAAGCCACGGGAGAGCTGTTTGTGCGGCTTGCACGGGGCGAAAAAGGTGTTGCCGCCCGCGAAATCCGACTCAGTGTCGGAGAAGGAGTAGCCGGCAGCGTGGTTCAGTCAGGGGAGCCGGTTATCATCCAGGACGTGGCAAATGACAGCCGATTCCTATACAAGTTCGACCACATGACGGGATTCACCACCCGGTCCATGATTTGTGTACCCTTGATAGTTCGAGGCCGGCCCATAGGCGCAGTTCAGGTCATCAACAAGAAGTCAGGAGGGGAGTTCACCCATACGGATCTTGAGCTCCTTACAGCCGCTTCCCAACAGATCGCTTCGGCCATGGATAACGCAAAGCTTTATGAACGTCTCCAGAGGAAATTCCAGCTCACTGAACAGGAACTCAAGAGGACGCAGGAGAGGCTCATGCGGAGTCAGAGGCTCAGCGCCATGGGCAACTTGGTCCAGGGAGTGGCCCATGAGATCCGCAATCCCTTAATGACCATCGGGGGATTTGCAAGACGCATAAAGGCCAAGGAGACCGGTGACAAAAGCCTTTCCCGCTATGCCGACATCATACTGGAGGAGTCCGCCCGGCTGGAAAGCCTGGTGAGAGAAGTCCGGGAGTTCTCCGACGTTCAGACGGCAAATTTGAGCCCCAGCCGCATCGAGGCGGTCATCGAAGAGATCCTTCCGAGGATTGAGGCGTGGGCTCGGGAAACCGGTATTGAGGTGAACCTCGGCATGGATGAAGACATCCCTCCCCTGGCTATGGACTCTTCTCAGATCGCCAAGGCACTCCTGAATATCGCCCGAAACGGGATCGAGGCCATGTCTTCGGGAGGAAATCTGGAGATCCAGGTTCTGAAAACCAGGCGCAATCTGTCCATATGTGTTTCGGATACGGGGAAGGGAATCGCTGATGACAAGCTCGAATCCGTATACGACCCCTTTGTTACATCCAAGACCCGGGGTGCCGGCCTGGGGCTCACAATGGCCCACCTGATAGTTACCAACCACCGCGGGGACATAAGGATCCAGACCGCTGAGGGAAAAGGAACGACCGTCACAGTCCGAATTCCTTTTTCCCTGTCGAACCATCAGGAAAGCAGTTAATATAGGGCTGAATGCACAGAGTCATGCCGAGGCGTCGTAAGCCTCTTATGCCGGGTTGGCGATTGAGGACGCCCCGGCATACAACGCTTCAGGCCGGGAGGTTGCATGAAACGAAAAGGCAAAAGGCCCGTCCGCCTCTGGATCCTTGCTTTTCTAATAATCCTTGGAGCCGGGACGGCCGCATATTTCGCCTTACTTAAGGCAGATGAAGAGCACGAAAATAGGCATGCCCTCCTTGTCAATCAGACCGGGCCCTCCGGAAACGATCGCCTGCAGGTGCCCATGGAAACTGATCCACCAACTTCCCCAATCCCGGACAGGCCCCTTACCCCCGATGAGGAGCCGCCGGAGCCGGCGATCCCTGAATTCCCA
>CAYPSZ010000193.1:0-4126 GCA_964413125.1 uncultured Desulfobacterales bacterium
GCGTGCCCGCACCCTTAGGCCGTCGCTGTTTTTCGTGCTGACGGCCGGTTGAAATGAACATGAGACTGGAGACACCTTTCCCAAAACGTGGACAGGCCCGGTCGCGATCGTCGAACGGCACGAAACGGTTGCGACCGGTGTTTTGCCTCCTCATGTTATCAATCGCCCTGGTTGCGGCAGCCTGCCCGGTCCATGCAGGCCCCTCGGAGAAACGCCCTCATGTAAACGCGGAAGCGGACACAGGGCCGGTGGATATGGACGTTCGCGTCAAGGACGGCCTTGTGTTCATGGATGTTCGGGATGCCGATATACGGCTTGTCCTGGAGGAAATCCGCCGGCAGGCCGGTTTTGAGCTCTTTCTGGACGGCGATTTTCACGGCGCCTTGACGGTCGGAATGACCGGGGTTCCGCTGGATCAGGCCCTTAGAAAGATCTGTGACAATCAAGCTCTGGTCTTTGAGTACATGCCGGATGACAAGGCCTTCAAGGTGACAGCCTTGAGCGCCTATGCGGGCAAGAAGGGCCTTGCACCACAAAAGGAGGCGGCTGGAAAAGAACAGGGCCGCATTGCCGGCAATGAGCATACTTATGATGCGGGCGGGGGCGAGGTCCTCGGCGGGCAGGCCCGAGCGGGACCGGGAGACGGGAGGGACTCCAAGGGGAGACTCCTTTACAGGCCCGGAGAGATACTGGTCAAGCTCAAGAATAGAGTAACATGGGAGGATACGGCACGGCTGCATAAAGAACTGGGCACAGTGGTACTGGAGCGGTTGGAACGTCCGAGGGTGGAAAGACTGGCTCTGCCTCCGGCCCTGTCCGAAGATCGAGCCATACGGGTCTATGTGGCTTCCGGCCTGGTGGAATATGCCGAGAGACACGCCCTGCGATATGTCCAGGGGGTTGGGCAAACCCCCGACGATCCTTACTTCCCCGAGCAGTGGGGCCTTACCGGGATTCGCGCGCCGTCGGCCTGGAATATCACCACGGGTGATTCCGAGGTCATCATTGCGGTTATAGACAGTGGGGTGGAACTCAACCATCCGGACCTGTCACGGAACATCTGGGTGAATGAGGCCGAACTCCACGGGGTTCCGGGTGAGGATGACGACGGAAACGGTTACGTGGATGATACGCATGGGTGGGATTTTGCCGGGACCTCGGATGTTATGGATGACCAGAATAATGAGCCCCGGGATGTCACGGGCCACGGGACGCATTTGGCGGGAATCATCGGGGCCGAAGGTGACAACGGCATAGGAATCGCAGGTGTATGCTGGGATATACGGATCATGGTACTCAAGGCCCAGGCGGATGACAGCGCTTATATGAACAATACGGCGGTTGTCAATGCCCTTTACTATGCAATTGACAATGGAGCGCATTTGGTCAACTGCAGTTTCGGGGGGGAATATTACAGCCATGTAGAGTACGAGGCGTTTCAGGAGCTGAGGGACGCGGGAATTCTTGCCGTGTGCGCCGCCGGCAACAGCGGCAGGGATTTGGACTCCGGTTCCGTAAAAAACTACCCTTCATCCTATGACCTGGAGAACATCATTTCGGTTGCAGCCGGAACAAAGGATGACACCCTGGCCGGTTATTCCAACTACGGGGAACGGAGCGTGGATCTCATGGCCCCCGGCGGGGACCAAAGAAACCCTGTCAAGTCCACCGCGCCGGGACTTGCGGATACGGATGCCCGTTTGGAAGCCGATGTGGGGCAGGATACCGCGGCGTACCCTGCTTCAGGCCTGGAGTATGCAGGTATAACAGGCCCGGACGGCATCACCGCACACACATATTACTGCGGCCTTGGAGGGGATCCTGCCGATTTCCCCGAGGAAGTAACGGGGAACATTGCCCTGATTCAAAGGGGAGGGGGGATCCTTTTTTCCACAAAGGCGGCCAATGCTCGAGACGCCGGGGCCATAGGCGTGGTCATCTTCAACAATGTGGAGGAAGAATCCATGATTTGGACCCTTGGGTCCCCGGGTGACTGGATCCCGGTGGTGGGCATATCAAAAGAGCACGGCCTGGAGCTCTTGGACCTGTCACCTCTGTCTTTGACCATCATAAACAAGCCCGCCGGCGAGGCCTCCTACGGCGTCAAAGAAGGGACCTCCATAGCCGCGGCCCACGTGTCCGGAGTGGCCGGGCTCCTTCTTTCCAAGGACCCGTCCATGACCTACAGAGAGGTAAAGGCCGCCCTGATGGACGGAGCGGACAGGCTTTCGTGGCTCTCGGACAAGACGGTCTCAGGAGGCAGGGTAAACGCCCTGTGCTCCCTGTGTAACCTGGAAGCCGTCCTCGAGGATGCGGGCCTGGAGCGGGCCTCGGCGGTGCTGCGCCTATTGACAGGATTCGATTCGGGCACATGGCCCGAATGCGCCTTTACGTGTCCTCTGGGCGCGGATAAAGAAGCTCCTCCGGGCCTTGGGGATGCCGTACATCTCCTTCAATTCCTTGAAAGCTTTGGTAGATAGCGCCCATCCATCCTTATACACTCGATATGTTTCTAAACTGTCACCTGGCTCAGTCTTGGGGCTGGATTACTACACCGGAACCGGTTCCCTGAATTGTCCCGCTGGGTGTGCCCGTGTACGTCCCTGCAGCACCGCCCCTGAAGTCAACGTTGAAGCCATTGTTGTTCAGAGTGCCGCTGCCTTCCACATTCGCACCCCAACTGTTGCCCTCCCAGCGCCGCACCTCGAAATCGGCATTCAATCCGTCTCCGCTCAATAAAAGCTGGTGGCCGATATCAGGGGTTTGGGAATAGCTTCCGGACACGTCATTCGTAGCCCAGATTCGGGGCGGGGCCGACGGAGTGGAGTAAGAGAAGAACGTTACATCGTTCATTATAACAGTAAGAGGATCATTGCTGCCCGAAAGAGTGGCTTTCCCGACCTCAATGCAGGGGATGTTTAGGCCCTGCAAAATCTCCCTGCCTGCCTCGGTCCCGGCGAGATCAATGAACCTATTGGTATCAACGGAATTCCATATCCCCACGGCAGCCCATGTGAGCTGGTTGGGATCGAAGACGCCCAGAAGTTTTCCGCCTGTTACGCCGGTCACGGCTGAATCCCAGTTGACCCAGGCCCCGCTCCCGTGGGCCTCGATCTTGTTGTCGCTCCATTTGGTCCCGATGATTTCAGCTTGTTTGGTTACGTCTATGCCATGCGCATCAAAAGACGAAAACAGCAGCCAGTCGTCCCCGACAGCCTCATCATATGTTCCCGTATTCATCACCTGGCTGACTCCCCAGCTTTCTTCGGGCAGTTTAAGGCCTAATCGATGGCGCTCATCGACACTTATCTGCCCTATAAGGGTTTCCTCCTGCAGGAAGCCGCTGTACTCCACCGTGAAAATATCCCGATCTTCTGATATTATTGTACTTTGGTGCAAAGCTTCGGGTTGAATTCCCAGGCCCGTCTGCATCTCATAGGTTCGAGCTATGCCGTCTGCACGGAACATCTCAATACCTGGTTCAAAGCTGCCTGTGAATTCACCCGTGAGAAAGCCGGCCCCTCCGGACGAATCAATGTAGACACCACCCATAAGTCCGTCCACCATATAGGAGTTGCCAAGGGTGAGCGTGCCGCTCTGGAAAACCTGATACGCACCACCGTCATAGGTTGTGTGGGTGTCTGAGTCGATGTTCCAACTCGTATTTGGATGGAACTATCACCTATTTACTGCTTGCTATTTATTGTCGCAAGCATCACAACGAAAAAGTAACAATAAAAAGAGTCAGAGAACTTAGAATCAAAATCCAAAATGAGCTTCGAAGCACTGACAATAGCAAACTAAAAATAAATTACGAGAGGACTTCATACCTTTATGCAAATACTTAACCGGAAATTACTGATATCGCACTGAATTTTTCTTTGTCAAACCCAAAACGCTGCTCAGGAACTCCGATCCAAAGATTATTCGAGAGATGATTCGAGGGGGTTTGTTTGCGCTGAGGTTTATGAAGGCTTGCCCGCTGGCCCATCCAGTCTTGGGGGCGGTATTCAGCGAAGATTGAATCGCGAGAGATGTTGAGTTCTTGATTTGGATCCCTCTTTGATAAGCCCTTTCGCCAAGTGAAAATTTACATCCTATCAAGAAGATCTTGATATTATTGCTT
>CAYPSZ010000194.1:0-14734 GCA_964413125.1 uncultured Desulfobacterales bacterium
AAGGAACCAGGGTGCTCGACCGAAACGTTGCTCCACCTCGCCGCTCAAACTGTCTTCCACGGATGTGACGGCTACTCTCATCTTGACCATCCTTTCCAATGCCCGTTCCTGACAAAGCCCTTTGAGGGCGCACATCATACGGACACGATTGTCTTGTTTTACGAGAACGCCCTTTCAGCCCTTTGCCGATGCATCGAACATGCCATGCTTCCATGAGTCCGGTGCCGCAAGGTTAATTATTTGATTTTAATAAGGGTTCGTCCGACAGGGATCCGCTGGTCAACGTTTTGTACCAGGCCTGCCTTTTTGATAATGCAACACTACAGGCTTAAGCATATTGCGATATTGCACTGAAGACAAGCCGGCGCCCGAGAAGCCTTTCCGGATGGAAACTAGCGAAGGGGCAAGGACGGGTAAACACCGGAATAATCCCCGCTTCGTGTTCAAAGCTCATATAATCCAGGGTGAAAAAAAGCGAAAACCCCACCCCAACATGGGCGGGGTTTTCGCGATTATGCATTCATTACACCCTCACAACTATAGACCAACCTCGGCCAGGTCAGGTCCCAGGTAAGCCCGTTCGTTCTCACCAAGGCAGCCCATAGCAAGGCACAGTATGGTCCAGAGATGTACTGTGTAGTAACCAGCCTCAAAATGCTCTGAGAGGTCGTGAATCTGGGAATGGCAGTTATGGCAGGGCGCTATGCAGTATGAGGCCCCGGTGGACAGGATCTGGTTTAGCTTTATGCTTCCGTACTGGTGCCTGGCCTCGGTGTAACCGCTCTGGAGGTAACCGCCGCCTCCTCCGCAGCAGAAGTTGTTGGATCGGTTGGGCTGCATGTCGATGAAGTTCTCCTCGCCCACAGCCTTCTTGACCACGAAGCGCATATCCTCGGCCACCGGGTCCCCCAGGGATTTGCGCACGAGCTGGCATGGGTCCTGGACCGTAAACTTGACCTTGAGATCCTTGTTCCAGTCCGAATTTACATCCAGTTTGCCCTCGCGGATCCACTTGGCATAAAGCCTGATGATGCTCTCAATTTCAAAGTTGTGCTCTACGTTGAATTTCTGCAGTCCGACCCGGAATGCAAAGAGCTCATGCCCTCATTCCGTATTGAGCCAGTACTTGCACCCAAGATCGTCCACTGCCTTGGCCTTGACCCTGGTGATGTGCTCCCAGGCCTCCCAGTCCTGCAGAAACATGCAGTAGTTCTCACCGCCCCAGCCCTTTGTGCCGTAGGTCCAGTCGGCCCCTGCCAGGTGCATTATCTTCCAGAGCGGCACCATCTCATCGGGCTCGGTTACCGGCTCCCTTGAGTTCTGATTGAGGAAATACTCGGCCCCCTGCTTGTTGATGGGCGCCTGAAGGTCCTCCCACCCCGGCTGGGTCTCACGGACTTCCTCCACCACGTCCTCCACCACGAACTGGAAATCCTCTTCAGAGGTCCCCATGGCGCTGCACGTATCGTGCTTGAGGGCCATGTCACAGGAGTTCAAAATCCCTTTGGGCCTTTCTTCCCGCGGCCAGGTCTGCCGGGCCAGGCCCACTATCTGAGGGATGTCCACCTTCATGGGGCAGGCGTGCAGGCAGCGCCAGCACATACTGCACATCCAGATCCAGGGGGAGCTTGTCGCCTCGTCATAGAGCCCCAAAGCCAGCATTCGAACGAATTTCCTGGGGTCCATACCCTCAATTCCCGTGGCAGGACACCCGCTGGCGCACGTCCCGCAGGTGAGGCAGAGCTCAAGGTTGCTGTTAGGCAGGAGTTCCTTGATCTTATCACGAAACTCATGCTTCTGATCGCGTAGTTCCAGAATTTCCTTTTCTTCCATGCACCTGTCCTCTCTCGTTATTGGAGATTCCCGGCCTAAACCGTTTGATCCTCCGGCCTCCCCGCACAAGGCACGCAGCCGGATTGGAAGAGGTCGATTTACATGCCTAAACGTTGCTTTCGGCGCGGAAGTATCCCCCCTTGTGAAATAAATGTCAAGAAATTATGCCCGTGAAAACCAGAGGTCCCGTCTCGCTATTTTCGGACATGGCATTCCCCGCACGCAATGGGCCCTACCTGTTGATCTTCATGGCATCCCTTACATCTACCGTGATATGCACCAACCAAATCGGTCCTTCCTTTTTCCCGTTCAAGCTTGTGACAATCCCCGCAAGGGGTGCCATCGGAGGACTCGCCCTCCACCAGAACGCCGTCGGCGTAAGAATGGTGGCAGACATAACAGTCTTCGATGCTGTCAAAATACATGTGGTCCTCATGGGTGAACAGGGAAACGGGTCTCTGCGGATTTGGAAAAGCATCCGGCGGAAAAACCGAATACTCGTCCTGGGATACGGCCGGCAAAAGGGACAGGATCACGACCAGCAGCGCGGCGGCTGCCGCAAAAGCGAACCTTCCTGTAGTCATCTCCTCGCTCTTTCGACTGGGGTTTGCTCATTGACCATTGAAGGTCTATACCTCGACGGCATTGGGCTTTTCCATGCATTCATAGATGATTTCAGAAAAAAACGACAGCTCCATGCCCACCTCATGGCCTTCGATAATGTCCGTCAGGCCGCTATGGCAGTTGTGGCAGGGCGCAATGACAACCTCCGCGCCGGTGGCCTTGAGCTGTTCAGCTTTTACGCGGTTTCCTTGAACCCGGACGTTCTTGTAAGGAGGACCGCAGTTGATCACGCCTCCACCCGCGCAGCAACAGTAGTTATGTTCCCTATTGGGGTGCATCTCGATGAAATTGGAGCAGAACGCCCGGGCAATGTCACGGGCCTTTTCGTGAAGGCCCCGGCCTCGCACGATATTACATGGGTCGTGAAGTGTAACAGGCCTTTCGTACTTCTTGGCCACCTTGAGGCGACCTTCCTGAAGCATCTGCCAGTAGAAGTCTATGGCGTGAACCACCTCCACCGGGAAGTCTCGCCAGCCGAGCCACCTGTTGCCGACGTCATATATGGAACGAAAGGCGTGGCCGCATTCGCCCATGACGATGCGCTTGACCCGCAGCTTTTGAGCCATCTCAAAGTGGCTCCGCTTGAGCCGACCCATGAGTTCCACGTCTCCCGTATACATGGCCATGTCGCTGTTGTCCCATCCGGGCAGGGACGGCATGGTCCAGTCCATGCCGCATTCGTTCATAATGACGGCGGCAAGATAGATGAGCTGGGGTTGGAACTTGGGCTCCGGCGCAATCACGGAGTACATGATTTCCGCACCTTCCTTGTCAAGGGGGATCCGCAGAGTGGGGATCTCCTCCCTGCCCTCTTCCTCCTGCCAGAGGAGGCTGTCCGTCCACTCGTCCTCCTTGACCCACATCTGGTTCATGGTGACCGAATGGCTGTGGGCGGTGTCCTGAATGTACTGGGGCGTGATACCCAGAAGGTGGCATAGACGGCGGACCACGGTCATTATGTAAGCCGTATCTATTCCGATGGGGCAGTACATGGAGCACCGGCGGCACAGGTTGCACTCCGTGTAAGCCACCAGGGCGGCCCTCTCCAAATCTTCACGGCTTATTCGGCCGCGCTTATCCAGCAGCTTCCAAAGGGTCTGCTTTACCTTTCCGACAGGCGCATACACGGGGTCGCCGTCATGGGACAAATAATAGTGACAACCTTCCGCACAGAGCCCGCATCGCACGCAGATCTCCTCATAGGCCTTGATCCGGGCCCCGGTCTCGGAGAGGAAGACACGGTTGAACACCTTCTCAATCTTCTCGGTCGTGAGGCCTTCGAGCCCCCTTTGAATCCCCACGTCAGCCTGCGCCTTACCTTCAGTCTTCTCCACCGCCGCTTCCATTCAAATCCTCCTTGAAACCGGGTTCACCAGTCCCTGGCCTTACGCACCCCTCCAAACTCGGAACCGGTATACCCACGGGAAAACGGGGCGAGAAGCATGTGACTGAGACGGGTGAAAGGAATGGCAATCAACATGATCTCGCCAAATAATATATGCAGGATGATCATGATCTTATAAGGTCCGATCTGGTGGTAGGCCAGAAACCCCGTCATAAAGGGAAGGAAAACCATGATCAGAACCACCCAATCCATTAAGGAGGTAACAAAGCGGACCTCCTTGAGAAAAATCCGCCGTCCCGCAAAAAAAAGGCATGAGAGAATCACCAGAACGGTCATAACATCAGCCACTCCCTCGGCAAGGCTCCAGAACCGCACCCCGTGGTAGTAGTCCCAAAGCATGACATGCGCCAGGAGAAAAACGGGAACCACCACTACGCAGATGTGAAATGTGAAGGAGACAATGGTCATAAAGGGGTGACGCCTCGAATTGACCGGCCAAAAGGGAACGGACCAGTGGGCGATGGAGCGAAGAGCATACTTGAAGCTCCAATGGGCCAGGACCTGGCCGTCTTTGGTCTTGGCGGACCGGTACATGCCGTAGATCTTCCAAATAGACCCCAGTACGAACACGGCGAAAGCAATCCAGGCCAGCGGCCCAACGACGAATCCGTAGACTTGGTGCATGGTTACTCCCTCCCGGACGTCCTGTCACCTGGTAAAATAGAGTTTGTCTGCCGCAAAGATGCCAAGACTAAAAGAAAGAATCAGAAATCCTTGATACCTGCGACGATTCTGAAATATTCGCCTCCCTGAACGCCCCTGATGAGGACCTTGTCCCCTTCGGGGCTGAACAGCGGGTCCCAGGCAAGATCGAAAGCCTCCTTGTACTCTTTCCCGTCCAGGACCATCATGAACCTCCCGTTCCGCTCCGCTTTGACGGCTGCATGCGAGCCGTCCGGACTGAAAGCGATGGGATAGATCATGTCGTATTTGCCGGGCCATGGGCGGTCGTCAACTATAACGGCCCATACGTCGTCCTCCTTGCCCAGGGCTCCCACTCGACTCCCGTCCGGACTGAGGGACAGGTCGGTCACTACGCTGAAGGTGTTCTTCCAGGGGCGATCGTTTACCGCCACGGTGAAACGGCCGTAGGCCGGCGCGGTTATTGCAGCCAGGACGGATCCGCTCTTATCAAACGCCTGATGCCAAACCTGGGCGTAGCGGGCCGGCCAGAGGATGCTTCCGTTCTCAGCCATTCCCCACTTGCCGTCGACTCTCACCGGCGCCGTGACGGCCCCGGTCCCCGGGTTGAATGCCGGTTCCCACACGGAGAGGAAGTTCCGGGTCCAAGGGACTCCGTCCACCACGATTGTGTAATCGTAAAGGCTCCGGCGGACCTGGGCGGCCACCCGCTCACCGGACCCGTCGAACACAGGGGTCCATACGTTAACGAAATTCTTATCCCACGCATTTCCGTCCACGGCCACGGAGTAGCATCCCTTCTGAAACGTTTCAATATCCGCCGCTTCCATGGCGGTGGTCTGCACTGAAGCTGCAGAGTGCTCGCCGTCGGGGCTGAGCACGAAGTCGGAGGCATTATCGAAAAATGCCGACCACGGTTCCCCGTCCACTGCAGCGCCATAGGTCATATCCTGCTGTACGGCGGCGCCGATTCGATTCCCGGTACGGGAAAAGGACAGATTCCAGACAAAGCCGAAGTTGGTCTCCCACGGAACCCCGTCCACGGCCACGGTCCACTCCATGTCAGTGCTCACAGCGGCCGCCAGGCGGCCGTCCGGAGAAAAAGAAACACCCCATATCTTTTCGAAAGTCTGTTCCAGGACTTCTCCGTTTACACAAAGTCCGAACACGGCGCTCTCCAGATTTACCACGGCCGCTATTCTTTCCCCGTCCGGGCTGACCGCGGGCTCCTCCATCCAGACGATATCCCTGGAACAGGCCGAAACTTCCTGAATCCGCCTTTTTCCCGGCTCCCAATCCCAGGGGCTTTGTCCTTCCATTCCCGGCTCCTTTTCCTAATAGGGTGGTTTATACTTATTTATCGTCTTTAAACGCCCCACCAGAACAAATCAAGGAAGCGCTCGGCTTATGACAGTCGAATTCGAGTCCGGCTGAAGGGCTTAAACAACATAGACCAGATGGGAACCGTCGTCAAGCCGGAGTGTTTCAATCTTGCACCATCGACTCCACAGGTGTAAAGTACGGACGAATTCAAGGTCGGCATACTATGGCTCGTCCCAGGGAGGCTCCAATCCATGAGGGAAACGAATGTACTTATAATCGGAGGAGGTGTTGCAGGTTTGACGGCGGCGCTTGAACTGGCCCGTTTTGGAGTTTGTTCGGACGTGGTTGAGGCATCTCCCTTTGCAGGCGGCTACGCCATAGGCTTTTCGTGCAAGGCGACTTCAGTGTGCGTGAGATGTGGTGCATGCCTTGCCGAAGACCGCCTTCACAGCGTGCTTCAAAACTCAGAGATCAGGGTCCACGGCTCAAGCCGGGTCCGGGAAGTCACCAAAGAGAACGAAAGCTTCTCTGCAGAAGTTTTTTCCTCCCCCCGATTCATTGACCCGTCACTTTGTACGGGATGCGGTCTTTGTTTGGAAGCATGCCCTCAGCCCGACGCCGTCCTCAAAAGCCCATCTCCTTACAACCGGCCGCCTTTCGCCGTGGATCCGAAACGTTGCGTCCGCCTCGTCGGAGAGGCTTGCAGGGCTTGTATGGATGCGTGTCCCGAGTCCGCCTTGGACTTGGACCGGAACGCGGAACAGGTTACGCTCAGGCCTGACGCCCTGGTTCTGGCTTCGGGTTTCCGTGCCTTTGACCCGAAGGGTGGACCCTACGGTTATGGTGAATTCAATGACGTCATAACCAACCTGGACCTTGAACATATGCTCAAAGAACACGGCCGTCCCCTCAGGCCTTCCGACGGATCCGCCCCGAAAAGCATCGCTTTCATACAATGCATAGGAAGCAGGGACGAGCGACTCGGACATCTCTGGTGTTCCCGTATCTGTTGCGGATCGGCCCTTCGAACAGCACAGCGGCTCAAACACCAGGATTCGGAGATCGAGGTGACGATCTTTTACATGGACATCCAGACCTTCGGCCGGGATTTCCAATCGTCGTGGGACGACCTTCAGCAGAGATTCCGCTTCATTCGGGCGGTGCCTGCGGATGCAGTGCTTTCGGAAGACCACAGGATTCGCGTGGGCTTTTTCGATCCGGAAGCCGGATCCCCGGATACCCTGGACGTGGATCTCCTCATCCTGTCGGTGGGCATGACGCCCGGGGAGGGCACTGAGGACATTTCGGATCTCTTGGGGTTTTCCACCGGCCCGGACGGTTTCCTTGCGGGCTCGATGCGCCAAGGCCGTTTACTGCCTGGAGTTACCGCAGCGGGCGCCGTCCTGGGACCCATGTCCATTGCAGACTCCATCAAGAGCGCCAAGGCGGCTGCATGGCGTACCCTCGAATTCCTGGGCCGGGTCTGAAGCCTGCCCGTGGAGGAAGAACTGTGAAACACGACAAACCAGCCGGCATACTTGTTATGGAAGACCGGATCATGGGGACACCCATTGCCGATGCGTTCTCAAGAAAAGGCTTTCCTGTCTTTACGGTTCATACGAACACCGGCATTAATGTATCGGCTGTTGACTCCGAAAATCCTTCTCTTTCCCAACTGAACGGGTGCTTTCCTTCTTTTGAAGCTTTTTTGACTTCACCGGGCAAGACGGAGCATCGGCTCGTTTCCGGCGCCGTTGCAGTCCAGGCGCCCTTTTTTAGGCCGCAATTCGAGGCCCTGGGCCTGGAGCCGGGGAAAAGCGTAGTCTCCCTCTCAAGCTTCGACCGCATACTGCGTGAACTGCCGCCCGCCCAAAAAGGTGCATACCCTCCCCCTCTGGTCTTATTTGCCCTGGGCCTTGTGGAGGAAAGCCTGCCTTCATCCACGAGAGAGGCCTTGAAGGCCGCTTCCGTTCTGCTGGACGACCTGGATTACAGGGTGGCCGTAGTCCACGGCAACCTGAAGGTGGGCGGCGCAGGCCTGGAAGCCCTTGTCCATGAGGTGAGAAGGAAAGGGGCTCTGTTCCTGAGATTTTCAACCAACCGACCCGTTTTCAGCCGGGACCATGATGGCGGATTCATTGTTCAGTGTCCCGACGAAGCCGGCCGCATGCAACTGACCCTGGCGCCAAGTTACATAGTGGTGGACGAAACTCTTGCGGCGGACCCTTCCGTCTCTTACACGGCAGCCGTGCTAAAAACGAAACCGGGCCCCGACGGCTTTCTGCCTTCGGACAACATCCACCGTCACGGCATGGGTACCAACCGGAGGGGCATCCTAGGCATTCTTCCCGGAACGGACCCGCTGGGACGTGACAGCCTGGAAGACGACATTTCCGTTGCCATGCTGGAACTGCGGGCTCTAACGATCTCCAGTAAGCGCGACCCTGAAAAGGCCGCCTTCATTGACTCCGGTCTGTGCGCCCGCTGTCTTACATGTTTCAGAGCCTGCCCCCATGGAGCAGTATCCATCAAAGAGCGAGTTGAAATAGTACCATTAGCCTGCTTTGCCTGCGGCATATGTGAGGCCGCTTGCCCCGGCCGGGCCATAACTTTGAAGGCCTCGGATCAATCCGGAAGTGAACCCCGGGGTCTTCAAGCGCTCGCCGACTCTGAAATCCCTGAAATCAGCCCCGGAGACGTGGTGGCCCTAGGCTGCCGCAGAAGTGCGGAGCGTGCCCTGGCCCTGTGCCGGCACCTGGGAGGGAAACTGCCTGAGAACTTGGTTTTCATCCCGGTGGAGTGTGCAGGGAACGTCTCAAGAGATATGCTGATGGAGGTTTTTCTCTCTGATGCCGCCGGTGTGCTGGTCCTGGCCTGTCACCAGGGGAACTGCCACTCTGAGCGAGGCAACCTGGAAGCGCAGGCACGGGTGGAGGGAGTACGAGGTTTCTTAAGGGAAATGGGCCTGGACCCGGCGAGGCTGCGTTTTCGCACCCTGGCAGCCAATAGTGGTGCGGAATTGGGCGCTTTGGTGCGTGATTTTAATGATTCACTAAAGGATACATGAACCCCAAAAAAGATGTCTGTCTTCTTAACACTCTTGAGGTAGCCATGGAATACGACACCCCGAAGATCACCATCAACGACCCCTTCCCGAAACCCTTCGTCTCTCGCGGGTCCTTCCAGGACGCCTGCATGACCTGCGGCTACTGCGCTTCGGCCTGTCCCGTGTCGGGCATTGACGGGTTCGACCCGCGAAAACTGGTCCGCATGGTGAACTTGGGCCTGGAAAGTGATGTGTTGACCGCCCGCTGGCCGTGGATTTGTACCATGTGCGGTCGCTGTGAGGCGGAATGCCCCATGAGAGTCTCCATCTCCCGGCTTGTTCGGGATATACGGTCCAAAAGGGACCGGGACCTGGTCCCGGGCACCCTTCACAAGGGCGTGGAAGCGGCCATGGATACGGGCAACAACCTTCGGCTTCCCACGGAAGATTTTGTTTTCATACTTGAAGACGTGGCCGGGGAGTTGGCCGAAGAGCCCGGTTTTTCGGGGTTCAGGGTTCCTGTGGACAAGGAAGGAGCCAACCTCCTGGTCACAATCCACAACAAGCTTGTGAACACCCACACCGAGGACCTGGTCCACTGGTGGAAGATCTTTCACGCCGCCGGAGAAGACTGGACCGTTCCGTCGGAGAACTGGGAAGGTTGCACCTGGGGATTGTTCACCGGAGACGACGAGGCCGTCCGTGTCATGAGCGGCCGGATCGTCGAGCACATGGATCGGTTGAAGGCAAAAAATCTCCTCTGGCCCGAATGAGGGCACGCCTACCTGGGGACCCGGTTGGGTCTCGAGACATGGCACTCGGACGCCCTGAACCGATTCGGAACCATTACCGCCTTTGATCTCCTTATAAATTATATCCGGGAGGAACGAATCACCCTGGACAGATCACACTTTGCCGTGCGGGCCACATACCACGACCCGTGCAACTACGGCAGAAAAGCCAAGGCCCTCTTCGGGCACGCCTTTTATGATGAACCAAGATGGATCATGGACCGTGTCTTCGATAACTGGGCCGAGATGCAACCCTGCCGGGATCACCAGATCTGCTGCGGCGGCGGAGGCGGCACCCTTCTCACCGGTTACGATGATGAGCGTTTGGTTTACGGAAGGAAAAAGATGGAGCGTGTGCTGGCCACGGGCGCGGAACTCATCGTGGTTCCCTGCCACAGTTGTCACGGCCAGTTCAAGAGCGTCATCAGGGAAATGGGCCTGGAAAACATCGAGGTCAAATATCTCTGGGAGGTGGTTGCGGACGCCCTGGTGCTTTGACATCCCTCTTTCGACTGTTTTCCGATATTCAGCAAGCCGATTACTGTAACGGCGTCCGCAATATGGGAACCGGACACCTTTTTGTCCATTCGTTATAAGAGAGGCTTTGGAGTGAAAAGTAAAAGCGAAGATCAAGACCGTATTTTAATGGCAAAACCTGGAAGGAGATCGTTATGAAAATTCAAGTGAATCCCGCCGCACCGGACGCTAGAAAACCCAAACCGGCGGATGAATCCAAGCTCGGGTTCGGGAATCTCTTCACGGACCACATGTTTCTCATGAACTACGAGAAGGACCGGGGATGGTTCGACCCCAGGATCGTACCTCACGGAAACCTGGAGCTGGACCCGGCCGCCATGGGCCTCCATTACGGTCAGGAGATCTTCGAGGGACTCAAGGCCTACCGGGGCCGGGATGGAGACCTTTATTTGTTCAGGGCCGCTGACAACTTCGCCCGCATGAACCGGTCCGCCGCCCGCCTCTGCATGCCCCGGCTGGATGTTGATGCGACCCTGGAAGCGCTCAAACAACTCATCCTTCTGGATCAGGACTGGATTCCTCGAAGCCCGGGGACATCCCTTTACATCCGGCCCACCATGATCGCCACGGATCCCTTCCTGGGAGTGCGTCCCAGCCATACCTACCTGTTTTATATCATCATCGGTCCTGTGGGGGCCTATTACAAGGAAGGCATGAACCCCGTAAAGATCTACGTGGAAGACAAGTACATCCGAGCAGCCGTAGGAGGCATAGGCGAAGCCAAGACAGCCGCCAACTATGCAGCCAGCCTGCTTGCGACTGAAGAGGCCCAAGAGAAGGGTTTCACACAGGTGCTCTGGCTGGACGCAGTGGAACGAAAGTACGTGGAAGAGGTGGGCACCATGAACATGTTCTTCGTGATCAACGACGAGGTGATCACGGCCCCGCTCAACGGGAGCATCCTCCCGGGCATCACCCGGGATTCGGTAATCCATATCCTCAAGGATTGGGGCGTCAAGGTCTCGGAACGACCCCTTTCCATCGACGAAGTCACAAGAGCGGCGGAAAGCGGGCTGCTTAAGGAGGCTTTCGGTGCGGGTACGGCCGCAATCATTAGCCCGGTGGGGCAGCTCACATACAAGGGTGTGGACTATCCCGTGGCCGGGGGCCGGATGGGCGAACTTAGCCGGCGCCTGTACGACGAGATCGTGGCCATACAATACGGGGAAAAGGACGACCCGTACGGGTGGAGAATAGCATTAAAAGATTAATGAACATCGAAAAGGTCGTTGATGCCATTCGAAGCAGTCGCGTGCTGATCACCGATCATGCCGACGAAGAGGCATTCGACGACTGCTTGACATTCGAAGAGATATATTTCTCGGTTATGCACGGCGAAGTGATTGAAGATTATTCAGATGACAAGCCATACCCGAGTTGCCTCATTATGGGAAAGACTTTTTCAGGTGAACCGATACATAGCGTTTGGGCCTATAATCCGGAAAACGGTTGGGCTGTCATTATCACAGTCTATCGACCGGATCCTGAACGGTGGATTGACTGCAAAGTAAGGGTGAAGAGATGAAGGCATTTGAAAAATGTCCGGTTTGTGGCGGCCCGATTGAACCAAAACAAGTTGAGAAACTTCTACGGGGCGGTGTTAACACCGTTTCAATAAAAGTCGCAGCTGAAGTTTGCCTTAATTGCGGGGAAAGGCTATATACCGAAGATGTTGTGAGAATATTTGAAGGAATCAGGAACAAGCTTCAAAGAAACGATTTTACTAACCTCAAAGCTTTAGGGCAATCATTCACAGTTGAAAAAGGCTGGCCTGACAACTCCGTCCAACCCACCGCATAATTCATCGGGCTTTATCATGATTCCAACCATAGAATGGCACAACGGCCATGTCCGCATGATCGACCAGAGGAAGCTCCCGGGCAAGGTCGCCTGGTTCACTTGCAGGAGCTACAGGGACGTCATCAGGGGCATCCAGGAGATGGTCATAAGAGGCGCGCCCGCCATAGGCGTGGCCGCGGGCATGGGTCTGGCCCTTGGCGCCGCGAAGATCCGGACTAAGGATTATGAGGTGTTCCGGCGTCGTTTCAGGCGCCTGGCCGGCGAGATGAAGGAAGCCCGGCCCACCGCCGTGAACCTCGGATGGGCCGTCGACCGGATGGACCGGCTGGTGGAGGATGCGAGGGGAATGCCCGTCAGCGAGATCAAAGACGCGCTTCATCATGAGTCCGAGCTCATCCTGGCCGAGGACATCGAGATCAACAGGGCCATGGGCCGTCACGGCCTGGAACTGGTCCCGGACGGGGCGACCTTGCTCACCCACTGTAATGCAGGATCCCTTGCCACCGGCGGGTACGGGACGGCCCTGGGGGTCGTCCGTGCAGCCCACGAAGCGGGCAAGATGATCTCGGTCATTGCGGGCGAGACCCGGCCCTGGCTCCAGGGGCTTCGCCTGACCGCATTCGAACTCATGGAGGAAGGAATTCCCGTAACGGTCATAGTGGACGGTGCGGCAGGATCCCTCATGCGCAAAGGCGAGATCGACCTGGTGCTCACAGGGGCCGACCGCCTAGCCGCCAACGGAGACGTAGCCAACAAGATCGGCACCTACTCCGCGGCGGTCCTGGCCCGGGAGCACCGCATACCCTTTTACGTGGCAGCGCCCCTCTCCACCATCGACCCCCGGGCCGAAAACGGAGACGTGATTCCCGTGGAGGAGAGGGACCCAAGGGAGGTGAGCCACTTCGGAAACCGGCCTCTGGGACCACCAGGAGTGCAGGTCCGGAATCCCGCCTTCGATATAACCCCGGCGCGCTATATCTCGGCCATCATCACTGAAAAAGGCGTTTTGCGCCCGCCCTATCTCAAGACGATCAATAACGCTCTACGGTTATAACGGAGCCTGCTCCGGCTCTGTTGGGTTGCGGGCAATGGTCCGCCTTAGTTTCTTGGCGTCTCTGCGTCTTTGCGCGAAAAAAGGATCTTGATCTCGAGCACCTCCCTCGTCGTCTCAGTGACCTTGAAACGCTCATCGATCCTGTACCCGCACAGCCAGAGCGGGGTGTCTCCGCTGAGGAGGAGCAGTGCCCCGGATCGCTCCCCGGAGGGGACCTTGCGGTCAATGAGAAAGTCCTTTACCTTGCGGCGGCCCTGCATGCCCATGGGAACGAACCGATCTCCGGGCCTTACTGATCTAAGGGTCAGGGGGAACCCGACCCTTCCGGCGTCCAGGAGCGCGGTCCAGGGCCCCCGGTCCAGGGTCCCGATCCCTTGCCTGTCCTTCAGTTCCAGAGCAACGACGATCCCCGCACCGGCCAATGCGTACTCTCCGGGGCAGGAAAGCGTCTCGTTCACCCCGGCCCTCCCCTGTGAGGCCGGGGCATGCCCGAAAACAAGGCGGTCATAGGACCTCCAAACCCTCAGCCCGCCCGGTAGGTCCGCTCCGGCCCGGGGCCGCTCCCCCCGTGCCAGGCCCATCACGGCGCTCACATGTCCCTGATTGATCCTACGAAGCCCCCCTGCCGCCCGCCGCAAAGCCAGGCGGACTATGCGCCGCTGCAAGGCAGGGTGCTCCTTCAGAAAAGGGGCGAGGGGAACCATGGTCTCAAGCGTGCGCCCCTGTTCCGCATTGGCGCTCATCCACTCGATGGCCGCGTGCTCCATGAAATCGTCCTCGTCCCGGATGAGATCGGCAAGCCCACCCAGGCGCTCCACAAGTCTAGGCTGAAAATCCAGAAGCAAGGGAAGGAGTTCCAGGCGAATCCGGTTACGAAGGTGGCGGGTCTTGAGGTTTGTGGGATCCACCCTCCACGGAAGCCCTCTTGCCTTGAGGTACGCCTCAATATCCCTTCGGCGCACGGAGATGAGCGGGCGGATAATCCCGGGTTCGCGTATCAGGGGGATACCCGAAAGGCCTGAAGGCCCGGACCCCCTCAGGAGGCGCATGAGCACGGTCTCGGCCTGATCGTCCATGTTGTGGCCCACTGCCACACGCCGGGCCCGGTGAGCCTGCCTGACCCTTTCCAGAAAGGCGTATCTGGCATCCCGTGCGCGCTCCTCCAGAGAACCGGCCCTTCCCTGAAGCGGCGGGGACGCCTTTTCCGTGTAAAAAGGCAGCTCCAGGCCTTCGGCCAAATCCTTAACAAACAGGGTCTCGGATTGGTCCTGGTCCTTACGAAGCCCGTGATCAAAGTGGGCCACCGCCACATCCAGCCCCAGCTCCATCGACAGCCGTGCAAGCACATCCAGGAGGCATACGGAGTCGGCTCCGCCCGAAACGGCCGCCACCACGCGGTCCCCCTCACGTACCATCCCTCGATCCTTCAGGGTGGAGCGCACGATTGCAGTCAGTGAATCATCAGGATAATCGGCCATCTGGGCATGTCAGACTAATCAGGCTACTATATGCTGCTTGATCTCTGCCATATCCTTCTCTAAAGCAGCAACGCGTGTTTCCATCCCAGCATGCTCATCCCGCCGGACAATGACTTCATAGAGCCTATCGAGTCTTTTATTTGTTTCTCGTATCTCCTTAATAACCTCTTCTCTAACTGCATCTATCCGCTTATTTGTTTC
>CAYPSZ010000195.1:0-3201 GCA_964413125.1 uncultured Desulfobacterales bacterium
CTCCAAGAGTGGAACGATTATCTGGGTCCAGCTCAACACGGTTCTCATACAATGGCAGGGCAGGCTCGCGACACTGAACTTCCTGCATGACATCACCGATCGCAAGCGGGCAGAAGAAGAGGGAGAAAGGCTCCAGGCCCAGTTGGCCCAGGCCCACAAGATGGAGGCCATCGGCACTCTTGCCGGAGGCATCGCCCACGACTTCAACAACATCCTGAGCATCATTGTGGGGAACACAGAAATCGCCATGCTTGACGTTCCGGAATGGAGCCCTGCCCGGGGTAACCTGAAGGAAATCCGAGTGGCGACCTTCAGGGCCAGGGACCTCGTCAAGCAGATCCTTATGTTTGTAAGCCAGAAGGAGCACACCGTCTCCAATATTCGTCTGGACCCGATTGCAAGAGAATCTATCAAGATGCTCCGAGCCTCCATACCCGCGACGGTGAAAATTCATACTGAAATCAAAAAGGGCCTTCCGTCCGTTCTTGCGGATCCAACACAGATCCAGCAGATCATCATGAATCTATGCACCAACGCCGGACAGGTGATGGAGGCGGAAGGAGGGACTTTGACCGTCGCACTGGACAGCGTGGAACTTGATACACAGTTTGTTACGGTGGCGGGGGTCCTTCCTCCCGGACAGTACCTGCGCATGCAGGTCAAGGACACCGGTCCTGGAATTCCGGCTGAGAACCTGGAACGGCTCTTCGATCCGTTTTTCACCACAAAGGGCGTGGGCGAAGGCACGGGCCTGGGATTGGCTGTGGTCCACGGCATTGTCCAGGACCGCAAGGGCGGGATTACGGTTGATAGTGAAAAGGGACGGGGAACCACTTTTACCGTATACCTCCCCGCCTCGGACGTTGAATCGGTTGAAGTCACGGTGGAACAGAAAATGGAACTCCCCCGGGGTACCGAGCATGTACTCTTTGTGGATGACGAGCCCATGATCATGAAGCTGGGAAAGCACATGCTGGAGCGCCAGGGTTATATGGTTGAGGCTCGTGCGAGCGGCACGGATGCGCTGGAGTGTTTCAGGCAGGATCCGAATCGCTTCGATCTGGTGGTCACCGACATGACCATGCCGGGCATGAGGGGAGACAGGCTGGCGGAGGAGATCATGGCGATTCGGCCGGACATCCCGGTTATCCTGTGCACGGGTTACAGCCGGCAGATATCTAAAGAGAAGGCTCGGGAGATTGGGGTTCGGGCCTTCGTGATGAAGCCGCTGACCCAGCATGAGTTGGCGAGCACCGTTCGAAGGGTGCTGGATGTCGCCTGATGTTTCAGTCAGGGACGGCTTTCAGAAATGATGGTGCTCACCGATGATTGCCGGAACCCAGTGGAATCGGGGATAATCAGGACAAGAAGGAGTTGATGTTGCGATGCAAGACAATGCTTCGAGAGAAGAACTCATCAGGGAAATTGGTGAACTGGGAGAAAAGTCTGTTATAAAAGAAGAATTGGGTGTCCGATTGGTTGAGGTAGTAGAGACGGCGTCTCGCCGTGAGAAGGAACTGCATGCAATAATGAATGGTTCCAAGGCAGTTCTTGAACAAGCAGGATTTAAAGAATCGGCGCGTGCTATATTCGGTTATTGCAAAGACTTAATCGGAGCCACTTCCGGCTATGTGGCCCTGCTGAGTGATACGGGCGAGGAAAATGAGGTCCTGTTTCTGGAGGCCGGTGGTCTTCCCTGCTCTGTTGATCCCGAGTTACCCATGCCTATAAGGGGGTTACGCGCCGAGGCCTATAAAACAAAACGGGCGGTTTACCACAACGATTTCATGAACAGTGAATGGGTAGGTTTTATGCCCAAGGGCCATGTGGTGCTAAAAAATGTCATGTTCGCCCCTCTGGTTTTAGAAGGAAAAACTGTGGGGATCATAGGGCTTGCAAATAAAGCACAAGATTTCACGGACAATGATGCTGAAATGGCCGCAGGATTTGGCGAGCTAGCTGCCATTGCCCTGCAAAAAAGCAGGAGCTTGGATGAGAGGATCCATGCTGAGAAACAACGTGAAAGATTAATAGAGGATTTAAAGAAAGCCCTGTCAGAGGTAAACAAATTAAGTGGAATGCTTCCAATATGTTCTATATGCAAAAAAATAAGAGATGATAAAGGATACTGGAAGCAGATTGAAGCATATATACAAGATCATTCAGAAGCGGAATTCAGTCATAGCCTTTGTCAGGATTGCGCCAGGATGCATTATCCTGATTTTGATATTTACGACGAGTGAGCCTTGAATCAGCAGCACTCTTCAACGGATGCCACTCCTGAAGGCTTTGCAATGAACTCGGGGGCGGATCTCTTGCTCGCAAGCTTCTTGCAACAGCATCAAGGATTGGAAAACCAGGAAGGTCCAGGTGATAATCATGTCCAAGAAGCCGCCTTACCAAGAGCTTGAACTGCGAGTTCAGGAGTTGGAGAGAGCTGAATCCGAACGTAAGCAGGCGGAGGAAGCGCTTAGAGAGACAAAACGCCTCCTTGAAGGTGTCCTGGACGGTGTGCCTGACATTATCGGAATACAGAATCCGGATCACACGATTGTCCGGTATAATAAGGCAGGATATGAAGCACTTAATCTGACCCACGGAGAGGTTGTCGGGAAGCCCTGCTTCTCTTTCCTGGGGAGGACGGCAATCTGCGAGAACTGTGCGACTGCTCGCGCCCTCAAAAGTAAGAAGCTCGAAACAGTAGAACAATTTGTACCTGAACTCGGCCGGCATCTCCTCTGTCGGAGCAATCCCATTCTCGACGATACCGGCGAGGTTCGCCTGATCATCGAGCAACTCCAAGACATCACCGAACGCAAGGAGGCTGAAGCGGAGCGGGAGAAACTTCAGGCCCAATTGTCCCAGGCACAGAAGATGGAATCCATAGCCACCCTCGCAGGGGGCATTGCCCACGACTTCAACAACATCCTTTCTGCGGTCATGGGTTACTCTGAAATGGCAAAGTCGGATCTTGCAAAGAAGAGCTACGCGAGTCAGTGCATGGAAGAGGTTCTGCTGGCGAGTTATCGCGCAAAGGACCTGGTGAAACAGATCCTTGCCTTCAGCAGGATTTCGGAAGAAGGCATGCAGCCGCTGAAGGCAGGCCTGCTGTTGAAAGAGGCCGTTAAACTCCTGCGGGCGTCTATCCCTTCCACTATTGAAATTCGGACCGAGATATCCGCTCCAAAGGATACGATTCTT
>CAYPSZ010000196.1:0-6124 GCA_964413125.1 uncultured Desulfobacterales bacterium
GAAATCGAGGTGATCAATTATCGTGATGGGAAAAATCAGCAAAATACTGCTTAGCAATCTGGAATCAAAGGGCCTCAACGAAAAGTCGGTCACAAGGGTCTTCAAAGACCTGATGCTTGCTTTTTCAATGGATCCCATGATGGAAAGGCCTCAAATGAGCAACAGATTACAGGTGCTGGGCTGGGGCGAGATTGAGCTGGACTACCGAACATGGGAATTGGCAAAGGCCTCCTTTGAGATGCTTCAAGAAGACAAGCAATCCTTTTCTCCCGCAACGACGCAGAGGCTTAGCGAAAACGGGCATGCAGGCAAAACGCCGGAGTCTATGTACCGGGCTCAATCATCTCCAACTGAACGGCGTTTGCATAGTTGAAGTCAGGTTTCTGCAGCAGCTCACGGCCGTAAGCTATGGCCCCCTCCATATCCTTGAAATTCCCGATTGTGACCCTGTAAACCAGGCCTTTTTGGGGTGAGGTGAACGGGACTATGAACACATCGTATCCCGCATCCAAAAGTGCCCTGAAGGCATCCTGTGCCGCCTTCCCTGGCCGGTAGCTGGCAACGTGAACCGTGTAGATCTTCTCCCGGGGAGGCCCGGATATATCCGGAAACAGCAGGACCTGGCCGACGGCTATGGTGTTTATGTCGGTTATTTGAGGGTTGTGTTCCCGGATGAGCTCCAAAATCTCTCGATCCGCCCTGCCGTAGACGTTCATGGCCATCCTGGCCAGGTAATCCCCCTCCTTCACCTCGATCCTCTTGTCGCCGTCCCGCGGGATGGCGCTCGAACCTTCAGTGCCCGCCTCCACGGTCCCGTCTTCAACCCTGCTCTCCTCAACAAGGTCCCGGGTGGGAAGCAGTGGGCCTTGTGCTTCCTGCTTTACCGGCTCCGGCTCCTGCCGGGGCTGCTCGGGGGACGGGCCGGGGGACGGACCGGGCAGCGAAAACCTCTCAGGCCTTTCTTGGGGCATTTGAGACCTGAATCCATTGGAGGCGGGCTCCCTGTAAAGGCCGGTCTTTTGTTGAATGAATTCCCAGGCCCTGAAATCGGACAGATGAAACCATGCGCCCAGCAGGATCAACAATATGAAGGCCAGGCCGAAGGCCCTTCGCCGCCGGGGAGCAGGCTTATCTTCCTTGGGCGCTCGCTTTTTTTCGCCGGCAACGTCCCGCCCCTTCTCGGCCTCCCCTTTTTCAGCCTCCGTCTTCTCTGCAGTATCCGCTTCCCCCAGGTGCATGTCTTTGTGGGTCTCTTCGATCATGCCGGATGAGATCTTGGACTTTCCCCGGGAGTAGCCCAAAAGGAGTGCGTTGTCCGCAAGAATGTTAATGACCCTGGGGATGCCGTTTGAATAATTGTAAAGGGCCTCAATGGCCCCTTTGGAGAAAATCCCTTCGGGGCGGGCGGACCCGGCCACCTTCAGCCTGGTATGAACATAGCTCCTGGTCTCCTCCAGGTTCATGGGCAGAAGCTGATAACGGCTGGCTATCCGTTGGTAAAGCGCCCTGCACCTGGGATCCCTCAACCGGTCGATCAGTTCCGGCTGCCCCACCAGGAATATGTTGATGAGCTTTTCTTCATAGGCCTCAAGGTTGGACAGGAGGCGAAGCTCCTCCATCAGCTCCAGCGAGAGGGTTTGGGCCTCGTCGATCATCAATACAAAGGCCTTCTGCTGCTGCTGGGCCTTTTTCAGGTAGTCTTCAAACTCCAGGAGAAAATCGGCCTTGGACTTGAACTGGACCCTCCTCTTGAAGGTGCAGGAGGCGAGATAGTTTATGAACTCGCTGGGAGACAAAAGGGGGTTGGAGAAGTGTATGCATTCGATATTGGTGCCCAGGTTGTTCAAGAGGGCCTGAATCACCGTTGTCTTTCCGGTCCCCACATCCCCGGTCAAGAGGATGAAGCCCTTTCGTTCCACCACGCCGTAGGTCAAAAGGGCAAGCGCCTCCTTGTGGCCTTCGCTCAGGTACAGGAACCTATGGGAGGGGGTGATATTAAAGGGTTTTTCCTTGAGCTTGAAGAATTCCTCATACATATGATGCACCAGAGCCAAAAAGGATTGAAAGATTCAAATGAGCATACAAGACCTCATACAGCCAATCCCGCAAGAGATCAAGGGCATTCAAAGCACTCCAAGAAGAACTGCATGCAAGAACTCTGCCTTGATTTCCCGATCCGCGGGGTCGGCTTATTCCTTGAAAAACCCGACGGAACGATTAGAATGCATCCTGAAAGACTTTTTTGGCGTTGTACAGTTTCCGGATGGAAACCGATTAAGGTGGTAGACGCAATGACTCGTTTGATAGTCGCGCAGGGTCCCCTCGCGGGAAAGTCCTTTGAACTCTCACAGCCGAACACTTTTCTGGGCCGCTCGGAAATAAACGATATCCCGCTTCAGGACGAAACCGTCTCCGGCAGGCACATCAAGTTCTTTCAGATCGGCAGGAAATACTTCGTTGAAGATCTCAAGAGCACAAAGGGAACATGGGTGAACAACAGGAGGCTCGAACCGGGTGAAGGCCTTGAAATGGGCCGGAACGATCTGATCAGGCTCGGCAACACCGTCCTTCGCATGGAAGCCCTTCCCGAGCCCACGGCCATAGAAACCGCCATATCCACAGGCAACAAAGAACTGCAAAGACACGGGCCGGTAATCAACGCCGATCCGGACAGGCGCCGATCCTCATATCAAAGCGCACAGCTTCTTCAAAAAGTCTCCAGGCTTCTAAGGCAGTCGTACAAGCTGCACATCTTCTGCCGGAAGGTCCTTGCGTATATCCTCAAATGCCTTCCGCGAATCGATACCGCCGCACTTGTCTACCTGGACCCCTTTAGGGACGACAAATTCAAGAACAAGACCATCATACTCTATTCGAATCCCCAACTGAAGGGGCACAGGCCGAACAATGTAAGCCGTAGAATCATATACCGGGTCCTCAAAAGGCGAAAGGCCATAAGGGTGCTCAATGCTGCATGCGAGTACTCGGAAGATGGTTTTACGGATTCCTACCAGATGCAAATAAGGTCCGTATTGTGCCTTCCACTCATCAGCAATTCAGTCTTGAGAGGAGCGCTTTATATTCACTCCACCACCAACCCCTGCGGATTCCGCAAGGAAGACCTCTTTACCCTGGACATTCTGAGCTCTATACTGGCGGTCGCCTTTGAAAAGGCGTTCTTGTACGGACGGCCCGCCACCTCGCCGGCAAGCCGTTGCTAACCCGCTCCTTGGACCCTTTGTCCTTTACACACGGAACCGGTCATTCTGATGATTTCGTTTTCGATTTTGTTGCATGCCTTCCACATGAGAGGAATCGAGCCATGGACAACCAACGGTATTATGTCCGAAACGGCGCCCTTTCCTACGAACTTGACCAGGAGCACACGGACCACGGCCTGACCCATACGGAAATGCAGCAGATTTCCCTGTCCCTTGAAGGCGTGCGAAACGCCGTCCACCTGTGCTGTGGGGCGGGACGTCATGTGGCGGCGTTTGAACGTGTGGGCATCCCTTCCATCGGCATCGACATAAGCCCAGATCTCCTCAAGATGGGAAGAACAGGCATGGGAGATGGTTCTCCAAAAGCCCTGTGCATGGTATTGGGAGATGCGCTGATTGCACCTATACGGAATCACAGCGCAGACTGTGTAACGCTCCTCGGGAACAGCATCTGTCTTTTCTCCGAACGCCAGTGCGAACAAATGCTTTCCGAGGTGGAGCGCATACTTGTGTCAAAAGGGGTTTTCATAATGGATCTTCCGGATCCGGCGTACCTCCATGAGCAGTGCACGGCCCCCAAGAAGACCTCTCAGACCATAAGCACACAAACCCTGGGGGATATCCACTGGACCTGGATAAGACATGCGGACCCGGTCAAGCACCTCCTGGTTTCAGAGGAGTTCATCCGAGCGAAGGAAAGCCGCGACAAGGGCCTCACAAGAAGGCTCCGCTTTGAATTCCGCTTGTACGACCCGGAACAGGCCTGCTCCCTGACAAAGGCCCACAACATGCATACGGAGAGGGTCTTCCAGTGCGAAGACACCTCGGGCCGCTACAAAGGCATGCTCCGCAAACGAACATTCCTAATAATGCGCACCCTTTAGGGGACGTACATCATATTATTACTTTTCAGTCTCCATGGGCGGGGAAGCCCTTTTTACCTTTAGGGGACGTATATATTTATATTTGCGAGCATTCTCCAAAATGAAAATAGGGGACGTTGAACTCGGCGAGACAAGTATTTGGGCGATTGGAGCTCCTGCCGACCCTGCCGGGGATGGATCAGGTCAGTGCCGCCGGGCTCCTCGTCGAACTCGGAACCGACATGAGGCGTTTCGGGGCCAGCTCCAGCGTGGCCTTCTGGGCGGGCGGGTTTATGCCTCGGCAACAATGAGAGTCAGGCAAGCGAAAGAGTGGACGTACCCGGAAAGGCAACAGGGCGATCCGCCGGGTCCTTTGTGAAGCGGCCAACGCAGCTTCAAAGGCCAAGTCCCAATTCAAGGGCTTGATGTAGCCCGGTTGAAAATTTTTAGGTGGGAGGTGGCGTCCCATTTCTATTGATAGGCCGTCGGCACGGTATTATAATCCCTTTGTGTAGATCGTTCAGAGGTCCCATGACAAGATATTTAGAGGTATGATTGGTACTTCGGGTGACTGGATGGATGCCTCCGGTGGGGAGGGGTGGATAAATTGGGAAGAAGAGAGTACGAAGGTTAGAGGTTTTTTAGATATGGAAACTATTATTGATTCAAAATTTACCGAGAATGCAGAAGCCATTATTAGCCAATTTGGTTTCAAAAATCTGAAATCTTTCATAAAAAATCAGGCGTTGCTCATGCTTATGGCCAAGATTGAGAAATTTGAGGCTGAAAACAGACGGTTTGAAGCCAAATATCATTCTTCTTTTAATGAATTTAAGATAAATATGGAAGAAATGCGCGGCATGGAAGATTTCGAAAAAGAAGATGATTATTTGGATTGGCGATTTGCAGTAGAGGCTAAGGACAGGCTGTACAAGCAAAAGCTGGAACTGGAAGATGCTTGATCTCATCGCCAGGCATGAGCAATACATAAAATCTTTTCAAGTTCTTCTGTATGAACAAGAAGGTGACTTGTTTCGTTTTAAAGCCGAATTACAGTTTAGAGATGAATCAAAGCTTTTTATCAAAGAATATGTTTTCAGAAGCAGTGCAAGAAAATATGCCTACCATTGGACGGATCCTTCAGGGAGTTTAATTTGTAGGTGGGACAATGCATCTCATTGGACTGATATTTCAACTTTTCCGCATCATAGACATCTAAGCAGCGGGATCCATGAATCTACAGAAACATCTCTTGCTGATGTGTTGAATGCGATTACCAAAAACGCATTATAATCTTTCTTGGGGACTGGGACTAGGGACGTACATCATATTATTGCTTTTCAGTCTCGATGCAATATTCCCGCTCTCGCAACAGACACGCACCCTTTTTACAGCGTTGCTTATCGCAGGCTGGTTGCGGGGTAGCAAGTATAGCAATATAGTTTGACGGCTCGTTACGAACCACCCGAAAGCCTGGACCTTTTTATGCTCTGAATCTCTGCGCGATAAAAGAGTCCTGTCGATTTTAAATAATAATATGATGTACGTCCCCCATTTCGCTAGCATCATAGGAAAAAGGATAAGGTCGTACAGGAAAAATGGAGATATGGCATGCAGGAAAAACAAGTATTGAATGTGAGTCAGGGTGTTTGGATCGATGCACGATGGCTCCATAAGGCCGGCTTGGGTTCTCGCTTGCAGGTAGAAGTGAAGCCGGGAGAGATTCGCATCCATTCCGTTTCCGATACTATTGGAAATGAGAATCCTTCGGAAAAAGGATGGAAAGCGTTCTTGTCCCTTGGAGATAATGCCCTTCCAGGGCGACTAAGAAATGCAGCCCAAGATCATGACCGTTATCTTTACGGAAAAGAGGCATGAACCAACTCTTTGTGGATACCAGAGCCTGGGATGCATTGGCTGACAAAGGCGATAAGAATCATCAACAGCTCTCTCAGCAAATGAAACCGTCCGATTCGAGCAAGTGCAACCAGAGGGGTTGAGTCGGACACTGTTATGACTTTCACGCCAATATCCTGTTCA
>CAYPSZ010000197.1:0-3311 GCA_964413125.1 uncultured Desulfobacterales bacterium
CTGGAACCGGTCTCCCAAAAGGGCTAGAAAGGTTTTTCGCCTAACAGACATGGGTAGGTGATTCAGGAAATTGATAATGGGGCTGTTCTCCAAGGACTGCCCGTCGAAACCCTCAGCCAATATGACGAGATCGAATATGTGGAAGCGCAGTTTGCTGATGGCGTCTCGTGTGGTGGCTGTGTCCACGAAGCGATACTCCATTGCCTCCACGGCAGTTCGGGCCTGTTCCCTGCGAAAGGGGTCACTGTCAAGCACCAGAACCAGCTTGGTGCCCTCTTCGTAGAAGCCCAAAGAGGTGTCATCTCCATAATCGAGCTCCTCGGAGGTTGCTTCCGCCTCTTCGGTAGTGTTTGCCTTTGAAGGTCCATGCTCCCCTTCATCCTTTGATCTCGTGTCGATGGTGATCTTGTTCTTGCAGGCGGGACAAGTGATCCTGACGATCTGGCCCTTCGGCACCTTCTCGTCGGGAATTCTCAGTGTCTTGCTGCAGTGGCTGCAGGTCATATCCATGAGCCGGCTCCTTGGGTATGCATTGAAAGGCCTGGTTCACCTTGGGTACGCCTAACGCCGTCGTCTTTGTTTGTCTTCTTCATCGTTTCCATAAGATTCGTCCAAGGTCAGGTCTTCTATGGACGTGGTTTTCTCGCCTCGAGCAGCCTTGACGGAGTCGATGGCCCTTCCCACCAGCGCTTTTCGAGAGGCATAACTCATGGCCGTTTCTTCGGAGATAAGGCCCTGCCTGTAAAGAGCGGTGATGCATTGGTCGAAAGTCATCATCCCGAATGCCTGGCTTCCTTCGATTATTTCATAAAAGGTTTTTCCTTCCGACTCACCGTTCAGGATGGCGTCCTTGACCCTCAGGTTCGAACCCATTATCTCAAAGGCGGCCACCCGTCCGCCCCTCTTACTCGGGAGCAGCCTCTGGCATGCTATCCATCTCATGGTGTCAGAGAGACGGATGCGGATCTGCTTTTCCTCTTCCTGCTCGAACATTCCCACGATGCGGTTTATGGTCTGTCCGGCATCCACGGTGTGAAGGGTTGAAAGAACCAGGTGGCCGGTCTCCGCTGCCGACAGACCTATCTCCACGGTCTCCCGATCGCGCATTTCGCCCACTAGGATGACCTTGGGGGCCTGGCGCAAAGCCGCTCTAAGGCCTGAAGCAAAGGAGTCGAAGTCAATCCCCAGTTCTCGCTGGTTGAACGTGGACTTCTTCTGTGAATGGACAAATTCCACAGGATCTTCCAGGGTAACGACGTGTACGGATTTTGTCTCGTTTATTTCGTCCAGAATCGCAGCCAGAGAGGTGGATTTCCCACTTCCGGTGGCGCCGGTTACCAGGATTATGCCGTTTCGTTCCAGGCCCATCTTTTTGAAAGCCGGAGGCAGCTTCATCTCCTCGACGGTGGGCACGCGCGTGGCGAGTTGACGCATGACAGTGGAATAATGCCCTTTTTGGGAGAATACGTTCACGCGGAACCTGGCCTTGCCGGCGAGCTGGTAAGATAGATCACAAGATCCTTGGGCGATCAGGTTCTTGGTCAGTCGCCGGTCTCCGTTGATGAGGTTCAAGGCGAAAACCTCCGCCTGGAACGGTGTAAGCCTGTTGATGGGGGGATTCAACGGCACCGTTTGAAGCTCTCCGGAGGACTCCACCTGAAAAGGCTTGTCCACGGTGATGTTGAAATCCGATACATTGTCGTGCGACTCGAGCATTGCTGTAAGGATATGATCAATTTGCTGGCGTCTCATGGTTCTTATGCCTCCGGACTTGACACGTACCAAGGTGCGCAATGCGTGTGGATGTGGAACCGGGGAGGAGTGTACGCAAGGATGTTTGACTGCCCCGACGCCTAAACCTCCGTGAAATCGGATGGCGGATTTTTCAGATATGGCCGGAACTTACCCTTATCATTTGCCTTGTTATATGCATCGTCCGCAGAAATCCTCTTTTTCTGCAAATGTTCCATAATAGCGTCATCAAGTGTCTGCATTCCGTACTTTTTTCCAGTCTGGATCATAGAGGGTATCTGGAAGGTCTTCCCCTCTCGTATCAGGTTGCGGACGGCCGGGTTTGCGATCATGATTTCCAGGGCCGCCACGCGTCCTTTCCTATCTATCCTGCGGAAAAGAGTCTGGGCGACCACGGCGCGAAGGCCGTCCGCCAAGGTGTTCCGAATCTGTTCCTGTTGGCTGACCGGGAAGACCTCTATAACCCGGTCCACCGTTTTAGCCGCGCTGGTGGTGTGTAGGGTTCCGAATACAAGGTGACCCGTGGCCGAGGCCTCGATAGCGAGACTGATGGTCTCCAAATCACGCATCTCGCCCACGAGTATGATATCGGGGTCCTCGCGGAGGGCTCCGCGAAGCGCAGCTGAAAAGGACCGTGTATGAAGACCCACTTCGCGATGGTTGACCACGGCCTTCTGGCTTTTGTGTACGAACTCGATGGGATCCTCAACTGTGAGTATATGATCTTTGCGGGTCTTGTTGGCCTCATCCACTATGGCGGCCAATGTGGTGGATTTCCCACTGCCTGTGGGCCCGGTCACCAGTACGAGGCCTCGGGGCAAGGTGGCCAGACGCCTTACAACCGGAGGAAGTCCCAACTGCTCGCAGGTGAGTACAGTTGAGGGGATTTCTCTAAAAACCGCCCCCACACCGTACTTCTGTTGAAAAAAATTGGCGCGGTAACGGGCCAGACCCGGGATCTCGTAAGCGAAGTCAACGTCTCCACTCTCCTCGAAGAGCTTGACCTTCTCTTCAGGCGCGATCTCATAAAGCATGGCCTTGAGATTGTCGTTGTCCAGGGCTTTGTATTTGACGCGCTCAAGCTCCCCTTGAATTCGAAGTACAGGCTGCTGGCCGGAGATGAGGTGAAGGTCACTTGCGCCTTGCTCGTTCATGAGTTTGAAAAACGCATCGATCTGGGCCATTAAGCTCCTCCGGATAAACGGTGCCGCTATTTCTTGCTATACGCTCATGGTACGACTCCGGCAGCTACGTTACGCGGGGCATGAAAACCGGGTTTTCAGTTTCAACTGTTACACGGACGTGTTCGTATGCGCCTCGGTTCGGCCGGAATGGCGAGATCTTTTAGAAACCCCGACAATTATAAAACAAACTTTGAGTGTTTCAAAGTCAAAAAACGGGAGAAGCCGGTCGACCTGTTGCGCAATCTCAACATGGCAAACCTGAAAAACCGATTGCTAAGGGGCGGGTTCGTGACTTACTCTTGAAAGCCTGTAAGAAAAAACATTTGGATTAAGAGGTTAAAATGCGGCCATACTTGGTTTTATTCTATATTTTCT
>CAYPSZ010000198.1:0-2659 GCA_964413125.1 uncultured Desulfobacterales bacterium
AGCCCGACCCGATGATCGGGCCGAGAAATGCGATGATGATGATCAGAATGACGGGATCCATGCCTCGAGCCTCCTTTGGCCTCTCCTCTTTCCATCTCCAGGAGGGGCGCTGCACAGGTTAGTCAATCACGATGAAGGGTACGCGAATGCGACCAAAGATAGTTCCGTCCTCCGCCTCCATGAGGTCCATGTGCAACTCAACATGCTCAACGTAACCTTCTCTGTGACTTCAGGAATCCCCCGCCAGGAATCAGGATCGGCAATAAGCCGTACGCCCTTATAGCTGCCGATGCCCACATCAAAGGTTGATTCCGTAACACCCACTGACGCGGGCTCAAGACTGGTCTGCGTCGCACAACCGCCGGCAACCCACAGGATTGCAAAGAACAGGATGATCTTTCCATGGCTCGACTTCATGGTATTCCTTTGTCTTTGGTTTTGGGTGGACAGAAAACCTGCGATCGGTCGCCGATGTTACCGCCTAATTATTGCTACCAACAATGGGGTGGTTCGTGTATTCAAGACTGCCTGGCACTGACTCCGGCGCCCTCAGACTCAAGCCGGGCACTTGACTTTTTGCTGTGTGGACTCGCCGAGACCTCCCCGCCAAGCCGATCCGGAAGCAAGTCTCCAGTCTCCTTCCCCGGTTTCGGCTATCCCACGAGTCTTTTACAGGATGTACCCCATTCACAACCGGAAGAATTCCGTTCAGGAATATATTGTCAGGCGAGGAGGGCTAAAAGGACATAGTCAGCCGGATGCCGATCTGGTAGAAGAGAGAAAAGAGGTGGAAAGGAGAAAAGGACAATGAGCAACATTGCTGTTATTATTGATGATTTGTTCGAGGATTCCGAATACACAGAACCAGTCAAAGCATTCCAAGAAAACGGGCACAAAGTCATTCGAGTGGGATTGAAGCCTGGAGAAAGGGTCAAAGGGAAAAAGGATGGAACCGAAGTGCTTATCGACCGTGCGATCAGAGATGTTTCGTTGGACGAATTCGATGCTCTCCTGATCCCTGGAGGCTACTCACCGGATAAACTCCGGGCCCATGAGGAACCGGTGGAGTTCGTAAGGAGATTTTTCAAGAGTGGAAAACCGGTTTTTTCCATTTGCCATGCCCCTCAGCTTCTTATCACCGCGGACGTCTTGCGCGGGCGCAAAATAACCGGATGGAAGTCCATTGTACAGGACATCAAAAACGCAGGAGGCCTGTTTGTCGACGAAAAGGTGGTGGAAGACGGAAACCTCGTCAGCAGCCGTCACCCGGGAGATCTTCCCGAATTCATCGCCGCCTGCCTTGCGAGATTGAAGGAATCCGGCGACTAAAATGCACGATAAGAAGAGCCCCTATGCGGCGGCAATCCATTCTTTTGACGCTGGTTTCATCATGTTTGCCTGTATGCGAAAGGGTATGGCAATTTAATCTGATTTTAACGAAGGGAGAACACACCATGGAAGCCAAGACCCTCAATGTGCCGAACGTATCCTGTAGCCACTGCATCATGACCATTCAACGCGAGCTGAACGAGCTCGAAGGGGTCTCCAAGGTGATCGGAGATCCGGACAAGAAGCAGGTCACGGTGGAATGGGAATTTCCGACCACCCTGGATCAGATCAAGGCCACCCTCAAGGAGATCAACTACCCGCCTGCCGAGTAGCACGGCCCGGGTATCCTCGGAGACTGCCGCTCTTTTTTAGAACCGGGCTTTCAAAAAAGCGAGCAGGGTCTGACACAAATCCATGGGATCACCTTTTGAGAAGCTTCCTCAAGTCCTTCAGGGACCGTGTGTTGATCACGTCCTTCGCTTCCAGCCAGCCTCGCCTAGCCTGGTCCAAGCCGAAGCGCAGGAACTCGAGGTCCGTCGTACTGTGGGCATCCGTGCACACCGCAAGCTTTACGCCTGCTTCCCCGGCCATCCTGCAGAAGCGGTCGGACAGATCGAGCCGATCGGGATGGGCGTTGACCTCCAGGAAGCAACCCGCTTTCCCGGCCTTTTCCATCACTTTCTCAAGGTCCACTTCATATGACGCACGTTCGTTGATCAACCTCCCTGTAGGATGAGCCAAGATGTTGAAATAGCGATTGTCCATAGCCTTCATGATACGCTCGGTCATCTGTTTTTTCGAGAGGCTCCGGTCATAGTGAACCGCACAGACCACCACATCCAGCTCTTTCAGGATCTCATCCGGCAGATCCAGGGTACCGTCCTTGAGGATGTCCACCTCGATGCCTTTAAGGACGGTAACGCCTTTGAGCTTGCCGTTTATTCTCTCTATGGCCTTGATTTGCCTTTCCAGTTCCGCAGCATCAAATCCCCCAGCCATGCTCACCCGCCTGGAGTGCTCGGTGATCGCCAGATATTCGTATCCTCGCTTACCGGCTGCTTCGGCCATTTCCTGCAGTGTGTTGTGCCCATCGGTGTCCTTTGTGTGTGCATGGAGATCCCCACGAATATCGTCCAGGGTGATCAGCTTGGGGAGATTGCCTTGTTGGGCCGCTTCGATCTCTCCTTCGTCTTCCCTCAATTCAGGGTCGATGTAAGGTAGATCCACCTGCCGGTACACCTCCTCTTCGTCCTTCCCCGCAATTCGCTCCTCATCCTTGAATACTCCATACTCATTTATCTTCAGGTTCTTCTTCACCCCGATCTTCCGC
>CAYPSZ010000199.1:0-2402 GCA_964413125.1 uncultured Desulfobacterales bacterium
ATGTGTATGCTGATGTAACGGCCCGTTTTGTCAATGAACGTAGGCCTTGGCTGATCCTGCTGCCCTTGAGCGATTTCAGCCGAGAGATCGCCGCGGTGGGTGCTCAGCGCTGCCGGGCCGGAATGATAGCCGACTGCACCGAACTGACCCTGCAACCCGAAGGTTTTGTGGGTCGTTGCCCGGCATGGGGTGGGCAGATCCTGGCCGATATCACCCTTTCCAAAGGTTGGTCTACAGCCTTTGTAACTGTTCAACCCCATGGCGCTCAAATGCCTCCGGTGCAATCCCAAGAAGGCGGAATTGAGACCATTCAGCGTGAAGAGGTTGAAACGGCCGGGATGATGCACCTGGTTCGGCGTTCAATGGAACCGGTGGAGGCGCGCCGCCTGGAAGATGCTCCGATTGTGGTGGTGGGCGGTGCCGGCATGGGTGACATGACCGGTTTCGGCATGGTTCGTGAGCTGTCCGCGGCCCTGGGCGGCGAGTTGGGCGCCACTCGTCCTCCGGTGCTTTACCACTGGGTGGAAGAGGATCGGCTGATCGGCCAGACCGGAAAGACCGTCCGACCCAGACTGCTTATCTCGGTGGGCACCTCCGGAGCCATCCAGTATACAGCGGGAATCATGGAGGCGGAGACCATCATTGCCATCGACCGGGATCCGGCCGCGCCCATTTTCCAGATTGCCGATATGGGTATCGTTGCTGATGTCAAGACCTTTTTGCCCTTATTGAACCAACGTGCCAAGCGGTCGGCAATGCGCCGGATGGCTGATGCCGCTTGGGCCACGGAAGCAGGCGAAGGCGCTCCTCCAGGAGGGTTCGGAGCCCTGGTGCGCCGGTTGCGCGAAGCCCGTAACTGGTCCATGGAAGAATTGGCCCAGGCGACAGGCCAGTCTCCCGAATTCATTGCCGCGGTGGAAAACGATCAACTTTCCCCGCCGGTCGGTTTTATACTCGGGATGGCCCGCGCCATGGAGGTGGATCCGGGCACCTTTCTGCGCAGGGAAACACAGACAGCTATCCGCGACCGACGGGCCCAGGCCTATTACCGGCGTACCCAGGCCTACAGCTATACCACCCTGACACCGGAGGCGGCGGACAGCCACCTGCGTGCCTTCATGGTCACCATCGAGGCCCACCACGATCACAAGCCGGTGGCGTACAAGCACGAAGGAGAAGAGTTCATCTTTGTCATGGAGGGTGACCTGGAACTGAAGTTGGGGTCCAGGGCCCACGTGCTCAAATCCGGAGAGTCCATACATTTCAATTCCGACGTACCCCACAAGCTCAAAAGCCTTTCCAACGATCCCACCCGCTGCCTGGTGGTTCTCTACACGGTATAGTGCATTCTCAGTCTGCCTTGTTTCCCCTATGTGACGGGCCGGCGGATTGCCCGGCACAAGGGCTCGAATCAGGGCCCAAAATCGTGATGACTTAATAGTGGCCCTGATGCAAGGCCATCGGGCTTCCATTTATAGGGGCCCGTAACGCAAAGAAAGGCCGGATGGTCGATCTGCACTTATTTTGGGGAACTCGAGGAAACGTTTCCGGCGGGTGGTTTGAGCAATGAAATGTAAGGCCTGGCCCTGTTCAAAAGGATTCTGGCGGCAATGTAAAGAAAGATGAAGGGGGCGAGGAAGTTCAGTTCAAAACCCCCGGCCCAGAGCGGAAGTGCAAATACGATGTCGCCGAATCGCTCATTGAGCCAGGCCGCGGCAAAAAAGGCGGGCCACAGGGAACCCATTCCCATGGCCATGCTGAGAAAGAACGATTTGCCATAGGCCTCGTTGGCCAGTTTGTTGATCATCTTATAGGATTTTTCATCTTTGGCTTGTTTGGCCTTTAGGGATTGTTCGTGGTAGTAGAGTGCGCGCTCGGAACTCTTGTTCATGGCATGCCGGTTGAACCGGTAGGCCGCGACCATGGTCAACTCGCCCAGCAGGATGGCCCACAACGCCAGGATGGAAGTCCCTATCCACCATCCCACCATAGGGCTTGAGAAGAAACGATATGGGGCGATGAGAACGGGATCTATCTTGAGCAAGAGCCAGGTGATGAACTCCACTGCAAAGTGCCTTTCTTATGCAACCCCGGCCCGGAATGCGGGTCGGGGTTGGATAGTGTCGATTGCTTCAATGGCTTAAGTCTTAGTAGGGCGGAACGATGCTGTATCCCAGAAAACCCTGTGTCGTATATCGCAAACCCACGTAACAAGCGAGAATAATAAAGAGGATCTTGAGGACCTTGTCAGGGATGTATTTGGATGTGCGGGGTCCTATCATGGAGCCCACAAAGATGCCGATAAGTTCCATCCCTATAAAGCCCCAGGCGATAATGACCCCTTTGGCCACCATGTATGTAAAGACGGAAATAATCATGCCGATCAGGACGCACAGGGCCGA
>CAYPSZ010000200.1:0-2198 GCA_964413125.1 uncultured Desulfobacterales bacterium
TTCATCCACCAGGAGATCGATCCGCTGCCGTCTTTCCCGGTCCTGCGCCAGTTCCACCCGTTTTCTCATCTCCGAGGCCAGGGCGGACAAAGTATGGTCCGCGGAGTCCAGCCCGCGCGCCCGGTCCAGAAGGGCCAGGGCCCGTTCATATTCCCCGCCCTGCTCCAGCAGCACGGCCTGAGACACCACCCCTTTGAGGCTTTCCGGATCAACGGCCGAGGCCTGCTCATAGAAATCAAGGGCCCGGTCACGGTCTCCCTGCATGGAGGCAATGCGACCAAGACCCACAAGGGCGTGGGCGGTCAAGGAGGGCAGGCCCTCGGAGGCTTCAACAGCCCGCTCATAGGCATTTCGTGCGTCATCAAGACGCCCGTTTCGGAAAGCTATGTCGCCGCGGATCACATACGGCAGCCTAAGGTCGGCGTTTTTTTGTACCAGCATATTGCTGGTCTCAAGGGCCGCGTCGTATCTCCCTTGAAGATACTCGGTCCGCGCCTGGTTCTGAATCTCCTCCAGCTTCTGTTTCATGTACGCGGGATACAACCACAAACCCGCCCCCAAAAGCATTACCAGCAACACAACCAAGGCGCCGAAGACAATTCTTTTTCCTGAGACTGAGCGGCTCTCGAATGAGATCACCTCTTCACCGGTCCGCAACCCGTCAAGGCCCACTCTCTCCGGTTCCGGTTTTCTGTCCGGGGCCGGCTTAGGCTCCTCCGTGACCCTACTGTCCGTGATTTGTTCCATGTAGTTAAAAGCCGGGTCACCGTATAGCACATAGCTTCCCCAGACGATGGTCTCTTCGCCATACACCTCGATTAGCTCGGATCGGGCCTGGCAAAGGGCCCGGCCCACGGTGAGCCCTGAAAAGAGCTTCTCATAAAACGCCCGGGCGAATCTGCTGCTAGGCTCATCCAAAATCTCCCAGAAGGTTCCCACGTAGTGCTTCACCCCGCTCAGAAGAAAAGCGTTGGCCAGGCCGAAAATCTCGTCCTGGAAATGCTGTTTCACGCTCCATTCTTCAGTTCGGGCAGATTGACAGGCATTTGAGAATATCAGGGCAGGCATTGCCCCTGTGCCGGCCATCTTGGAGACATCGCGCGCTTGAAGAGTTCCCCTGCTCAACCTCCAGCCGCTTCCTCCGGCATCCTCAGGGTAAAAATCCGAGTGGCCGGCATAGTGCACGACATCGAAGTTGCGCAGCCTGCTGCGGATATAATCGATGGTGATGCCGTCGCTCTTGAGAGTAGCATTGACGAGTCCTTTAAAACCGTCTGTGACGGTGATCACTTTTTGACCCTCTGAGTAAGCCCCCTTGAGATCACCACGGGGATCGGCCAGCACCAGCATTCGCAGGGGACTTCCCAGCCGGCGGCTTCGAATGGGGCTCACTTCCTGGCGGGTCCGCACAAGCCGCCCCATGCAGAACCGCCTGCAAAGGAACTGACGCCCGTCGTGAAAGAGCTCCCACGGGACCTGGACGAGCTGGTCGTCCAGGTTGATCACCAGATATTCCGCGTCGGTGGCCGCCAGTCTCTCCTTCACCTTTGAGGTAAAAAACTCGTCGGTCAGCACCTGTCCTATGGACCTGAGCTTAAGCAGAGTATCTCTGGACACTCTGCCCATGCGGTTCGCCCGGTTCAGCAGGTCCACAATCTCGAGGCAGCGCTGGTTGATGGTCTCCATTGAGACGCTGACTTCTTCATAGTGTCGGAGAGTGGTGGTCTCACCGGAGTTCTCCTCATAGGCGCAGATCTTGACCCTCCCTCTTTCCCGTGCCACATCGATATGAAAAACCAACGGCCTTTCATCCCTGTGTTCCATGTTTTCGAGACCGGCACGCGTCCGATGCTCCTGAAAGTCCACCGCCTCGTCCCGCCAGACCACCCGATAGAGGTTTACAGGTTGGGCCTTGCCTTTGAGCGCGGATGTATCATGAAAACGACACAGCACATCTTCGCTGCCGCAGACCAGATTATAAACGTCCTGGGACACCAGGATTTCGTCCGGTCCCGCCTTGGCCTGGATCCTCGCCGCCACGTTGACCGCATCTCCGAACACGTCTTTCGCATCCACCAGGGCCTCGCCCCAGTTGATGCCTATCTTCACCTGAATACGGTCGGCCCGCCCGGACTGCCTGTTATGGAGATCGAGGGCCTTCTGCATGTCCACAGCCGCCTGAACAGCGTCCATGGAAT
>CAYPSZ010000201.1:0-14601 GCA_964413125.1 uncultured Desulfobacterales bacterium
CACTTTCGGAGCGCTCTCATGACTGCGCCTCCTACCCTCCGTCCCCCAGGTATTTTCACAATCAGCGCCTTGCCCACTAGCTCCACTGACCAGCCCTGCGCCTGTGCGATGGCCACCTGGTGAAAAAACAGGGCCGTGACCACAAACGGCGCGGCGAGTGTGGCCGGCAACACCAGGTAGAAACCCGGATCTCGAAGGACCTGAGCCCGGGTTGCGCTGGACCCCCCGCTTCTTCCGGCTGACGCGCCGATCCGTGGCGGCGCCGGGGGCCGGCGGGACAAGAAGATGAGCAGCGGCCAGGCCGCCGCCAGCAGGAAAATCCCCCCTGCCAGCCAGGATGCCCGCCAGCCGAACCATCCCATCACGAGCACCGCTCCGGCCGGCAGGGAGGCCTCGGCCAGGGGGAAGCCCAGGTGAGCCAGGGCCATGGCGTTGCCCCGCTGGTCCGAGAAGAAGCGGGCTGCGGTGGTCATCGCCAGATGGACCAGGAGGCCCTGGCCGCCGAAGCGGATGAGCACGAATCCGAGCCCCAAAAACAGACCGGACGGGGCCAGGCCCACGGCCAGGCACCCCGCGGCCAGGACGGCAACGGCCAGGGTGGTGACCTTGGTGAGGGACCATCTGTCGGCCAGAGCCCCGAACCTGAGAAGCAGGGCCGCACTGAGCAAGGTGGCCCCGCTGTAGAGACTCCCGTAGATGGCGTGGGAGAGCCCGAAGGCCTGTCGCAGCTCGCCTCCCATGACCGATACGAAAAAAGTCTGCCCGAAGCCGGACACGGCCACCGCCGCAAAGGCGTAAAAGGCGAGCCTGGGCTGATGCCTGATGAATGCCGGAGGGAAACCGATCAGGGGGTTGCCTTTCATTTGTAACGGCTCCTCGGAGTGCCGGCCGAGTCAGCCGGAGCTTCTGGGCCCGGGCATTTCAACGATTGGATCATGGGACGTGTTAACCCAGTGCGTGAATCACGTCAAGCGTGCCATTCTTGCCGGGCGAAATCATATTCATGAGGGGCGAGAAAACCGTCCCCCCTGATAAGGAGGGGGAAGCCCTTCTGAATACCCGATGAATCCGGGAATCGGCTTTCTTGATCGTGTTCGGGTTCTGTTCTAGAACAACCGCGGACGCAGGCCGTGCCGGCTCAACGGCCTTGCAACATCCCCCGGACCCTGCTACATCAGGGTGTGAATACACGGGACCTCCCCACCGGCGGCCGCAAGGGACGTTGTCCACAAGAGGTCCGGATGAAAGAGAGGAAACGCATGAGCAGCCTCAAAGATCTGGTTCAACAAGACGACCCGATCCACCAAAGGCGACTGGAGTTCCGGTCCCACTCGCTGGACGGCGATCGGATCATTGTAGAGGCCCGTCTGAGGGACGACCGCCTGGTGCCTGGATACCATTGGGACGGGTCTCCCATCCCGGCCGGCGTGATCCACAACATGGTGGTGAGGATCCTGGTGGGCGGCATGCCCCCGACCATCCTGGACGCCGAGGCCGAGATGCTCGACGTGCCCAACGAACTCTGCCCCACGACCCTGGATTCGGTCAAGAAGATCATCGGAATCTCCATTGCCCACGGCTACAGCGAAGAGATTCACAAGCTCATCGGCGGGGTCAAAGGATGCGCCCACCTGACACACCTCATCGTAACCATGGGAGCCGCGGCGATCCACGGACGCTTCGCTCAGCACACCAGAGAGCGCCGCCCCGTACCTCGTTCCCTGGATGAGATGCCGGCGCTCTCCACCGTGCTCAGAAGCTGCAAGCTCTGGGACGAAGACGGCCCCTTGCTCCGGCGGATACGAGAGGTTATGGAAAAGCAGAATACGATCGACGAGATATGAAGACAAGGGCATGGCTGAAAAGCCGGGGCGTCTGCATGAACACCAGAATCTGTTTCGCTGGTTTGTCGGCTGTTGTACTCTGGGTGCACTGGGCATTGTCCTTTTTCTGCCCCAGGCCATATCCATCGCCTTTTATTGAACTCTCGTCCCAATCCGACATGGTGTTCCTGCCTTTTCGCTTCAGGTCCGATGAAATCATCACCCTGTTCGACCGGCCGGCGGCCGAGCTGATGCGCTGGATGAGCACGACCGTACTGATCCAGGCGGCAGAAGACATTGATCTGGATGCCGAACCGGAGTTCGGAGAAGCGGGCCGACGCGCGGAAGTGCTGGACGAACTGGAGGAGGCCCGGCAAAACGCGTCCAACGCGGAAAAGGCCGCGCAAGAGGCCGCAGAAAGGGCAAAAGCCGCACAGGCCCGAATAACGGAGCTCGAGCCTTCCGAGGGGTCTGAAAAGGACGATGAGCTGCGGAAGGCTGAAAAGGAAGCCAGGAACACGGAAATTGAGGCGGAAAAGGCCATGCGTAAGGCGGCCAAGGCCGGGGCCAGGACCTCCTCGCTTCGGCCTTGCTTCAGGGGCAGGCTTGCGTCGAAGGTGCCTCCGCCCAGGTCATAGACCAGGGTGGTCCGGCCGTGCTCCAGTCCGGCGTCGTATGCCAGGGACGCGGCCGTGGGCTCGTTTATGATCCTCATGACCTCCAGCCCGTCGAGCAGGAAAAGCCGGGGAGAAGCGCTTTCAAGGGATACCGGACTGAACCCCAGGCTGGAGGAGCCGGCTTCGGCAACAGGACCTTTCGTACCACCTTTCCACCGGATGTTCGGCAATGGGTCCCTTGACAACGATACAGCCGGACGATAAAATTATGTTATTTCTGTAAGCATGGAGGCACCTATGCTGCGAACCCAAATTCAGCTCTCCGAGGAACAAGCTCGAGCCATCCGCTCCGCTGCAACGGCCGAAGGCGTGTCCATGGCAGAGATCATTCGGCGGGCCGTTGACGCGTTTGTCGCCAAACCTTCCGAGCCGGACATGGCCCAAAAACGAAGAGACGCCCTCTCGGTTATCGGGGCGTTTCGATCCGGCGCCGGCGACATCAGCGACCATCACGACGCCTACCTGGAGGAGGCGTTCTCGTGAATTGCTTCGTGGACACCTCCGCCCTCTTCGCCTTGCTGGATGGGGACGATCGCAACCATGCCTCGGCCAGGACCATCTTTTTGGAGCTCATGGAAGACCACACCACCCTGGTGACCAGCAACTATGTGCTGGTCGAGTCCTTTGCCCTGCTGCAGCGTCGCATCGGAATCGAGGCGGCCAAAGCGCTGCAGCACCGGCTCGTGCCGATTCTTCACGTGAAGTTTGTTTCTCCGGACGTCCACCGCTTGAGTGTGGCTGCCTTGCTTGGTGCATCCAAGCGGTCTCTGAGCCTGGTGGATTGCGTGAGCTTCGAGGTGATGCGCTCCTTCGGGATCACCTGTGCCTTTGCCTTTGACCGGCATTTTCAAGAGCACGGGTTCCAGACCCTTAAATCCCGGGGACACCAACCGTAAGTTCCAAGCACATGATCGGCGGGCGAACGCTCACGGCCACGGATCTTCGGAAGATTTTCGTGGCCGGTTTTGAAACACAGGCTCCGGTTATTTTCGGCCTTTTGTTGGTGGCCCTCTTGATCCTCGGAGTGGTGTTTTTTTTGGTGGGGAGGATTGACGCCGGGTTGTGATGCACTCTTTCAGCCGGGTGTGTTCGATCCCGTGTGTGGATAAAATGAAGATTGTTGCAGGTGGGGGTTGTTTTCCCGAGAGCGCCTTCAGCCATGAACTGGCGCGGGCACAAGGATTTGTGATGGAAACCTGTAAACTGAAGACCATGACATGAGAATTCGCCTCTCCCGTCGCTGGGTCATTTTTTTCATAACTTGTCTTTTATTTATCCTGTCACAGTTCTACCGGGCCTCGGTGGCTGTAATATCACCCGACTTGATTGCAGACCTGAACCTGGACACCCGCGGCTTGAGCCTGCTCTCGGCCGCTTTTTTCTATGCCTTCGCCGTCATGCAGATCCCTGTGGGTCTATACCTGGACACCATAGGGCCCCGCATAGCCATGACCGTCCTGACCCTTGTGGCGGTGGCCGGCGCTCTGCTCTTCGCCCTCGGTGAGAGCCTGGGCGCCCTTGTGGCAGGCAGGGTCTTGCTTGGTATCGGCATGGCCTGCAACCTGATGGGCACACTGAAGTTGATCACGCTCTGGTTCGGGCCGCTGAGGTTCGCCACCCTCTCCGCCCTGGTGATCTCCATCGGGACCGCCGGAAACATCGCCGCCGCCACCCCTCTGGTGTTCATGGTTCAGGCCATGGGGTGGCGCATGACCTTTGTGGCCTTTGCCGGGGTTAATCTGGTCTTTGCACTTCTTTGTTTCACCGTGGTCAGGGATCGCCCCGAGAACTTGGCCGGCGTCCCCTCGGTCCCCCGGGTCCCGGCGCGGCCCGGGCAAGTCTTGGCCGGCGCAAAGGCCCTTTTCAAAGAAAAGGACTACTGGATCATCTCCCTGGGGACTTTCTGCAGGTACGGGATCTATGCGGCGGTCCAGGCATTGTGGGCCGGGCCCTACCTGATGAAGGTATTGGGGGTCTCTCCGGTCTCCACTGGCAACCTCCTATTCTTGATGAGCATCGGCATAATAGCCGGGAGCCCTTTTTTCGGATGGCTCTCCGACGCCTGGATCAGGTCCCGCAAACCTGTGGTGGTTGGCGGGCTGGTGGGCATGCTTCTGGTCCTGGTGCTGCTCGCCCGGATGGACGCGGGGGCCGCCTACATAACGCTTGCCGTACTCTTTTTCGGGTTCGGTTTTTTCAGCAGTGCCGGGCAAATCATGTATGCCCATATAAAGGAGCTCATGCCCATAGAGCGTGCCGGAACCGCCATGACGGGCATCAATTTCTTCACCATGGCCGGGGCTGCGGCCTTTCTCCAGGGCCTGGGCGACATGATGGAGCGGTTTTACCCGGAGTCATCCCTCGGGCCTGCCGCCTTCAGGGTTTCGTTTCTGTTTTGCGCGGGATGCCTGGCCGTGACTGCTCTTCTCTATGCCATGACCAGGGAGACCCTGGGCCGAAGCCCGCGCCGACCTCCTAAGACGCCCGCAGCATGCTGACCAGGATAGGAACTTGCTTTTTGAGTATCAGGTCTCACCATCTGCTCGCCCTTGTTGGGAACGTGCGAGCACATGGCCGCAAGCCATTCCAGGGCGTCGAAGGTTCGGTTGCGCTCTCCGTCCCGGGATTCGTAGATGAAACGGACTTCCCGGGGAAGATAGGTCATGCGCTCCTGGGCAAAAGACGCGCGGATGATGTAGCGTGCCAGGCTTTCCATAGACTCGGCATGACGGGGCAGGATGCGAGGACCGGAGTGGACATGGAACCCTGAATGCCGCCATCCCATGAGGTTGTCGATGAGTTTGGTAGGACTCAGGCAATTAGGCTTCCAACTAGCTGAATTCATTAGGGGGTGGCGGAGAGAGAGGGATTCGAACCCTCGGTGAGGCTTTACACCCCACACTCGCTTAGCAGGCGAGCGCCTTCAGCCAACTCGGCCATCTCTCCGTATAATCCGGACGATCCTTTTCCGTGGCGGAGGGAGAGAGATTCGAACTCTCGGAGCGGGGTTAACCGCTCAACGGTTTTCAAGACCGCCGCCTTCAACCACTCGGCCATCCCTCCGAAAATCCAATTTGTGATTATACCACTCACATCAGGTTTCGTCAAAACCTTTTAAAGGACCTCTCGAGCAGCAAGACAATTCAGTGGGAAGGCGTCTCTTTTCAAGGTTTGGATTTCAAAAAGTTGAATGAGGACAATGGATGGACGCCTCCCAAGTCACAGAGGATGTCTGAAATACCCTGGCTCGCTAAAACCACCCGAGTATTCTGAGAGCATGCCTCTTAGGACCCGTTCCAGGTCACTGATGGTTCGGATTCCCATAGCCCAGAAATCCGCTCCTCGCCTTACGAAGATCTGCCCGTGGGGGTAATAGAGAGCAGCAGGGTCGTAACCGGAAAACATCCAACGGTAGGTGGAGTCCACCAGGTGCCATCCGTCCTCCAGATAGACTTCAATAAAGCTGTGCCCTTCAGGGAGCGATACGCCATCATGCTGATAAATGTGAATCCAGTCCACATTGCATGTCAGCACCATCCGCGAAGGAATGCCCAGGGCTCTGAAAAGCACAATCTGGGCGAGTGCAAAATCGCTGCAGCCACAAAGGATCCGGCTTTCATAGAGTTGGTGTGCAGTCCTCGTGAATGCCTCGGTCTTGAGCCAGGGGTCGTAAGAAAAGGCCTCCCAAACGTATGCCATTGCTCGAACAAGTCGTTCCCGCCGGGTGTCGCCTTTAATACGGACCGCGATGCTTTTGATTTGGTCCGTGACCTCGCTCTGCTCTCCTTCTTTGAGCCAGGCAGCCACATGTTTCGGCAGGGCGCCCTCTTCCGTAATAGCTTCACCTGCAGTATTCCGGCCCACCGGGGCCGGCGCAGCAGAGAGGCATCCCGACGCACACACGCACAGGAGGGCTGAAAACACTAGGATTCGATGGGTTATGGCCACAATCGATCCTCTGAGTAGGCGTTTTTTCGGACCGATGGAACTCATCCTCATGCTCCCTCGCACGAAAACCATTCGACCGCCACGATACCATGGGTATGGACGCCCTCCGAGTCGAAAATCCTGCCCGGTGGGAAGAGGTTCCCTGCGGTAAGCGAAAAGGCTTTACAGAGGCCTTCGGGATCAAGAGGCCGTGGTCAGCGTCCCGATCACGTCCTCAAGCCTTGCTATCCCTTTATTCTGACAAAATTGGACCAAGTCGTCCAGGATCGTGAGGGTGGCGAGAGGATCTACAAACCCGGCCGTGCCCACCTGCACGGCCCGCGCACCGGTGATAAGGAACTCAAGGGCGTCCCTGCCTGATGTGATCCCCCCCACACCTATCACCGGGATTCTGAGCACCCCCACAACTTCGTGCACCATACGTACTGCAACAGGCCGTATTGCCGGACCGGAAAGTCCCCCCTTGACATTGGCCAGCACTGGTCTGCGGGTCTCCACGTCCACAACCATTCCAGTGAGGGTGTTAATGAGGGAAACGGCGTGCGCCCCGGCCTTCTCCACTGCCATGGCCGGCTTACGTATGTCTGTAACGTTGGGCGAGAGTTTTACAATGACCGGCTTGTCCGATCCGGCGAGCACCTTTTCCGTAACACGCGCTGCAGCATCCGGATCCGTGCCGAAAACCATTCCTCCCTGCTCTACATTGGGACAGGATATGTTTACCTCGATGGCGTCTATTCCGCCGACGCCACGGAGTGCTCGAGCCATCGAACCATACTCTTCAAGACTTTGCCCATAGATGTTCACCACTACCACAGTGCCCAGGTCCTTTAGCCAGGGTAGCTTTTCTTTGAGAAACCGATCAACCCCGATGTTGGCCAGTCCGATTGAGTTCAGCATACCGCAAGGGGTCTCGGCGATTCTAGGAGGAGGGTTCCCCGCCTTAGGCTCAAGAGACAGACCCTTTACGATGATCCCTCCCAGCAGGGCGGGATCGAAAAGTAGTTCGAAATCCCTTCCATAACCGAAGGTCCCGGATGCAGTCATAACAGGATTTTTCAGCGTCAGTGGGCCTAAGCTCACGGTCAGATCCGGAGAATTTACATTATTCATAATCAAGCCGCCCTGTGCTTCAAGGATCCGGGTTTCATTTTGTCGGGAGTTCAATACGTCGACGCGGGGGTCCAGTCCACAGCCTGGGCGGAAAACACCGGACCTTCCGTGCAGACCCTCAAAAAAGGAACGGGTTCCTCCGGGACCGTTTGAACCACACATCCCTGGCAGGCGCCCAGACCGCAGGCCATATATGCCTCCAGCGAAACCTGGCATGGGATGTCTGCGAAACGGGCTATTGCCGCCACCCGTTTGAGCATGGATATGGGGCCACATGCATATATACCGCCGAAGCTTCTGCTCCCGTGTTCTGTTCCAAGGATGCCCTGTAGGAGTTCCGTCACAAAACCGTTGTGGCCCATGCTGCCGTCGTCGGTTGCAAACTCGGCCTCGACCTCCAGGTGCAGCACCTCGCGGGCTGATAGGATCTGCACCTTTTTAGAAAACCCGGTAAGCATTCGGAACCGGTGATCCCCGGAAGCGTAAAGGGTCTGCGCAAGAAAGAAAAGCGGAGCCACTCCAATACCCCCGCCTACGAGCAACAAGGGAAGTGATATGTCATCGGTGCTGAATCCGTTTCCCAGAGGGCCCAGGACATGGACCTTGTCCCCGCATCGCTTTTGAGCGAGAAGAGCCGTACCCCTTCCCACCACCTTAAATAGAACCCCTATGGCTTCGTCGGCAAAAAGACCGCAAATGGAAAAAGGCCGCCTCAGCAAAGGATCAAATCCCGAGCCTGCCCTTATCATCACGAACCGCCCGGGCCGGGCGGTTCGTGAAATGGAAGGAGCGTCAATGATCATCAGGAAGGTCCCGGGAACCACCTCCCTGTGACCGACTATTTCCGCCTCGCATTCAAACATTGCACGCACCCGCACTCAAGCAATCACTGGATAGGCCGACCGGCCCCGCAAGTCAGTAAAATGATAGATCGCGGAAACACAATTCACAACATCAAAGAAAGAAGGATCATCCCTAAAGGGCTCGATCCAGAAGCAAATGGGAAAAATACCCGATCACAGCCGATAGATACAACGGCAAGAGCCTTGATAAAGGCTGCTCGTAGAAAACCACAGGAAGCAGGAGTATTGGAAAAGGGACGAGCAGCATGGCCCACCAGGTGTGTGTCCACCCGCGGTGTCTTCCGAGAGCTGGAAGCATCGCGCAAAAGCCGAGAACCGCGGACCAGCGATACATTCCCTTGATCATGAGTGCCAGATTCAAAATGACCATGATCAGGTAAAACAGGTTCTGCCCCTTGGAGTCGGTATCCGTATCCGGAAAAAGGGCTCCCATAAGTGCCGTTCCTCCCAGCACCACGGCCGTCTCAGGGCTGGGCTGGAGCATATTGAACTGTATTGCTGCGGCGAAACATCCCGACCATATCAAGGCCCCGCCTACAACATGACCCCGGTAGCCCGGCAATGGGAATCCTCCTGCCTGATTGACAGTCCCTGTTGTCCCTCAGGGCGAAACCTCTCTGAATCCCGAGTTCCGGCGGACCTGCTGAACAACTGAATCAGACCTCCGGCAAAATTGTTATCGGACATGGGTATCAAGGTAGCCGGAAAGCCTCATAAGCCCCTCGGATAAATCATCACGTCCGAACCCGAAGCGGACATGGTGGTCTCCATAGTCGAACATACGTGATGGTGCAAGCATGACCCCTGTATCTCTCACAAGGTTTTCGCAGAATATGAACGTATCTTTCACCGTCTTCATTCTGGGAAAGCAGATGGATCCGCTCTGCGGTCGATTCCAATGAAAGCAATCGCTGTAGTTCTCAAAAAACCGGTCCAGAAGCAGGATATTCTTCTCAATGCGGGAACGCTGTTCCGCGATGATCCGGTCCCGGCCTCGCACGGCCATGAGGCCCAGTATTTCGCTCGGGGCGCTGTTGCAAATCGTCGTATAATCCCTAAGACGACTCATTTGATCAAGAAGTCCCCGATCCCGGGATGCAACCCAACCTATTCTCAGACCCGGCAACCCGAAGGATTTTGAAAGACCAAATAGAGACACAGCTCCGGCATATCGTTTACAGGCCGGTTCAAGCGCTGCTTCAGGGTCCAGCTCGAGGAAACTGTACATCTCATCGGAAAACAGCCACGCACCCTCACGGCTGACTATTTCCAAGAGTGAATCGTATTCCTCCCGGGCCGGAAGAGAGCCTGTGGGATTGTGAGGGAAGTTCACAACCACCAGCTTGGTATGCTCTCTTATCAAGTCGTCCAGCCGCCGGATAGAGAAATGCCAGCCCTGATCTTCATCGGGTGTCCACAAAGAGACCTCACAGCCTATGGAGCGAGCCAATGCATAAAGAGACTGGTAACCGGGGAATGTGCATACCACGTGGTCTCCCGGATTCAGGAGGGCCTGCATAAGCAGGAAAATCCCTTCCTCCGGGGCCACCACAAGGATGTTCTCCCGCCCCAGGCCGGGGTAGAGTTCGGCAACGGCCTCTCGCAAGGCGGGGTGTCCTTTAGTCTCAGTATACCCAAGTCTTAGATCCTTCCAGAGTTCTCGGGATTGGGAATCAGCCAGGGCCGCCAGTTCCGAAATGGACATGGTCTCGCAATCCGAACTGGAAAGGAGATACTCGGCTGAAAACTCATGCTTGGCAAAAAATCTTTCCAGTTCAAACGTCTCGATCCTCATGGAGAAACCCCCGGCAAAGGCACAAGATAATGAGTATCACCTTTCAGCTCTTGAGGAACGTGTCTTGGAGCTGGGTTACGCTCTCTTCTTCAGGCATTCTTTTTAATCTGGATTTGTCTCTGTTGATGGTATCGTTCAGGTCAGGATAATACATTTTTTTCTCTGAAGCGGCCTGTAGCGCTTCATGCCATTTGAAGAAGCAACCCACGTTGTTGAGGGTGTGATCCGCATGCCTGGCCCCCCCCTTTTCGGCAATCTCCCGGATTCCCTTGACCACGTTTTTGTCTTCAGGCAGGTAGAGAGGAATAACAAAGTCATGTCTGGTCTTGAGCCAAATCTTTCTTGCGGCCCGCTCTCTTTTGCAGTCCTCGATGAATTTTTCAAGGCTGAAGAAGTTCAGGCTGCCCAGAGCTCCCATGGCGTGGCGGAGTATATGGACACCATATTCCCGCAGGGTGTTCCTGGAAAGCTCTGATTCTTCCACGGCCGCTTCAATATCATCGATTATGCTGGTGCTGCCTCCTGATTGGGCCGAAGGAAATCCCGTAACCCATAGATTGAGCCTGGCCATGGCCGAGTTGATGATGGGCTGGGCCGGATCACTGTAACACAGATCGCCACCGACACCCAGAACGTCCGGAATACCGCCGTGCACGCACAAGACTCCCGGATTGACGGTCTGAGCCACGACCATCATGAAGAGGACCTGGGCGTGAATCTGTGTAAGCAGGGCCTCAGGGCTCACCGGACCGGTGGATCCGGCAATGGTGAGGTCCAGCAGGAGGAGGTTGTTTCCCGCCCTTGCGCTTCGAAGGAAAGGTCTGACCATGGTGGGCATGAAGGTCAGGGATGTGATAAGGCTGGTGCCGTCCAGCCAGTCATCCCTATTCTGGAAGTACGCTGCTTCGTGGTCGGACATGTTTCGAGTGTGTGTCATCTTCAGGTCCGGAAAGCCCATTTCCATGAGCCGGGCGCTTTCAAAATCCGAGATCGTTCTATCCGTAGCAACGGGTATGCTGAAAATCCCCAGACTGTCTGAATAATCAGCCGCGGTCTGCACAATTTTCTCGAATTCCCCACGGGATGCGGGTTGAAGATCGTTTCTTCCCGGTCGGAGCAGAAACGGAGGCGTGGCGCCTGTGCCGAAGGCGTTCTCACCCGGGTCCTCAGCCATGTCGGTGGGGACCGTGTCCAGGCAGGACTCGAGATAATCTTCCCTTAGTGGAATGAACAGGGCGCTTTCCTTGTCCAGATCTATGGCGTCGGCATCCATGAGTATCTGCATGAGGTCCGGGCTCCCTGAAATGTCCATGCCGATTTCAGTGAGGACCCGTTTGGCGTTTCTGTGGATCCTCCTGTAGATCCGCTTTTCGTTGGACAATACATCCATGTCCTCGATTCTTTCCCGGGCGATATCCGCTTCCGGGCTTTCCGGATGCAGGAGAGCCACTTTCCGGTAAAACTGTTTGGCGCTCTGAAACTCGTACCTCTTTTCCGCTTCCATTGCGTCATCAAACAGTTTCAGGATTTTTTTTGCACGCTTTCTCATTGAATCAATCTCCAGCACTGTGACCAACCGGCCCATGAAAAAACGAACAAATACACTTTCACGAGTTAAGGTGCCTGATTCTTAAATACGTGTCAAAGGTTTCAGGAGTGATCCGCCAAAAAAAGGAGTCTCCCGGAGAAACTAAAGCCGGCGTCCCCCCTGGGCATCCACAACCAGAGTATCCTGGATGCATAAAGCATGTCCCTGCGGGGTCTGCGTGCTGCTTTCCAGGACTATGCACATTCCCCCGCCCTTAAGTGTGTCCGGGATTTGGATCTGTTCTATCGGTTCCCTCAACTCAAGACCTGTTCCCTGAAGAGTCCACTTGCATTCACCGCTTGGATGAGCATGCTTCGCTTTCTTGGCGATCATCCCGGCAGCCTGGGTCAGTTCTTCCAATGAGCTGCAGTAGGCCGCCCTTGAAAGGAGCGACTGGTGAAAGGCCTCCAAAAAGCCCGCAGCAAGTCGGTCGGCGTCGGATCCGGAATCTCGTCCCATAATACGGGCTATGGAAGCATGGTAGCCGTTGACCACCGCACGGAACCCGACAGTGAACGGCCCCTTCTCCGGCACAACACCAAGATCGCCTGCAAGCCATCCGGTGCGGTCGTCTTCAGATGGATGACGAATGCGAATGCCGCCCCCATGACCGAGTCTTCTGGCAAAGGCCTCGGAGATACCTTCCAGGCGGGTCTCGGTCATGCCGGGGGAAATACGGCTCTTCAGATAATCCAGGGTCGTTTTGGAAAGGCGGGACGAAGAGATGATTCGCTCTATTTCCCAAGGGGATTTGATTGAACGTAGGGCATGAACCTTGTCGGCTACGTCCACTTGTACTTGCGACCGGAACAGCCGGCGAAAAAAACTGAACTCCCTCACCGGCAAAGCGTCCCAGGTGGTTCCCAACACACGCGGCATTGGATGGCCTTGTTCGAGAATGAGCTTCGGGATATGACGAACGGACTCCAGCCTTTTCTGTATCGGGATAAGGGAATCAGTGAAGGTCCGGGACAGGTGTTTTTTGACCAGTAGAATTGGGTCACCCGATCGAGGAATATAGAGATAGGCGTTCTGAGCACAGCCTGTAAAGTAAAGGAGGTCCATCCGCTGGGTAATCAGGGCGCCGTGGACGCCGGCGGCGGCCATTTGCCGCTGAAGTCCGTGGATGCGCCTTTTGATCTCTCCCGGAGGCATTGGGGGCAATTCGTCCATAAAGGGGATGTTTTCCATATTGGTCAAATAGGCCTTCCGGGCAGCCGCCTGAGCGACGGATTTCATACAGAATGAGTTTAAAGCTTCATACGAGGATTTCCTTCCAGGGTCAAGGACGATCGGCAGGAAATAGGAAGGGAAGCGGCTGAGACATTGGAAGAAGGTCATCTTTCCGGTGAAACTGATTGACTAGGTCCCGGCTTTCTCTTATAAAGGCCCGCAGAAATGACTCAGGAGGAATAAACACTATGGCAAGACATAAGAAGAAGGAACGTACGCGGGAAATCGAGAGACGGAGGCGTCGCAGGAAGAAGCGTTTGAAGCTTAGATCCAGGGAGGAGAGTTCGCGGCGCGAATAGCCTTTATTGAAAAAAGGAATAGAAAGGAATCACAGTCCATGGCATCCAATTCCAAGAAAACAGAAGCCATTAGATCCCGAAAAGCCAGGCCCAACCGTGAGAATCTCAAGAAGAACGCCAAGCGGATAGATCGGAACCGGGAGATACTTCGAGAGCTCGCCTCAAAGGATTCGCCCTCATAGCCGTCCGTGCCGGGTTATGAATCAGGCCTCCCGGCTGTGCCGGAATCCTTCGGCTTGATTACGTAGAGCGCAGCTACTGATCCTACAAGGACCATGAGGGTAAGGAGCTGAGTCACGCTCATTTCGGTGCCCGGAACCAGCCCCCGGTAGTCTCCGCGAAACCGTTCCTCCAGGAGCCGGAGCGTGCTGTGGAGGATCATGTACCAGATGAAGCCCTGCCCGTAAACCGCCCGCCTCTTTCGGAGGATCATGAGGATGCCGAAGAGAACAATTCCGCCCAGGGCCGCATATGCCTGGGTGGGATGAATGGGTGTGTATAGTGGGGCAAGGGAGTTCGGGTGGGTGAAAACCACGGCCCATGGTATGTCCGAAGGTCTTCCATAGCAGCAGCCGGCAAAGAAGCAGCCGATACGCCCGATTCCCTGCCCCAGGGCAAGGCCCGGGGCCATGAGGTCGGCAGTGGACAGAACCGGCATACGGCGCCTTTTCAAATACCAGATCAAAGCCAAGACAGCTACAACCAGTCCGCCTGAGAAGACCAGCCCCCCCTGCCACAATTTGAACATGTCCAAGGGGTGCCGCCTATAGTATTCCAGATTCAGGAGGACATAGAAGACCCTGGAACCTATGATCGCCCAAACGATCCCCATAAAGGCGATATCCATAACCCGCTGGGGAGGGACGCCCTCTCCGCTTCCCAACCAGACGGTCAGTAAGATGGCTGATGCGAAACCCAGGGCCACGAACAACCCGTAGGTGTGAATAGTCAAAGGGCCTATGGAGACAATATCAGGATACATGCTTTAAGACTCCCCGCCGTCACCTCGCCGCAGAAGCACGATAGCAAGCCAGATGCTCCCAACGGTTATGGCACTGTCTGCAACGTTGAATGCCGGCCAGTGAAAAGAGCCGATATAAACGTCCAGAAAGTCGACGACCTCCCTGAGTCGAATTCTATCTATGAGGTTTCCGAGTGCACCTCCTATGACAAGGGAAAGGGCGAATCCCGCACCGGTGTTCCCTTCGGAGATTTTTCGAAACCAGATCAGCAGGACTATGACCGCCAGAAGTGTGGCTGCA
>CAYPSZ010000202.1:0-10924 GCA_964413125.1 uncultured Desulfobacterales bacterium
GTTTTGACGAATACGGAAAGATTCAGGCCAGCTTCGGGGTCCAATTATTTGATGGAAATATGAGTGAAATCGAACTGGTGGACGAGGCGGACCGGGCCCTCTACGAAAGCAAGCAGGCAAAGAAGCCCTGGCCTTAAAGTCTGATAATATATATTATGTAAACTAAAATCCAGTGCCTCCGGGTTTGGCATGGCGCGCGAAAGTCGCATTTTTGAAAATTCTTTTCTTGACAACGAGTTTAACGAATTGATATGCTAATTCTTTTATAACAATCGGGGGTGGAAGCGTATGGCGAGTGTAGTGAAGAAGAGACGAAAGAAGATCCGCAAGCACAAGTATCGCAAACTCAAAAAGCGCTCACGACACAAGAACAAGTAATAAAACAAAGCGGAGTGCAGCTTTGTACGCAATAATAAAAAGAAGGCAGCTCGACTTTATGCAGGCTGCCTTCTTTTTATTAATAGTGCCTAAGGTCAAAACTGCATGACCGTTTAGAACATGGGCTAGCTATGATCGTACCACCCTCCGCCCGTCTTGCGGCCCAGCTTGTTGGCTCGAATCATGGTCTTCAGGAGATTGGGCGAAACCCACTTAGACTCCTTATTTAATTCCTTATAAAAATATTCATTGACAAAATAAGCTATATCGATACCGGTTAGGTCCATTAATTCGAAGGGCCCCATGGGATAATTAAGGCCGTTCTTGACGGCAACGTCAACGTCCTCGATTGAAGCAATCCCCTCTTCCACGATTTTTATGGCCTCGATCATATGAGGAATCATTATTCTGTTAACAATGAAGCCCGGACTGTCTTTCTTAACCTCCACGGTGACTTTTCCCATCTTTTGGGCCAGTGAGGTGGTGGTTGTCACGGTTTCGTCGCTGGTGGAAAAGCCGCGGATAACCTCCACAAGCTTCATAAGAGGTACTGGATTGAAAAAATGCATGCCGCAGACCCTGTCCGCCCTCTTGGTGGCAGCCGCAATCTCTGTAAGGGACATGGACGACGTATTGGAAGCCAGAATAACTTCCGGGCGGCACAGGTCGTCCAGCTCTTTGAACACGCTCTTTTTCAGCTCCAGGTCCTCTATTACGGCCTCTATGACGAAATCAACGTCCTTGAGCTCGCCCATTTCGGTAGTTCCCTTGATCCGTCCGAGAATAGCATCCCGCTCAGCAGCATCCAGTTTTCCTTTTTCAACGCTCTTTGCGAGAAATTTCCCGATGGTGCTCATGCCCCTCTCCACGAATTCATCCTTGATGTCGCGAAGCACTACATCGCAGCCGATTTGAGCGGCAACCTGAGCGATTCCGTTTCCCATGGCACCCGCTCCCACAACGCCGATTTTCTTAATCTCCATAATGTGTTACCTCCTTTTCTTCTTTTTCCGCACCCTGGACGATTAAATCACCGGTTCCAGGGCAGGTATGTGGTTCATCATACATGGCCCGACCCCAATGGCACACGTTGAGAAGCAAACAGTCTATCAGTTTCACCAGGCGCCTCTCCTGCAGGGGCGGCTTAGACCGAGTCCACGCGATCGACTTCCGGGACACTCTGTTTGAGCATCTTCTCGATGCCCATTTTCAATGTCATTTGCGACATGGGGCACCCTGCACAAGCACCTTGAAGCCGAACCTTGACAAGACCGGCGGGCTCGTCCACCTCGACGAGTTCAACGTCACCACCGTCGGCCTGAAGAGACGGCCGGACCTTATTCAATGCATCCTGTACCTTTTCCTTGAATGACATGGTTTTTTCCTCCGAATCGACAATTGTTATCAGCGCAAGAGTTATTCAAGTCACCCTCTCTGAGAGTCCCGGTCAACATATCTCACGAAACCATGAAAAAGCAACCTCAACATTAAGTTACCCTGACCGCCAAGCCTTTTACCGTCCTGCATGTTGCATGATACGGAATCAAAAAGTTTCCACACCACAGGATCCCGGCTTAATGAAAAGGCGACTATCAAAGACACATGGGAAACGTCTTTCGGACCCGAGCATCCAGGAAGGAAGCAAGGCCCGAAGAAGTCCCGGGAGACCAGCCCATGGATTCCTCCCAGACCTCATGGCTTTCCATGCATAGATAGAGGCCGGCATCAGGGTGCCATTGGTTGATGAGTTCCCTTAAAAAGCCGTAGAGTTCCACACGAAGCGGCTTGAAATATCGCATTTTCCCATCCATGCCGCGAATAAACTCGCCTTGAAGGACCCTGCTTTCAGGGTGACGACGCCGGATCACTGACTTGAGCCTGGGCATGAAACGCATGGCGCCCAGGCTCACCCAAATGACCTTTCGGGGTGGTATATGCCTGTCCAAAAGATCCAGGACACGTCGATATTCGTTCCGCCAGTCAGTGTGAAGAATAAGAGGGTCAAAATGAAAACCAACCGCAAAGCCCTCCGCCTGGCATCGAGCTGCAGCGCGAATACGTTTTTCCAGGCTGGGAGCGCCATGTTCTTCCCTGGAAACGATCCACGGACTGTTCAGGGACCATGAAACTATTATGCGGTCCCGGTGCGGGGATTGGATAAGACCTTCGATTTGATCGGTTTTGGTCTTGAACTCCAGCACGGCGTTCTTCCGTTCCGCCATGAAGGGTGGAAGCCACTCAGACCATCCGGCAACAGGATCAAGGGCCAGGCTGTCGGTGAATTCGCCTGTTCCCATCCGCCACACCTTCGACGGATCCCGGTCCATTCTACGGGCGATTCCGGGCAATGCCTCCGGAAGATTGACGAACAGGCGAAGGGAGGGCTGATTCATATAGGCCTGGAGAATACAGTAGGAGCAATCCAGAGGACAGTTGGTGCCTATGTTCAGTATCTGGTAACCGCAACAGATATAATCGTCTCCCGTGCCGGGGCAGGGTTTTAGGAGTTCGCCGGGAAAAGACAACAGGTGGAGCGTCTCCTTGTCCATGTCCAACGGCTCACCGGGGTTGCCCCATGGCTCCGGTTCCATTTTGCCGGCCTTGGAAGACATGACCGGGACCGAAGAAGGCATACGCTTTGAGACCAGGCGGGCCAGGGGGTAAGCGGCAGCGGCCGGATCCATGAGTAACCGGCGGATCCCCGGGAGTCTCATCGGCCCCCCGTTTTCCAGGGCGGCCCCAGCGATTCCAGCCCTTGGATCTCTGAGAGATGTAACAACCGGTTCCGCAGTTCCTTACCGTTTTGAAACACCACCTCCATACGAAACAAAGGCCCCTCAAAATGAGGTGGATGGTAAATTCTAACCCATGGTGGAAGGTCAAGTCGCTCCACGGAAGCCCGGAAAGCTTTCTCCGCCTTTTCGAGCGAAGGAAATCGGCGGAGACGAAGATGATATAGTACCCTCTCGCCTGCCTGCGGTGCATTTGCTTCCGAATCTGAAATAAGAGAACAAAAAGGTTCAGAAGCGAGAATATCTTTTGCCCCTATGTCCTCGACGCCAATCAAATCGCTTATAATATCAATAAACTGTCGTTGTTTATTAAAGTTCAGTTTTAGTTTTGTGATCAAGAGTGCAACCATACTGCGATCGTCTGGTCTTAAGGGCTCTAAATCTTGAAAGCCGCGCATGCTGATCAGGCCCTCTGCCACAGCCCGTCTCATCGGAACTTCCACCGAGTCAAGTGCCAGATAGGAGTTTAGCAGATCGGGACGGGGAGCGAGCCCAAGTAAGGGCATGTATTTCTCGAGGACTGCATCACGGGCCGCAAGCCTAGTGAGCCTTGACAGGGCCATGGCCTTTTCCACTTCGTTCATGCCGCGGGTGGAAATGTTCTCATGCAAACCCAATAAGAGCAGTTCAAGTCTGGATCGACGAGCGCGGCTCAGATCTCGGCACAAGCAGGCCTTACAGCCGAGGGCCCGCATGACGCGAAGCCGACGAAAGCCGGTGACCACGTGCCAGCCGCCGGAAGAGCTTGCTTGCACCAGGGGCGGGTTGACAAGTCCGACCCTTAGGATTGATTCACGCAACACTTCCGGTACCTGCCCGAAGCTGGTGCAATAAGGTCCTGTTTCAAGGTCAAAACCTTGCACGGGGATCCGAATCTCGGGGAGGCCTGCATGCTCTCTGACGGATCCTTGAGCGGGACCTCTTGTGGATATTCGTTCTGATATGTGTTTTTTAATGATCACGAACCCTTTCAGAGGTGAATCAACCGGGTAGATACCCTACTCAAAAGAATGCCGGATGGCAAGGGCCCTGTTCGCTTTGGGTCAGAGATCGCCGCCTACTTCACTCATCCCTCAGGATTCCAAAAACTCTATCCGTATGATTATGGTTCTATGATGAACTTGTTGACCACCGGCCCCGTCAGGAGTAAAAATCAGGAAAGATCACAAATCCGATACCGGATTGAAAGTGGCTCGCTTTGCGCGAGCATAGTGTGGCCTTACGAATCGGGATCATTCCAGGAGTTCAGTCTCCCATCATGAAGATCCGATCAATATTGGTCTTCCTCAGTCTTCTCGCCTTTGTTTCCACATCAATAGGCGGATATCTCTATTATTTATCTCTGCAGGAATCCTCGCTCAGAGAGGTGGAACGCCAAGCAGTGGCCCGGGCCCAGGCCCTTCGAAATCACCTTTCTTCATGCCTCCAGCAAAACATCAAGGCCGCGCGCATTTTGGCAGGCCTTTATCAAATTCAGCGGTTTCTCGAAGAACCTGATCGGCCGGGGCAGATTGAACTGGTGAACGGTATGCTGGATCACTTCCTTTGGGCCCTTCAGGCGGATGTCTGTTATATTATGGACAGGCAGGGCAGGACGTTGGCCTCCACCAACAGGGATGAACCCCGGAGTTTTGTGGGAGAGAATTATGCGTTTCGGCCCTATTTCCAAAGGGCGATCAAAGGCGAAACCGCGGTGTACATGGCCCTGGGGGTCACTTCTGAAAAAAGGGGCGCCTACTACAGCCACCCGATCTACGGGCTTGACCCATGGAGCCCACCCATAGGTGTGGTGGTGGTCAAGGCAGGAATCGATGTCATCGAAAGCGAGTTCCGGGAGAGCGAGGGTGGGATTGTGGTTTTGGCGGATCCGAACGGTATAATCTTTGCTTCAAGCCGCTCGGATTGGATCTTTCGCGCGCTTTGGCCCCTGCCCCAGGCGGAACTCGACAGGATCGCCGGCTCACGGCAGTTCGGAACAAAACCCTTTGAATGGGTTGGTCTTGAGAAAAAGGGAGATCGCCACGCCGTGGACAGGGACGGCAACACCTATCTCATTCACAGAATCGATGTTCATGAGCATCCCGGCTGGCATGTGCTCTACCTGAGTAATCCGCGTTTTTTTCTCGAGAGGGTTTCCCACCCGCTGATCCGTATCAGCGGTTTTCTGATCCTCACCCTCTGCCTGATCGTGGGTGGCGCCGTGTTCATGCTTTTTCGCGAGGCAAATGGTGAGATCACACGTAGACGCAAGGCCGAGGACGCCCTGAGGGAGAGCGAAGAAACAGCACTCGCACTGCTTAACGCTCCCACTGACAGTGCCCTCTTGCTGGACGAAGACGGCCGTGTGCTCGCGGCCAACGAAGCGGCCATAAAGATATTCAGCACACGCACGGATCGCCTTGTCGGCTCGTGTGCGTTTGATCATTTCCGCCCGGAAGCAGCCCATAGAGAGCGGGAAAGATTGCAGGAGGTCTTTAGGTCCGGAAAGCCCGTCCGATACGAGGAGCGCCATGGAAACCGGTTTTTCGACACCAACCTTTATCCGGTGTACGATGGGGACGGCCGCGTCGTCAGGGTGGCCATCTTCAGCCTGGACATAACGGAACGGAAAACCACTGAAGAGGAGCTTCGAAAGACCCAGGAGGAGCTGAGCCTTTACTCCAAGGACTTGGAAAGGCAGGTGAGACAGCGTACCCGTGAGATAACCAGCATTTTGGAAAACACACCTGCGGTTGTCTATATAAAGGATCAGGATTATCGTTACACCATGGTGGGTTCGCGTTTTGAAAAGCTTTTTGGTGTAGAGAGCGCCCTTGCTAGGGGCAAGACCGACTACGAGATCTTTCCACATGCAGTTGCAGACCAGTTTCGTCAAAACGACGAAAGAGTAGCCAGGGAGCGCGATTCAATTCAGGTGGAGGAGCGGGTGCCTCAGGAGGACGGCGTCCACACATATCTCTCGGTCAAGTTCCCCCTAAAAGACGACTCGGGCCACATACAGGCTATGTGCGGCATCTCCACGGACATCACACCTCAAAAAAAAGCCCAGGAACAGCTTCGCAGGCTCTCCGGACGCATTATGGACGGTCAGGAACAAGAGCGTGCAGCCATTGCCCGGGAGCTTCACGATGAACTGGGTCAGTTGTTGACTGCACTGCGAATGGATGCCGTATGGCTCAGGGATCATCTTATGTCCAATGATGGGATCGCTTCTGAACGGGCTGTGGCCATGTGCAACCTCATAGACAAGACAATCGATGAAGTAAGGGGTATAGCCATTCGGCTACGCCCGGGGGTACTTGATGACCTCGGGCTCATTGATGCGCTGGAGTGGTATACCGAAGAGTTCGACCGACGCTTCGGTGTGGCATGCAGCTTCAGTTGCGGAGATATACCTCCCATGGGCAACCTGATAATAACGGCAGCGTACCGGATCGCACAAGAAGCATTGACCAACGTTGCCCGTCATGCCTCGGCCACACACGCCGAGGTGGAATTAAGGGTCGATGGTGAATGGCTGCTCCTGGAAGTGTCCGACGACGGAAAAGGTATGGACATGGATAGCCTCTCCGAGAATGATTGTCTTGGCATTGCAGGAATGCGGGAGCGCGCAGGCCTAGTCGGAGGAAGATTAAGGATTCGTTCCATACCGGGCCGAGGCACCAGAGTAAGCCTCCGCGTGCCTGTTCGACCTCATCACAGGAGCGGAGCTTGACAATGATAAGGGTCTTGCTTGCAGACGACCACAAGATAGTTCGCGAAGGGCTTCGGCGGATAATCGAGGAAAGCAGTGACCTCCAGGTGGTGGCGGAGGCGGGTGACGGTAACGAGGCTGTGGAATATGTGGTGAAATCCCGGCCCCATGTTGCAGTCATCGACATCTCCATGCCCGGGATTGACGGGCTGGAGGTCATCAATCGAATCCAGGCCTATGCTCCCGGCCTGCCGGTTCTCGTTCTGACCATGCATGAAGAGGAACAATACGTGGTCCGGGCCATTAGAGCCGGTGCAATGGGATATGTTACAAAAAGATCCGCCTCGGAAGAACTGGTGGAAGCCATACGCAGGGTGCATGCAGGGGGCCGCTATCTGACCGGTTCGGCAGCGGAGTCCCTGGCTTTGCGACTGTCGCGGGGGGGGCGGCATGGTCTGGGCCCTCTGGATGCACTGAGCAATCGTGAAATACAGGTCCTGCGTCGCCTCGCTCTTGGACAGACCAACCGGGAAATCGCAGAAGCATATTTTCTGAGCACCAGAACCGTAGATACTTACCGTTCCAGGCTTCTTAAGAAACTAAACCTTCGCAATAATGCGGAGCTATCCAGGTTCGCAATTCAAAGCGGACTTGTTGAACCTTGAGGAAATCAAAGCCGGGGGCCGACTCCCGTTCTTTGTATTTAAATGTACGAATTTTGCTTACAGAAAAAACTCAATTTTGCGGGTTTGCGATTAGGGGGCTTCTTGGGTTATAATCTTTTGCGCCCGGCCCGATAGGTTGTGTTCCGGCTTCCCTTAAACATCTGGAGGCATTATAGCCCCAGAACTTCAAGGAGGTGTATTGATGAAGCGTTTGTTTTTTGTAGCAGTTTCGGTGGTAATGGTGGTAGCCTTGATGGGTGCATTCCCTTCCGGAGCTCAGGCAAAGACGGTCTTTGTCTCAATCGGAGGAGGCCCGACAGGTGGAACCTATAACTATTTTGCCAACGGCATTTCCTTGTATGTGCCAAAAGTCTATTCGGAAATCAGGATGTCAGCCGAGGGTTCGGGAGGTTCCGCTGAAAACGTCCGCCGGGTACATGGCGGTGATTTCGACTTCGGGCTCTCTTATGCGGTGGATATCGCCCTGGCGGCCAGGGGACAACTTCCCCAAGATACACGGAAGTATGACAAGGTCCGCTGTATGGCCTACCTATACGGGGCCCCTGCCCAGCTCGTCGTGATGGCGGACAGCCCTTTCAAGTCCGCCAAGGACCTGACAGGCAAGAGGGTGGCTGTGGGAAATGCGGGCTCCGGAGCGGCCCTCTCAGCCGAGCGTTTTTTCCGCAATATAGGAGTTTGGGATAATTTCCAGCCCCAGTTCCTGGGTTATTCTGCTGCCGCTTCAGCTTTCAAGGACGGCAAGATCGACGCTTTCTGGGTACTGGTGGGTTTCCCCAATGCATCGGTCATCGAAGCCGCCACCATGGCCAAGATCAGGCTGATCGATGTGGGAAAGGATGCCGAGGAGACCGATTTTTACAGCGAATTCCCCTATTCACCCATCACCATCCCCGGCGGAACATACCCCGGCCAGACAGAAGATGTCCTCTCTTTTCAAGACAGCACCCTTCTTACAACCCGGTCTGATGTTGATGAAGATGTGGTATACAAGATCATGAAGGCTATGTGGTCCAAGGAAGGCCTTGAGCACATGGTCCAGGCCCACAAAGCGGCAAGAGAGATGAACATTGAGAATAACTTCAAGGGCTCATCCAGGCCACTTCACAAAGGTGCAGCCAAATTCTGGGAGGAGAAGGGTATCTCAATTCCCGACAACCTCAAGCCCATTGATTAGACAAACCGTGCTGTCCTAATATCACCGGGCGATGGAGGGATAACCGTGTGCATGCCAAGATGGTCTATACGGGTATCCCTCCTTTCTCCTTTTTCTGGAAGGACCGACCATGGAAAACAAAACCCGCCATGTGAATTCCTCTGATACTCCGGAAGAGCTTACAGCCGACAAAGTGAAATTGGATGAGATCGTGCGCCGTGACGCTAAGATAGGTCGCGACATGCCGGGCGTTTGGTATTATATATGCTCTTTATTGATGATTTTTATGGTTTTCTTTTACATGTACAATGCCGGATGGAGTCCGGTGTCAGCCCAGTATCATCGAGGCATTTATGTGCTGATCACTTATGTGCTGGTCTTTTTGTCCTATCCTGCCTGGAGTCGATCCCCCCAGAAGCGCCCCTCAGTCATTGACGTTATTCTGGCAGGAGTTGCAGCGTTTGTTGTGGGTTACTGGATTGTTGAGTTCGAGGCCCTCAACTACCGCATGGGCGCCGAGACAAAATTGGATTATCTCATGAGCACAATCGGGATAATCGTTTCACTGGAAGTCTGTCGCAGGGTCCTGGGTTGGTCACTTACCTTCGTAGGGATCGCGTTCATCGGTTATTGCTATTTCGGACCATATCTGCCGGATGTTATAGCCCACAGGGGCTTTTCTTTTGAGCGCATTGTCACCCATGTATATCTGAAACAGGAAGGTGTATTCGGCATCATGGCCGATGTCCTGGTCACCTATGTAATACTCTTCATCTTTTTCGGTGCATTCCTCAAGAAATCCGGAGCGGGCAAGTTTTTTCTGGATCTTCCCCTGGCCTTGGCCGGCCGGACAATCGGAGGTCCCGCCAAGGTGGCGGTTATGGCCTCGGGTTTTTTCGGGTCCGTCTCAGGAAGCGCCATTGCAAACACCGTCTCAACCGGGGCCTTTACAATCCCTCTCATGAAAAAGACCGGTTTCCGGCCCCATGTGGCCGGAGCCATTGAACCGGCTGCATCCGTGGGCGGAATGTTCATGCCGCCCATCATGGGCGCAGGCGGGTTTCTCATGGCTGAAATGACCGGTGTCCAGTACGTGACCATCATGAAGATGGCCATTTTTCCGGCCTTTCTCTACTTCCTGGCGGTCTTTGTCATGGTCCATTTTGAGGCAAAGCGCTGGGGAATCGTCGGCGTGGTGGAGGAAGGCGCACCCTCTGCGTGGCAGATACTGAAAAAAGAGTGGTTCATGTCCCTGCCCCTTGTCATCATCGTGGTTATGATGTTGAAGGGCTTCAGTCCTGGCTATGCGGCGGTGCTGGCGACACTTTCATGCATTGCAGTGAGCTGGCTTACAAAAGACTTTCGCATGGGGCCTCGCCAGATCCTGGAAGCCATGCTGGAAGGCGGCCGTAACACCTTGGTCATCGGGGCCACCGTAGGCGTCATCGGCATCATCGTGGGTTCCATCGCTTTAACCGGCGTAGGGTTGCGATTTTCTGATATTATATTTAGCCTTTCGGGCGGTTTTCTCCCTGCTGCAATTCTTCTTATAGGCATTGCATCCCTTATTCTTGGCATGGGTGTTCCGGTTACTGCAGCCTATCTTATCACTGCTGTATTAGCCGTACCTGCCATGAGCCGTATGTTGTCGATGCATTCCTTCGGAATGCCTTACGGCGAACTCGATGCCCTGATGCCGCAAGCTGCTTTATGGACCTTGCTTGCATCTCATATGGTAGTATACTGGTTCAGCCAGGATTCCAATATAACTCCACCGGTATGTGTTGCGGCCTATGCTGGCGCTGCGATTGCGGGCTCCGATCCCTGGAAGACCGGTTGGACCTCTTTCAAGTTTGCTAAAATGCTTTATTTAGCTCCTTTTCTATTTGCATATTCCCCTGCCCTTCTACTTAATGGAACTAATACTGAAATCATATTAACTTATTTAACGTGTGCTTTGGGTACAGTTACTTTTTCAATGCTTACTATGGGCTATTTTATGTGTCCAACAAATATATTAGAATGGATTGTAGCTGCATTTGGAACAATTTTGCTTCTTTTTCCTCATATTTTATATGATATAATAGGTGTTAATCTTCACGAATTCCTAGTTGATTTTATCGCTATCAGTCTATTTGTGATGGTTTACGCTCTCCAAAAATATCGTATTAAAAAGGACCCTACTCTCATATTGCCTCTTGCGGAGAGGAGGAAGCTGGCT
>CAYPSZ010000203.1:0-6563 GCA_964413125.1 uncultured Desulfobacterales bacterium
ATATTCAGGTTAAGTTGGGGCATATTAGTGAATTTGAAGCGTTGATGCGAATTGATGAATGGAAAGAAAAGCATTATTATTTTTAGCCTGAAAACTTGCAAGTCTAAACTTATCTTTCAAAAAGGCCGATGATTCCGTTAGCAAATCAGTAGAATCGGAGGATTTGCTGAATGAGATCGACCGGTTTATCGAAGAATCCCAGTTGGCCGGTTGGATCGTTCGGCATATTTGAGAGAAGTCCTGAGGAAAGGATTTTCCATCGACAAGCAGGATCGATTATTCCTCAAATAATAATAGAAGATGTTTTCCCGGGAACTTCAGATTAAGGCGTCTCATCCATCCTCCTGAGATTGGAACGGCAAGTAATAAAATGATGTACGTCCCCCAGCCCGTCCGTCCCCTTCAAGCCGCTAGCCGAAGCTGCGCTTCAACAGTATCCCAGGGCACCTCCACCTTTTCATCTTTAGTACGTCCAACAAGACCGACCTCCTCCAGGAGCCGCACGTCAGTGTGAACGTTCTTGTAATCTCGTCCCAGTTCCTTGGCAAGGCCACGAACGCTCATGGGACCCTTTGTCCGCAGTGTCTTCAGCAGTACCCACCGGCCCTGGGTAAGCGTCTTAAGAAGAGTTTCAAGGCTTTCGAAATAGAGGCGATGTTCGGCTTTCATTGTTTCTCCGAGTTCGGCCCTCTTCCAGGCATCGATGAAGCCTTTGGCCGTGGCGGCGGCATTGCCCACACCGACTTGTATCTCTTTCTTCATTTCTATCCTCTCCTTGATTTCTCAATATCCGCCAAAAAATCGGCAACTAAACTCTCAACATTTCCGAACCGGTAGGGTTCCTCTTTTCCTTGCACATGCCTGTGGTCTCCCTTACCGGTCTCATTATCATATCGGATGACGCATGTCCCATCCGAGAGACCATAATATAATCGGTATTTCATATCATGCTTTCGGTCTGCGGCTCTTTCAGGGAGTTGCCAGAGGACCATTTCCCGGATAGCGCCATCTGCATAGATGTACTTCTCATGGTAGATCAGCTTCGCTCTCATATGGGTTCTAATACCATATGGTCGAATATTTTTCAAGTTACATAGATATGTCGATGTCTCCTCTGATGATGAGCCCGGTGTGATCCCCTTCGGCCCACCGGCAAGCTCAGGATTTAGGGCAAGCTCCCTCAGGGAGTAGTTCACGACCTCGAGGCTTATTCCCGGCTATTTCCCGCCGGCCGATCCTCGATCTACTTTTTCAGGGCTTCGTATTCTTTGATCCTGTGTTTCAGGAAGTCCCTGGTTACAAAGGCCTTTGCTTGCATTTTCTCCGTTTCACAAAGACCCCTCCTCGCAGACAAAAGCTATATAGGTCTTTGCCTGAAACGGTTGATTTGTTCAAACGGCTGACACAAACCAAACCGAGGCGGGCGGTATTACCGTAGATCAAACGCAAAATCGAGAAATGGAGGGTGGGATGACGAAAAAATGGATAAGGCGAAAAAACAGCGGGGTCAGGCGGGGTGCACGTCCCACCTGCCTCTGGGAACTTCAGATTAAGGCATCTCATCCATCCCCCTGAGATTGGAACGGGAAGTAATAAAATGATGTACGTCCCCCAGCCTACTATGCTTAACGTGTTATGCAATGATATCTATCAATTATTCCTATTAGGAAACAAAGCGGACAGTCGAGAGCTTTTTGGCAAAGTGTTTGAACTTCGTTTTTCGTATAGAGATCCAATAACAGTTGAGTCCTTGGACAGCCTTCTTGAACTGGAAAGAAAAATGATGCACTCGAAAGGCCAACATAAGCAGCTCATCGAGCAACATATATTTCAAGTCCTTTCGGACATTACATTGTATTGCTAGCCGGATCAGAACGACAATGAATATTTAACCCTAAACGAAGCCCTGATTGAAGAAGTTATTGATCGCAACGAAACAATTAGTGAATTTGAAGCGTTGATGCGAATTGATGACTGGAAAGAAGAGAATTATTTGCTGATGCCTTGATTTCACTCATGGAGGAAAGAAATGTCAAAACCGACAACCATAAGGATACCGGAAGATTTGCTGAATGAGATCGACCGGTTTGTCGATGAATCCCGGTTGGATGGTTAGGCATATTTGAGGGAAGTCGTAAGGAAAGGATTTTCCATCGACAAACAGGATCGATTATTCCTCAAATTACCACCACCCCATGACCCTATACCTGGGTTCCAGGCTTTTCATTGGATGTGTTGGATGTTGACACCGGAGGCAAACAACCTTAGGATGTATTATAAACCCTCAGAATCGATGGCGCAGGGATAGTCGAAAATGCCCCTTTTTCGTCACCCCTGCCCGGGCCGGGTTCGGGATAAACTGTGGCCGGGGCCGGTATTATGGTTTTTGGACTTTTTACGAGACTGCCGCATTTCACACCGGGAGACAATGGCAATGCCGTTCAGCGTTCACTTGATGAGACAGCTGGAAGAAGTGGACCCTCCGGTCCGGCATGCGCTTTATGCGATGCTCGAAGAGGTTGAGCGAATCAACCGGGAGCGGATCACGAAAACCGATTTTCTCGAACTGAAACAAGTCGTTCAAGAGCTTGCCGAAGCACTGAAAATCTTTGGCGAGAGAGTTGACCGCCTGGCCGCCGCCCAGGAGAGAACTGAAGAACGACTCGATCGGTTGGACGCCACCCAGCATGAGACCCAAGAGATATTGAAAAGGCTGGCTGCTGCCCAGGAAAAGACAGAAAAACGGCTCGACCGTCTAGCTTCTGCCCAGGAAAAGACAGAACAAAGGCTCGAACGTCTGGCTGCTGCCCAGGAAAAGACAGAACAACGGATCGACCGTCTAGCTTCCGCCCAGGAAAAGACAGAAAAACGGCTCGACCATCTGGCTGCCGCCCAGGAGAAGACAGAACAAAGGCTCGAACGTCTGGCTGTCGCCCAGGAAAGGACAGAACAACGGCTCGAACGTCTGGCTGTCGCCCAGGAAAGGACCGAAGGTCAACTCCAGAAACTGGCCAGGAGTCATCAGCAGCTTCAGAAACAGGTCGGGGGCCTGTCGGATGCCGTAGGCTACGGGATCGAAGACCGCCTGATGCCGCATATCCCTGCCTTCGCACGCCGTGAATACGGCGTCGAGATCGAGGAAGTCGAACGCAGGAATGTGGAATACACGGCCGGCAAATTCGACGAAGTGAACATACTGGGCCGCTTTCGCGGACCGGAAGGCGCCGGCTTTCTTGTCGGGGAGTGCAAGGCTCGACCCGGAAAGAAGGACGCGGACCGGTTTGCGGCCATGCTCAAACGGCTTTCCGCAGTGCTGGAAGGCCGGTTGTATCCGGTCCTCATCGGCTACACGTTTCCCCCCGAGGTGGAAAGGTATGTGGCAGAGAAACACCCGGACTTGAAACTGGTGAAGACCTACCAGGTTCAACGGGCGGGGGAATAACCTTCTTTCCCCCGGGTTGGGAACGACGAGCGCATTCTCACCTCCGAACTCAAGGCAGGGCGGTTGCATCTCCCGCCGGCACTTTCAGGATCGTCATTGCGTCAGCTAAACCAATGTCGTTAAAATCCTCATGGCCGGTGACGTTTCCAAGCCGTTTCTGCAGGTCCGTCAATTCCGCCAGTCCCGCCAGGTGGCGAAGCAGCAGGACCGCATCGACCAGATCGACTCTGTCATCGAGATTCACATCGCCCGGCGGGTAATCCGGAAGTTCCGCCCTGCCCAGAACCAGGCCGTTCAAGTCCAATATTTCGGCCTGGATGGTCCTTGGGGCGCCCTCCTTTTCCATTTCAGCATACCATTTCCCATCCTCGGACCTCAAAAATGCACTCTCCTCGATGGATTCGGAACCGTCGCGGCCGACCATGCGCCATCGGGCGACATAAGCGTCCATGGGCGCCGGGCCGTCTATCAACAACCGGTAATAGGAGCCACCACTCTCCTTGATCAAATCCACGCGGATTACATTGAGCGTAATGTCGAGCTTGTTCTGAGAAAAGAGCACGCTTCGGCCTTGCTTCAGCGCTGTCTTGTAATGCTTCTCATCGATATCATCGCTGAAGATTGCGGAAGCGAGGGTCAAGGTCCCGGGTCTGTTGATCCGGCTGATACTGATGTAGATGGGATACCAATTGAGGGTCCACGGGTGGGGGACTCTTTGAATGTAGCGGACGAACGCTGCCGGTACATCATCAGAGTTCCAGGATTCATTCAGGATATCACCCACACGCTGATAAGGGCCGTCGTTCAATTTCAGTTTGATCAGATTCTCGAATACATAGTCCTCCATTTCTTCACCCATGATCGCCTGGGGATGGATCTCCAGCAGATCACCTATTCGCTCCGTGTCGTCTGTGAAAAGATCGTAGGAAAAAGCCAGGTACGGATCGCCTGCCTCCCCCGGTCTTCTGGCTTTCAGCCGGAGCTTGTTTATTCGGGCCGAATTGATTCTCAGCCAATGAACGAAATTGGTTTCGATGATGTCGCCGCTGCTTCGTTCAACCAGCTTTTCAGAGAACCTATGACTCAACTTGGATCGGATGAATGGTTCGACACCGTCTTCGGGATAAAGGAAATCGTTGACAGAAGCCCATTCATAAGGCCCGGTCCTAGTGAAACCGGTCTGACTGCTGAAAGATGATGCCCCGAGGTCATCATCATAACTTGATTCAGGCTCCTCCTGCCATTGGCAGGAATATCCGGACATGTCTGCTCCGCCTCTTACGACAACCTTCACCTGGCAGGATTCGCCTGCATGACAGGAATCAGGATATAGGACTTCCACGGAGTTCACCGTTGTCCTGGACACTTCCCGGCGGTGATGAGTATTGCCGGTCGAATCCTTGAGATAACCGTATAACCTGGCCGGCCCTGTGCCTGTCAACGTTCCCCTGTACGGACATTTGCTGTCGGGAGAGAAACTGATACCCCCCTCAGTTGCCACATCCAGGAATAGATGATTCCTCAACAGATACCAGTTCGCGTCATCTTCCCACTTGCCGTCAGACACCTTGGCCTCGGCAGAGATCATGATGTTTGTCGTGGATTTCTGGTTCAGCCTGGGCCAGTAGAATATATCTCCCTCGTTACCCGTATATTCGACATTCTTGATGCCGACAATGTGCAGCAGAGAGCTCTGTGACTCAATGGTGCCTGTTTCAGCTACGGTTCTGCCACAGCTCGGATGTGTCTGCTTGTATCCGGTTATGCCGGGGATCACGGCTTTGATATCCGTTTGCCCAGTCCGCTGCCCCGTTATGGTTTTGCTCGAAGGATCGATTGAGACCGGCCCCGATGGAGACGCCACTATGGTAGGGATCGCATCTTCCAACAGCTTCCACGCTGAGGTTTCATCATAGGGATGCGTAAAGTCAAGCACCTGCTTTTCCTTCTCCTGACCGTCGTCATCGGTATATTTCACGGTCTTGTAATGTTCACAAGTCTTACGGGTAACCGCCACGCCTCCCACAGGGGCGTCGTACGATGTCTGCATGGGATACATGGTTATGTCGGATGTGATCCGGTCGATCGCCAGAAGGCTCTTGAAGGGGCCGAAGCCGACCGTCGTCGGGATATCCCTGGCGCCGGCGCCGTACGGGGAGGCGGCATCCGCCTGAACCGCTATCTCTTGGCTGATCGTGTAGCCCGACGGCTCGATCAGCGACACGCGGAACCGATAGGACCCCTCCTCGTCTCCCAGGGTGATCTTGGCGGAGAAAAGGGATTCTCCACTTTCGTTGGAAGTCTTGATGGGCGACACCCCCCCGCCATCGAGCGCATCGAACCTGACGGCCAGAGGGATATTGTTGACAATGCTGCCGGCAGCATCCTTCACAGCCACAACCCATGCATCGGGAAGCTGCGTGCCGGGCGCCCCCTCGCCGCCCGGCAGTGAGAGCGCGTCGATGCTTGCGGGACTGCCGGGTTTGACGAAGACGTAGTTCAGCTCCAGTGTTTTCCCCAGGTCTATGATATAGGCTCTCACCGAAGACCCTGAGGTGTTGTTCGCAATGCTTTTCCAGACGATGATGTCGGCGGTTGACAGTCCATCATCATTTGTAGTTGCGGACACGGCGCTGACCTGGACATCCCCTTGCCCGAAGAAGTTCACGCTCTTCCCGGCCAGGGGCTGATCCAGTACGTTCAGGGCTTTGACCCGCAGCGGGATTTCAAGCCGGTCCGGCAGGGTCGCGGGCAGGCCGATCAGATCCTCGTCGGGTTCCACTCGGAGCAGTTGGGCCGCGATGCCGAGAAGATCGCTCACGGACTCGTAGTAGTGGTCAAGGCCGGATGCGGTCAACTGCGCGCCGAAAAGATCGCGGGAATAAAGGGCGTCTTCAAAAGCCCTGGGAGAATAGGCCTTATCGTCAATCAGGGACGGGGTGTCTTGATTGAGACCGGCCATGGCCTGATCGTATTCCTGCTGATAGCCGTCGAGCAGGCCTTTGTGGTGTTCGGCCCTCACACCGTATTTGTCGCATCCGGCCAGAATCCTCTTGGCTTCTTCCAGGTTGTCCCCTGCCGATTCCAGAAGCTTCATGGTTTCAGTGCCGCCTTCGGCTTC
>CAYPSZ010000204.1:0-2539 GCA_964413125.1 uncultured Desulfobacterales bacterium
AGAGGTCCTTGCCGGGAGTGTGGGAAGTGCGGAGAGGCTCGTCTACGCTCTTGTCGGGGATACGGTCAACGCGGCCTCAAGAATTCAGGACCTGAACAAACATTTCGGTACCGATATCTTGGTAAGTGAGACCACAGTGCGGCTTTTAACCCATATGAACCGGCGTTTCGAGGGCCTTGGAAAGACCCGGCTCAGGGGCAGGCGAAAGGCGCTCGAGGTGTTCCGCGTTAAATGAAAAAAGCCGCCGGGGTATTTCCGGCAATTCTTGATCAAAAGGCCTTTACCGGTTATAGTGGCGGCACAATGCATTCGTCGGAAGACATATGCTTTGCATATATGAAACACTAGGGAGATGTTCAGGACTTGAAGGGCTTGAAACAAAACTTACCACAGGAAATGGCCCTATTATGTTCGTCAGAAAGCGCACGGCGGATAAGGAGTTGCCTGTCCTGTGGCACAACCGAGATGAATGGAGGTCGGAGATACTGCTCTGCTGCATGCCGCGAACAAATCCTGTGGGTCCTTTCCCTGGCCAAAGGCCTTCTTCGCGTTTTTAATGCACGGTATGCTGCTTTTACCTTTGACCAAAAACGGGTATTCCTGGATATCCTTCCCCTCCGCTCCAGAGAAATCTCCCGTTTCACATGCCGTCGCCGGAACGGCCGCAAGCCGGCGGAAGATTTGAAAGATCTTATTCTCCAGTACGGGGAAGAGTGGCACGAGATGGTGAGCCATCACAACTCCAAGGGTTACGCCTCCCTTTTTCTCCTTCGTAAGAATCAGGACAATCGCCTGCAGCCGAATACGGTGATGCCGGACAATCGAATAAGCCCTCGGTTTTCCCGCATGGAAAGGGAATCCATGAAGGCGCTTCGGATAGGGGTTAACGAACTCCTCTCTAAATCAAGCACTAAGAAGATCAGATCAGCCTATAAGAAAATGGCCAAAGTGCACCACCCTGATAAGGGAGGGAACGCTGAGGATTTCAGGCGTCTGACCGAGGCCCACGATCAGATGCTCTTCTGGGCTGAGAACCCGAAGTTCACCGCCAGGAAGGCCCTCACAGGCTGCTGGTCCTACGACGGTTACACAAGCCGCTGGGCCCCTCCCCTGTGATAAGAGGGGGCTCGGAACGTGTTCTTTTGACAAGACCTGAGCCCATAAACCGCCGCAGTGACTGCATCCAGGCCATGGAAGGAACCTCGTGTCTTCCGAACCGGTCTCCGTTCGACAAACTCTGATAAGCAAGCCGGTGGAGGCCTCGGCCCCTTGTCGCGTCGATTCAGGAGGGACCTGGGATATCAAGGCCCTGGCTCTTACCCTCGAACGGGAGGATCCGGTCACCATAAACGCGGCCCTGGATCTTCGCACCACGGTGAAGCTCCTCCCATACCGGGACGGGTGGGTTCGAGTGTCCTCCAAAGGGTTCCAACCTGATGGAACTGCAAAAAAGATCGGAGTCGGGTCCTTTGATCCTCCTTTCGGGCTCTTCTTCGCAGCGGTGGAAAGTTTCGGGTTCCACGGCATGCATGTTCAAATCATCTCAGCTTCTCCTCCCCGGTCGGCCCTGGGGGGTTCCAGCACTGCATTGACCGCCCTTGTGGGGGCGCTGTCCTTGCTGGCCAAACGGCTGGGCGGTGCGGGCCTCATTCCAGAGGACATCCTCATGCTGGGATATCAGTTGGAGGAAGGTCTCTCAGGAGGCTTTTGCGGGATGCAGGACCAGGCCGCCGCTGTTTACGGCGGCGTCAACATGTGGAGGGGGCGGGACGGAAGGACCGGATTGCCGTTCAAGCGGGAGGCCCTCCTGGACGAGCGAGGATGCCGGGAGCTTTCGGCTTGCCTTCTGGTGGCACACAGCGGCCGTGAACACGAATCCGGTTCGGTGAACCGCCGCTGGGTTGAGGCGTTTCTCTCGGGCCGGACCCGTAGCGGTTGGATCAAGGCGAACAGGGCAGTGCACCGTTTGGCAGGGGCCTTGAGCGCCCGGGACTGGCAAAAGGCGGCCCAATGCCTTCGAGAGGAGACCGCGATTCGCATGGAGATCACGCCCGACGCCCTGATCCCTGAGACGAGAGCTCTGGTTGAGGCGGCCGAGGCCGAGGGGTGCGGGGCCCGTTTTACCGGAGCCGGGGCCGGAGGGGCTGTTTGGGCGGTGGGGCCTCATGACCTGATCACAAGGCTACGTTCGCGTTGGCGCTACCTCCTGAAAACCATGGAACACGGGATTCTCCTGGACTGCAGGGTTGATTCGCGAGGGGTCCAATGAGACGGAAGTATCTCAGGCCCTGCCGGTCTCCCTCAGAGTGTCCATGAATACCTTGTAAAAACGCTCGTTGTCAGCCAGGGCCTTTCTAAGGATGACGGAGAGCTTATTCAGGTCGCCGGGGTTGATCACCAGGTTGGCGCTCATTGCGAAAGCCATCATGTTGTCCGTGGTCTGGAACCGGTCTCCCAAAAGGGCTAGAAAGGTTTTTCGCCTAACAGACATGGGTAGGTGATTCAGGAAATTGATAATGGGGCTGTTCTCCAAGGACTG
>CAYPSZ010000205.1:0-1643 GCA_964413125.1 uncultured Desulfobacterales bacterium
CTTGTGACCCCGGCGGTCACATTGTGGTCACCGAGGTTAAGCGCCCCGAAGCAAAGATCAGCGGCGTCCAGGGTGATCTCCGAGACGAACCTGGCGTGACCCAGTAGAAGGGAGGCCTTCCCGGCCTCTTTGATCTTCAGGACCTCGTCCTCAACCCGGTAGCAGTGGAATCTATCAACCGGTTCATTGTTGCGGAACATAAGGCACATGGCATGGTGGGCCGCTATTTTGGGCAACCCGGCCATGGAGCGGGCAACGGCCCGCTCGTAGATGTCACGACCAGTTCCCATGTCTTTGCGATTGCTCCGTGCGAGAGCCAGTCGTCGGAGGAAATCGGATTCAAGGTCCCGCCCTGAAATATCCCGGGCCAGCTCGACGGCCCGGGCCGCATAGAGCAGGACCTGCACGGTCTCAATCCCTGAGATGTCATCGAAAAACCAGCCGCAGCTCGTATACATGAGCATGGCATGACGTTGCATCTCCAGGAGTTTCAGAAAAAACCTTTCGGACTCCGGGTCCAACGGCGCTGCGGTTTGGCCGTCAAAAAACGCCTTTCGGCTCTCTTTTGATCGATCAAGGATGACCTGAATATATGCGTTCCTTGCCGCCCGGACATCCTGAAATCCACCGCCGCCCTTTTCTTCGAAAAGGCCCGCAAGGTCCTCCCTCAAACGGTCAAGGGCGTCCCTGAGCGGGGTGCGCCATTCCTGATTCCACTCAGGATGGGCCCCGGTGTGGCAGCCGCAGCCGGCCTTCCATCGATCAACCCCGTGGGCGCAGCTCCAGGAAGTATTTTCAGCGATCTCCACCTCCCGCACAGGGGGGTGAAGGGCCAGAAATTCCCCGTAATTGGTCATGCGCGCCCAACCAAGGGTCTCGATGAGATCTACTGCATAGGCAAGAGCCATGTCTCCGAACCTATGATGATGGCCGTAGCTCTCACCGTCCGTGGCTATGTGTACGAGCTGTGGTTGGTCGATGTCATCGGAAAAGCCCGATGTGAGCCTGCGGGCCATTTCCTCGCCGCTGGCGAGGAGCCGTTCAAAGGCCACGGCCCTTGATATGCCTGCGTCATAGAAAAAGAGGGCCATAAAGCCCCCGCCGGGAAGCGTGACTGCATAAGGGAACCTGGGGTCGATCCTCTCTCCTTCCACGTCGAGCCGGGTTTCTTCGTTGATCATGCGGGTACTTAAGGCCTGCCGTGGATCCAGTATCGTGAACCTGATGCCGTTATCCCCCATAATCTCAAGGGTCTCAAGATCCACCGCCGTCTCGGGGAGCCACATACCTTCGGGCGAACGGCCGAAACGCTTCTCGAAGTCACGTACTCCCCATATGATCTGGGTCTCCTTGTCCCTTGTATTCGCAAGCGGCATGATCATATGGTTGTAGGGCTGGGCAAGGGCTGATCCGTGTCCGGAAAAGCGCTCCCGGCTCTTCTGGTCCGCTTCCAGGACCGCCCGGTAGGCGAAAGGAGAGTGATCTTCCATCCAGGAGAGAAGGGTGGGGCCGAAATTAAAACTCATTTTCTCGTAATTGTTGACGATCCTCAGGATGCGGCCCTTGTGGTCCAGTATCCTGGATGCGGCGTTGGCTGCGTAGCACTCGGCGGTGATGCGCTTGTTCCAGTCGTGGTAAGGAGC
>CAYPSZ010000206.1:0-3452 GCA_964413125.1 uncultured Desulfobacterales bacterium
CTTCCGGTAAAATTTTTTCGGCACCACAGAAGACCATGAATCGCCTCAACCTGCTGGTTTATATCTAAAAATCGAATTCCACGCATCTCTACCCTCAAGGTGGCCACAATAATCACCGTATCAACCGTTATTACAATAAGTTGCGCTAACCACAGTCAACACTCTACCCAAGTTCCCTAAAACCCATAAGTACCCCAAAAAGGACCAGACAGAACATTTGTCCCGGTCGGTGTTGAATTATGCTCCCTCATTGACTATAACCAATTATCAAACAAAACGACCAACAGAGGAGGGACTCCATGGACCTGCAAGGACGACTTATCGCCCAATCGCCCATCTACAGAGGCAATGCGCGAAAAACCCTCTTCACCCGTGATCAGGCCCGAAGTGGAGAATACCATCTCATATCCCTACCCGGCGAAATATCAGGCACCGCTCAAGCCCTGATGGACGCCTTCATCGGCCAGTCCAGGAATGGCAGAAACAAAGGTCTCCTGAACCAGGCATGGACAAGGCTCTACGGCGGAGATATGCCGGCAGGTCTTATCAGTAGGGTAAAGTGCAACCTGGAAGAAGGGAGGTACCCTCCGGACCGCTTCTTTGACATGCGCATGGGTATCAGTCTCAATGAGGACAGATGGGCGGCCGAGGATAATCCCAACTACAAAATGGAGACCGTTTTCAGAAACGCTGTCTTTGATTTCGAGATTTCTGTGGATGACGGGACGCTCAATCGAGATGAAAACCGGGCCAAGCTTTATTACCTCCTTGAAGAGATGAGAGAAGGACGATTCTGGTTCGGCGCCGGCAAGACCAAGGGGCTTGGGAATCTCCGCCTCGAAATGGACCTCTCGCCCATAGAGCCTGGAGATCCGCCCGCCACGCGAGAGGGAATCAATCACCTCCGTTTGAACCTGTCATTCGATGCCATGAACCCTGTCCTGGTAGGATGGAACTGGGGTAAGAAAGACCCGGAGACACCTGACGCCACTGATACCTGGGTAGACGCTGAAATCTTGAGCAGGAGGGCTCATGTTCAGATAAAGGAGATGCTGAAAAACAGAAGGATCCAGGAAAACCAGTGGGGAAACGAGAATCAACCCCCGAATGGAATCGATCCCGGTATCTGGAGGGAGTTTGTCAGCACCCACAGTAATGTCAGATTCCAGCATATGCTCAATCGGCAAAACCTGGACAAGAGCATCGCCAACGACAACAACATGATTCGCTTTCTGGAGGGTTACCGAGAACACACCCAGCAGGAGCTTGCCCGCGAACACCACATTGATTTCAGGGCCGGCGGACCAGCCAACAGGGATGTTTCCCGCAGATACGGTAAACCTTACGACAAGGTCTTCATGCGCATGCTTTCATGGACTGCTGCCAGGCAGGATCCTGTTCAATGGGAAATCTATATTCCCGGCAGCACCATCAAGGGGGCATTCCGGAAACGGGCCGCCCAGGTCTTGAAAACCCTGATGACCGATAGAAACGCCGAAAACCTTCTCACATTTCTGTTCGGGGCGCAGGGCCGAATTGGAAAGGTCCTCTTCTCGGACGCCTACCTCGCAGATCCCGTGGACAAAGACAAAGCGTGGTGTTCCGTGGACGGGGTCAGAATGAATCCTCAAACGGCCCTCCCATACGAAGGCTCCAAGCTGGACTATCTTCTGGCCTACGGGGACAGGTTCAGATTCAATTTGAGAATCGATATTCGCGACATCGGTACACGTGATCTGAATATGCTTTCTGTCCTGTGGCACATGCTCCGTGATCTCGAAAGAGGTGATATCCCGCTCGGGGGAGAAAGAAGCAACGGCGTCGGTTGGGTAAAAGCCGAACAGACACATTTGACATGGCTTACTTCAAATCATGACGACGTGACAAGAGCCCTTTTCCCTGGTCAGTCTCCGACCCTTGCAGGGATCTGGCATAGAATAGATTTGGAAGGCGACGAAACCATTAAATCATGGCTGCCGTCTTCGAAAATTCAAAGTGAAAAAGGGCCAAACGCTCCACCCCGCGCAGATGCCGGTTTCATATCGCACAAAGCATTCGGCGGCAAGTGCGGCATGTTCACTGTAGAGGCGGAAGTGCTCACACCACTGAGTATCCGCGAAAGCGGAGGGCCATCCTACATAACCGACATGAACGGGAAGACCGTGAACGGTTGGGACTTCTTCTCAATGTCTCCACCGGATCCGGCCCACAGGGCTCCAGAGAGGATATACGCCCTTCCGAGCAAAAGCATCAAGGGAATGCTGCGGCATATCTATTCCATTGCGAGTGATTCCAGGATCGAGAGCAGGAACCTAGGCGAACTGAATTCAGCGGACGGTCTCTTCGGCTGGGTGGGCACGGGATCCAACCAGGCCCTGGCAGGCAGGGTGTCGGTGTCCTTCGGTCAATTCGTTTCTCCGGAACTGTCCTGGTTCGAGGCGCCTTTATTCTATGGTCATTTGCATTACGATGGAAACGAATGGAAGAAGGTGGAGAAAGGTAATGCGAAGAAAACCCTTGTTGACAAACGGTGGAGAATCTTTCCTCATGCGCCTTTGGCCCCTGGGGTAAGACAGCTTGAACGCTTTGAGCCCCATGATCCGGACCTGTCTTATTTTCGGGCCGTCATGCCGGGATCCAAGGCGCGCTTTACCATCCGTTTCTGGAACCTTCTCGATGAGGAACTCCAGAGGCTCGTATGGTGCATCATGCTGGCGTCCACCCTCGCCCACAAAATGGGCAACCGCCGGTATCTCGGCTTTGGGAGTATCCGTTTCAAGCTCAAATCCCCTTGGTTTTTCGTAGACTGGGCAAAACGGTATTCAGGGAGTCAGGAGAAGGATTGGCAAAGGCAACCTCGAATTGAATTGGACCCGGCTGTTATCTCCCATCACGACTCGTTGCAGCAGGTGCTGAATGCCGACCGCATTTGACTGGATTCGCCGCGCTGAAAACGGGGCGGAGCTGATCGCCACCATCGATGCGATAGATATCTCCCCCGAACCCTTTCAAGACGAGACGGTTATGGGAGAGGTCGCATGCGGTATCCGAGGGCCGTGTTCCAGGTGCTGGATTTACCCTCGTCTTCCCGAAGCGCCGCATTGTAAAACCTGTCACACAATCGTAACCGAGTCGAGAAAGCTCGGTCCCGCCTCCAGGGAATGCCTTCTGATATGGGGTTATCTGAACTCCATCCCCGAATGCTTGAAGCAAGACCGAAGGCCACATCAAACCAGGGCCCTCTTTCTTAAAGACGATGCTCGTTTTCTGGCCGTAGTGCCGGGGTCCGTCCTGATACCCTGGATGAAGGAGGTCGTTCTAAACAGTGATCCCGATATCAGAGGCTCCCTGACCATTTTTCCCACCACAGGCAAAAAGGACACCTTCACCATGGGGGACATATTGTGCCGGGCGATCCAGCATGATTCGAGGTTTCCCATGGACCGCCTTCG
>CAYPSZ010000207.1:0-4011 GCA_964413125.1 uncultured Desulfobacterales bacterium
CTCATCCGTCCACCCCGAAACCTTGTTCCCTTCAGAGTCAAAGACAGCCATAAAGAACGCCTGATTTGAATAACCGCGATCTCCTCTGATTGTGCATGGCCCGTCCAGGATCACCGAATGCTCGTAAACCTCTTCCTGATCCGTGAATCTTCCAGTCAATTCAAATGCCTTTCCATAACCCACGCCTTGATCAAGCGTCATCACAACAAAGGATTGCTGCGTTGTCTTCCCGCCCGCTTCCGCCTTGACGGTGATCATGCTCGCCTCACCGCCCGCTCCGGTGGAAAGGGAAAGTACGCCTGAAGAAACTTGAGCCTGCACAGCCGACCTGTTGGAGGATGCCGCTTGGATACTCAAAGGCTCGCCGCTCTCTGATCGGACGTCAAGAAACATACGTTCGGCAACGTCCTGTTCAGCCGGGAGAACACGGTCAGACAAGAGGCTGCTGATGACAGGCGATGCATCAGGGTCGGAGACTGAGGCCCGGTCACAGTCAGCACCCGAGCATGGCATGACAGGATAGTATATAAAAAGTGCCCCGGGACTGGTGCTGAAAGAAAAATCCGTCCCTTCCAGGTTTATGTCTGAATCCAGATAATAGAAATCGTTATGGTTTCCCCCCCAGCCCATATTGAGATGAATATTGCGACCGGTTGGATCTTCAGTTTCCGATCTGTACCCGTCGGCAACAACCATGTGACCGGGCAGGCTCAGAAGTACCGGACGCGCGGCATCGATTTCCGCTTTCAGCTTTTCAAAGAATAACCCTACATTTGAGTTCGACAAGCTGGTCAGGTTATTGGAATAGCCGAAATGGCGGATCATGTTTTCAATCTCAATGGATGCTGAAGAGTTCCGGGTGTCATAAAGAGTTTTATTGGCAATGCCTATGTCGCTGATGAGGGAGGCCACCTGGTCGGCCTGCCAGGCCGGAGTGGCGGCGTCCAAATTTTCCGGCATATGGTCCCAGTTGTATGCCTTATAAAGCACGGCCTTGAGGGTTTGGCCGTTCCAATCGTAGCTCGCGACACCCCTTGCAGCATCCGGGTATTGATAATACTTCATGATCTGAGCCATGGCCGTATTGACACAGCCCGCATAAGTGGGGACCCCGTCGATTCGTGGTGTTAGTTTGTTGTACGGGTGGTTCTGGTTCCAGGTGGTTTTGAGTAACCATGTATCCGGTACATAAGCAAGGGCGTGCCGGGAGGCTTCGAAGTTGAGCAGAAAATCCCAGCGGGTCTCGTTTTCAGAGAAACCCATTATCCGGCGTGACCCTTTCAAATCGCGCTCCCGGACCAGGCGGGCGTTTCCTTCCATTTCCCGGCGCAAATACTCCTGCACGGCAGAAGGCAGGTCTTCGAATGGTCGGGTCAGGGAATAGGCCTTAATGGGAGTGAGACTTCTACTGGGGGCGATAAGGATGTATCCCCCGTCCTCGAGCCTGGCAAGGGCTCCGCTCTCGATTTCCTCGAGGTCCGGATTCAGGCTGTTCTCTTTGAGTATATCTATTGCAACTATGGCCTTGGGGCTGCTCAGAAAGGCGAGAAACCCCTTTGCCGCCTGATGGTAGAGATCCTGAGCAAACGCCTGAGAGCAACACAGAATCGCCGCAATAACCAGGCAAAAGATTAATCGTTTTTTTCTCATGATGGTTTACCTCGCAGACAGAATAATAATAATGCGGCAGGGTCTTCAGTCTCTCAGGCCGGCCACGGATTGCAGGATGACGAGAAGGTCGTGAAGGCTTGTTATGCCGTCGTGGTCCATATCCAGAGGACAAGGGGGAAGATCAGGGGTCAATCCTGAAAGGATCTTAAGGGCCGTAACGGCGTGCTCAAGGCCCGGCTCCCACATGAAGCAGCAAGACTCCTCAGGGGCCGCCCCCAGAAAACATAGAGACCGGATGGCATTAAGCCTGCCGCCCGACCCCAACTTGTCCTCAAGATCCGGGATCTTGTCCACGCCTTTTAGAATCGCCGATTTAAGCTCGGTATAGGTAACATGCGGATCCGCTGAAAGCAGGAGCCCTGCCAGCCCTGATACATGGGGAGCAGCCATGGAGGTACCCTGCATGGTGCTGTAGTGCACGGGATCATCATTAAAGCTGTTAACTATGGTAAGGGTGACGGGCGCAAGCATCTTGAGCTCCTCACCATGCTCCCTTGAAATCCCCACCACGGGAATCCAGCCGCCCGGAGCCTGCAAGGTCCAATTATCAAAGGCTCCTTCCTCTTCATTGTTATAAATAATTACGCCGACTGCGCCGGCTTCCTGAGCATTGGCCGCCTTGGTGGAAAAGAAGATATCACCTCCCCGCTCTATAAGGGCGATGCCTCCGTTCACCTCTTGGGGAAAATCCGAAGAATCACCCCCCAGGCCGCAAAAGTATGCAGTAGCAGTTATACCTTCCTGTGCGGTTATGCCCGCGTACTCCAGACTTGCTGCAGGATAGGGGATGTTGAATGAGTCCAGGATCGCCGTCACTGATGCATCGATATAATCAACTCCTGCTGTGGGTATTGTGGAGTAAATGTAGTAAGCAGGAGCCATCAGGTCCACGTTTTCCACGCCATAGTTTGATGATGGGGCCAGGTTGTCATACCTGTCGCTACCTGTCACTGCGATGATGTTATCGAGATCGTAAGACGCGGGGTAGTTCTTGGTGTCGGCATCCAAATCAAGACCTTCGTTTCCTGCGGCACAAACCGCGAGGATTCCGGAATTGCGGAGATCCTGATATGCATCATACTCGGGCCGGCTGTACGATTCACCCCCGAAGCTGCAGTTGACCACCCTGGCGCCATTACCTACGGCATAATCCAGGGCCTTGAGAATAGCCCAGTTGTCCATATCAAAACGGCCGTCGGCCTGGACCTTGAGAGCCATTATCCTTGTATCCCAAGAGATTCCGGCAACGCCTATCCCGTTATCGCCCTTGGCCCCTATGATCCCTGCGATGTGGGTGCCGTGACCGCTCTGATCGCTTGGGTCATTGTTCTCTGCACCATATATGTCCCCTCCGAAATCCCACCCGTAGATGTCGTCAATGTAGCCGTTTCCATCGTCATCTTCTCCTGAGACGCCGTTAAGCTCTGCCTGGTTGATCCAGATGTTTCCAGCCAGGTCCGGGTGCAAGAGGTCTATGCCCGTATCGATCACTGCAATGATGATCTCGGGGCTGCCCCGGGTGACTTCCCATGCGGCGGGCGCCTGAATCTTTGGAAGGGCCCACTGTTCAGGAAAGTAAGGGTCGTTCGGGATTGTCTGGGGATATCTAAGCACATGTCTTTCAGCATACTCCACCACCCCGGAGGCTGTATAAATGGAAACGGCATCCTCCTCCGAGACATGAAGGGGAAGGGCCAGCCTCTCGAGCCTCAGGCGCTTCAGACGGTCCAGCACCGTCGCGCCCAAGGTCTTATGGAAATCGGCCAAGGCCTCTTTGTTTATTTCGTCCTTGAGCTTGATCAGGATCTCGCCGGGTACGTAAAGGGGTCTTCCCAGTGAATCTGCGGGCTGCTCAGCGGTGGAAGAGGCAAAGACCTTGAGTGCCTTTACCTTGAAGGCCTTGTCATGGGGCAAATAATCATAAACCACCGCTCGATTGCCGCAGATCTTTTCAAGAGCCTTTTCCAGAGGGATCCCGTTGATCTTAACCGTCAGCCTGCCCTGCAGTCCGCTCTCGATAGTAAGTTCCACCCCTGCTTTCAGGCACAATTCCTCCAGAACCCGGCGGAGATCGGCATCCTTTACATCCATGTGTACAAGGCCGTCCTCATATAAAATGAGGAGATCCGAAGGTTTGCCGGCTATCCGGGATTCTTCCGGTGGAACTTTTTCATCCGGAAGCGCAAATGCAGAAGAACTTGAAAGACAAATAGCAATGAGGCCCGTCAGGAGGTGACCTGAAACCCCTCTTGCAACCCGGCGAACGGCTGAATGATTAACAAGCGCTTTCACGGTAAAGAAGGGGGCACGGGCCTGTCATGCCGTAGATCAGGGTTCTTG
>CAYPSZ010000208.1:0-1904 GCA_964413125.1 uncultured Desulfobacterales bacterium
TTATATCCCTTCGAAAACGTTTCCAGCCACATCTTGCCTCCTCCCCTGATGAATTTTCATGGCCGGGGGTGGCTGGATCCCAGCCATGTGCGTTTGGCAGGCGTGCACAGGATGGAGCAGGGCGCTCGGCAGCGTCGCCCCCGCTGCCCCTCAGGCGGTCGTTACAGTTTGAATTCTGGATGCTGGATTCCTTGAAATGACGAATTTGAAATATGTCTTGGAAGGTTTTTACGGTCGTCCTTTTGTGAAGCCCTGCAAATGGGCCCAACATAGAGGCAGGCCTGATGAATCACCGGCCTGCCTCCCTTTTTGATAGCAGGGTAAATGGAAGAGGATCAGACCCACTTATCCGAAGGTCACCTCGTCCCCGTTTCCGACATAGAGATCGCTGGCCGAACCGAATCTCCCGGTTCCTTTGACCACGGGATACCCCAGGTCCACCATCTTCTGGACAGCGGGGAGGCCTGTGCAGTGGTTGCAGGCGACCTTCTTGAAATTGTATTTAGCCATTTCCTTCACAAGCTGTTCTTGTTTTTCGTTCAAAGGGCCGAATGGGGCGATGTGCAGTCCTCCGTATAAGCCGTACAAGTTCTCGCCCCCAACGAGTTCCTTCTGTGCAAAGTCGGCAAAGGTCAAAATCGTCTGATGGCAGCAGCCCGTGACACAGACGATCCCCTTGTCCTTGACATTGAAATAGAGCGATTGCTCGCCCCTAACCCGGATGAGGATAGGAAGGTCGAAGGCCACCAGAGCACAACCATCCAAGATCTTATTCACTTTGCCTGGATCGCACTGAATGAGCTTGCCCTTGTGAGTGATCCCGTTCCTGGCGCTCGGGGTGATGAACTCCGCCCCTTTCAAAAAATGCATCCCCTCGGGATAAAAGGTGGCAGGGATGTAGATGGGGATTTCCGGATTGTATTTGAGGGTAGTCTCCAGCCCCCAGTAGTGGTCCAGATGCTCGTGGCTGATCACCATGAACTCGATCTCCCCGCTCGTGAGCATCTTGTCGATCCCCTCTCGTTTATAGCACTCGTCCATGTAAGCCGTGTTCCAGCCCGTATCCAGGAGGAACTTGTGGTGGGACCCATCCAGGGTCTCCATGTCGATGAGCGAACAGCTTCCGGCAGCGTTTTTGGGATCCCATGCAATCTCCCACTGGTTCGCTTTGGGACCGCCCCCGGCCTCCATCTGGCCGATGAGATACTTGCCGTCCAGCCAGCCGAGTTCCGATACACAGGTAATTTTAACGCTTTTGCATTGCCCGATGTCATATTTTCCGGTGGCCAGGGCCTCGAGAGGCTTGTGTAACATGATTCCTCCCAGGCCGAGGACAGCTCCCCCGATTGCCGCAGTCCTTATGAATTCCCTTCGATCCATCTCTTTCATGGCCTTTTCCCCTCCTGCATGGGTTTTCACCAGGTCGAGGTTCTGCGCCTCGATCACACTGTCCTCCGCAAAATGGCTATCACCCCCCTTCCTGTTCTCTGCCAGGCTCTTGATCATGGCATTATTCAGTTCCTGTCTCTTTACAGGGCTGCAGCCGCCCATGATAGGAAGTTGCTTTTTGATGAGCATAGTAGCTGAAAACGAGATTGTGTGTCAATGAGAAAATGGAAACAACATATTGTGGTTAAGAAAACGTCCCATAAGGAAAGCGTGCCTGGCAGGTCGAGATGGAAGGCCGTCTATCGTTTGCGGGCGTGAGGGAGGGCATCGGGAGGCCTTTTTGGACGCACGAACCCCCCCCTGCCAGGGAGAGAGGCACCTCCCGTGCTATACACACCAGTCGATAGGGAACCCCGGGTCCTGGTTGAGATCGTCTTCCCATTTCAAGTGTGATGCGGTATTGTTCTGGAATACCGGTGTTTTTAGGCATCCCTAACTGTGCATGATACGATAAG
>CAYPSZ010000209.1:0-8519 GCA_964413125.1 uncultured Desulfobacterales bacterium
CGGGTTATCAATCTCCATGTTGCAGACTTCGGCGCACTTCCCGCAGCATGTGCAGTTTTCGTTCACAAAACGCGGGTTCAGCTTGAGGGAGACTTCGAAGTTTCCCTCTGTACCGGAAACCTTGTCTACTTCAGCGAGCGTAAAAAACCTTATCCTGGGGTTGTTCCTCATGCGCCGGAAGTTGATCTCCAGCCCGCAGTAAGGCGGACAAAGCTTCGGGAAATAGTGGTGAAGCTGGGCCACACGGCCGCCGAGGTAAGGGTTTTTCTCCACGATGTAAACGTCGTAGCCCGCCTCGGCCGCTTCGATGGCGGCGGTCATCCCGCTCATTCCGCCACCGACCACAAGGATACTCTGGGTCTCGTTGTTCGCCATGCTCATCCTCCTAGGCTAATTGGAATATCCAGCAAACGGCCCATCATGTAAGACCGCTTTCTCTCTGCAAATGCGACGGGTTGCGCGTGCATGCAAAGGTGGTGGGCACCCCCTTTGAGGGCTGGCCCTATATACAAAAAGTGGATCAGGAATGCAAACAAAAAAACCCCGGCCGTCCCGTCAGGGACAGCCGGGGCTGGTTTCACCTATGTGAGATGAAGCCGGTCCGTGCCGGGCTTAGACGCCGGGCATGTTCCAGACGTCCTTCTTCATCATTTCCCACTCACCGGTGGCGGGATCCCAGCGGCAGTTGGCGAAGCAATGCCAGTTCTCCTCGTCCATCTTGGGCGTGTCGGAACGGAAGTAGTAGCCCGGCCAGCGGGTCTCTTCCCGGAACAGCATGGTGCGGATATGGGACTCTGCGATCCACATCCTCTGGTTGTTTTCCCACAGCCTCATGAGTTCATGAAGGTCGCGGGCAGCCTGCTTGTCCGAGTCTTCCTGCATGTAAACCATCAGCTCCAGACCGCGCTCGAGAAGGTCCTTGGAGGTCTTGAAGGCCGAGGTCACACCACCCGCATACTCGTCCATGAGCTTCTGCAGGCGATGCAGGAACTGCCTGGGCATGATGTAGTGGGTGTTCACCTCAGGATCCGTGAATTCATCCTTGTGTTTTTCAAAGACGTCGAGCGGCGCAAGGATCTTGGCCTTCAGTTCTTCCACCTTGGCCATATCCACATTGGGCTCGGCGCCCTTCTCCACAATGTACTTCACAGCGGCCTTGGCCGCGATCCGCCCCTCGGTATGGGAACCGGAGGAGAACTTGTGGCTGGAAGCGCCCGATGCGTCGCCCACTGCGAACAAGGCTTCCACCGTGGTCATATTGGTGTATCCCCACTTGTAGGGGGTATCCAGGTCTTCGGGGCCGCTGACCCACGCTCCTGAGGCGCCGGAGTGGGAGCCGATGAAGTAAGGCTCGCAGGCGGCGATCTCAGAGTGCTTCTTCTCCGGGTACACGTTCATGGAGGCCCAGAGAATTGCCTGGGAAATGGTCATGTCCAGGAAGTCTTCCCATGCCTCGGCCTCAAGTTCCTTCATCTTCTTCTTGAAGGCCTTGGGGTCGTCCTTGTACTCATCCGCTATCTTCTGGATGGCCTCGTCGGTCTCCATGTAGAGGGGACCAAGGCCGGCATCCACGTCCAGCATGCCCAGGTAGTTACGCAGGTTGGCCGGAATCGGTTTGGCCAGTCCGTAGGGAGCCCAATTGTTCAGCTCTTCCTTGCGGACCACCATGTATTCGCCGCCCACGGCGCTGGTTGCACGGGACTTGAAGAGCAGGAACCAAGCGCCCACAGGACCGTAAGCATCCTTGAAACGGACGGGGATGAAACGGACTTCCTGACAGGTCATCTCGGCGCCGGCCTGAATGGTGAAATAGGCGCTGGAACCGGAGTTGAACGGAGGATACCAGGAACGGCCGAAGCCCTCACCAACGGACCGCGGACGAAACACGTGCACGGCGCCGCCCAGGCCCACGATCACGGCCTTGGCCTTGAATACGTAGAACTGGTTCTCGCGGGTGCTGAAGCCTACGGCTCCCACGCACTTATTGCCGTCCATCAGAGGATCCACGATGAAGACACGCTCGATGATCTCGCCGCCGGCATCAGCCATGGCGTTCTTGGCGGCCTCGGCGATGATGATCTTGTAGGACTCGCCGTTGATCATGAGCTGCCAGCGACCTTCATGGACATACTTGCCGTTCTCATCCAGCCAGATCTTGAGTCCCCATTTCTCAAACATGTGGACTGTTCCGTCAACGTGACGGGCGATGTTATAAACCAGGTCCTCGCGGGAGATACCCATGAGGTCCTGACGGACGTACTGGACATATTCCTCGGCCGTGTTGTCGCCGTCGCCGATGCCCACGTACTGGTTGATTGCCGAAAGACCCATGGCCACGGCGCCGCTGCGATCCAGGGCGGCCTTGTCCACAAGGGTAACCTTCAGATTGTTCTTCTTGGCCCAGTAGGCCGCTTCGGTCGCCGCACCACAGCCGGAAAAACCCCCGCCAAGGATCAGGAGGTCGGTGCTGACTTCTACGGTTTCAAAGTTTGCCATAATTCAATCCCTCCTTATTATCTCGTGGGAACCGCGTCCATCTTGAGGGACGCAGGTTCGGTGGCCAGGGCCTGGTTGTTGAGGTCGTCGTGGGTCGGATAGCCGCCCAACGGATCCGCCGCCCCTTCAGGGGTAGTCCTGATGGGAAACTTGAACCGCTTGACGGATCCGTCACGGAACTTGACGGTCCACATAATGTCCTCGGAACCCCTCAAGGGAGTGGCGCTGGCGCCCATGGGCATGAAGTCGGCATAACCGCGAACATCCATTGCCTGCTGCGGGCAGATCTTGACGCAACACATGCACTCCCAGCACATCTGGGGGTCACGGTTGTAGGCCTTCATCGCTTCCTTGTCCAACACCATGAGGTCGTTGGGGCAGATGTACATACAGGCCGTCTTATCCTGCCCCTTGCAACCGTCGCATTTCTCGGTAATCACGTAACTTGGCATTTGTACACCTCCTGAAATTTTCAGTTTGGCAATCTACACATTTGTCAGGGTTAATGGTGATATGTGTTGATGGACACCTCCTTTCTCGCATTTGTTTCGGGATCAAGGTTTCGGAGGCCTCTCATTAAAGAGAGGCCTCTCCTTTTAAGTGTGCTCGCCTTGGATTAGTTCTTTTTTACATCGCCGGTTGCGGCGCCGTGCAGTTTGACCTCGACCTTCTCGTCAAGGCCCTGGTAATACTCCTGAAGGATCGCCACCACCTCGGGACGCGAGAACTCCTGGGGCATATCGCCGCCTTCGGAGAGCGTCTTTCTGACAACCGTGCCCGACAGGAGCAGCCTGTCATCCTTGCCGTGGGGGCAAGTCTTCATGGAGGCCATTCCCCCGCACTTGTAACAATGGAATGTCCAGTCGATGTTGAGGTTTTCGCACTTGAGCGCGCCTTCGGGAATCTCGTCGAAGATCTTCTGTGCGTCAAAGGGCCCATAATAATCGCCCACCCCTGCATGGTCACGGCCGATGATCATGTGACTGCAGCCGTAGTTCTGCCTGAAGGTGGCGTGAAGAAGCGCCTCTCTCGGTCCTGCGTAACGCATCTCCATGGGGTATCCGCCCTGGACAACAGTATCCTTCACAAAATAGTTGTCCACCAGGGCCTGGATGGCCCGGACGCGCACGTCAGCGGGGATGTCTCCCGCCTTGAGCTTGCCGACGAGCTGATGGATATAAAGGCCGTCCATGACCTCTACGGCGATCTTTGCCAGAAACTCGTGCGACCTGTGCATGGGGTTGCGGAGCTGAAGAGCCGCCACCCTTTTCCATCCCTTTTCATCGAAAATCTTCCGAGACTCAGCGGGTCTATGATAGATCTCTTTGAACCTCTCAGGGTAGTAACTCTCGCTGATGACCTTGACCGGCCCGGCCAGATTGTATTTACCCTGAGCCATGACATTGGCCACGCCCGGATGTTCCTTGTCGGTCGTGGTGAACACCTTCTTGCATTCGTATTCCTTGTCAATGGTGTACTTCTCGGAAACCTGCATGGTGGCGATGATGGTACCCGTCTCTTCATCTTTGAGGGCGATCTCGTCACCCTCTTTCACTTCCTCATCGTCTGTGGAAAAGGTTATGGGAATGGGCCAGAATGTACCGTCCGCCATTAGGAACTTGTCGCATACACCCTGCCAGTCGGCTTTGCCCATGAACCCCGTAAGAGGTGTGAAGGCGCCTATGCCCAGCATGATGAGATCGGAAGTCTCACGGGTTGTAGCATTCAACTGCTTGAGAGATTTGGCTTTTTCCTCTTCCGCCTTGAGAGCGTCTCCCTCAAGCAACAGAGGCATCAATCTTTCTTCTTTTCCGTGTGGGGGAACAAGCTTTGACATGTACGATCCTCCTTTTAAGTTTCAGTCACATTTACGGCGCAATATCGCCGAAACCAATATATAGTTGTATTTCCGGTATTGTGCAATTTGGAACAAGCCCACATATACCGAAAAGGTAGGAGCTGTCAAGAAAAATTGACCTGTCAGCTTTCCTTTACATGGTTTCTGAAAAGAGGCGATATGTTGCGAAGGGTCTTGACGGTTTCCCCAAGGGAGGCAAGGAACCGATCCAGATCTTCCTTGTCATTATCGATCCCCCATGATATCACCAGTGTCCCCTGGGCATCGGAGTGGCTGAGTCCCAACGACAGCAGAACGTGCGATGCTCTGAGCGATCCCGTGGCGCAAGCGGACTTCGTGGAAACGGCAACGCCGTCACCATCCAGCATCAGCATTACGCTCTCGCCCTCCACATACTTCACGGAAACGTTAAGCAGGTCCGGAAGGCTGTGTTCCAGGTTGGTATTGATAAGGTAGTCATCGATATGCGCAGGCAGCCTGTCAAGAAGGTGCGCCTTGAGCTCCAGGGAGTGCTTCTCTCTCGAGGCCATGTCCCTCACTGCAAGCTCCGCGGCCTTTCCCATGCCGATAATTCCGATGAGGTTTTCAGATCCTCCCCTCTTGTTGTGCTCCTGAACACCCCCCTCCAGCAGCGGGAAAACCCGGGTGCCTTTTCTGATGTACAGCCCGCCAACCCCGTGCGGGCCGTAAAACCGGTTTGACCCGAAACTCAAAAGGTCAACGTTAAACTCGTCCACGTCAGCCGGGACCACACCCACGGAATCAACAGCATCGCTGTGAAAAAGCACCTTTTTTTCTCGAGTAATACTTCCTATTTCCTTGATAGGCTGAATGGTCCCGGTTTCGTTGTTGCTGTGCATTACCGATACCAGAATGGTCTTGTCCGTTATGGCCTTTGCCACGTCATCAGGATTTACCCTGCCTGTTTCGTCAACTGGAAGAGACGTTACTTTGATACCATCATTGCTAAGCCTTTTGAGACTTCTAATGACTGAATTATGCTCTATATTAGTAGTAATGATATGATTTCCTTTGTTTTTATTTGCCATAGCTGTGCCTTTTATGGCATGATTAACCGACTCCGTACCTCCCGAGGTGAAAACAATTTCCTTGGGGTCTTTGGCATTTATCAATTCTCTGACGCTTTCCCGGGCGGCCTCGAGGCGCTCCGCGGCTTCCTCGCCGGCCTGGTGCTGGCTGGAGGGATTGTGCAAGTCGCTGTTGATGGCATCGATCATAGCCTTTTTGACTTCCGGCAGCAAAGGGGCGGCTGAAATATGGTCCAGATTAATCGAAGTCAATTTATGTCACCTCGCTCATTCAATGAGATTTTTCAGTGTTCTTCATCAAGGCTCCGCTGGCAGGCATCGCAAAAAGTCGCTGCTTCGTTGAGTTCCACGTCGCAGTAAGGGCAATGGCAATGGTTTTCATGTTTATGCTCATGGTCTTCCTTTCTTGCCGGGCCGCTGCGTTTTACGCCTGCCTTTCTGTCCTGGTAGTCCTGGATAGCCATATGAAGCGCGTCCGCCCCCAGGTTGGAGCAATGCATCTTGTTTTTCGGCAATCCCTCCAGGGCCTGGGCAACGTCCTTGTTCGAAATCTTGGTCGCCTCTTTGATGGTTTTTCCCATAGCCAACTCAGTCAGCATACTGGAAACCGCAATCGCGGAACCGCACCCGAAAGTCTGAAACTTGATATCAGAGATCTTATCATCATCGATTTTCAGGTAAATGGTCATCATGTCTCCGCAAAGGGGATTCCCCACCTCTCCCACGCCGTCGGCATCCTCTATCACACCGACATTCCGCGGGTTTTTAAAATGATCCATCACCGTTTTATTGTACATTTCACAACCTCCATATCTGATTTACATAACTTGAAAAAAAGGGCCTGGCAATCAAAATCATCTTACCGTACATCCCGTCTAATAATAGTCACCAGGTTTCTTACAGTCAATCGCGGCTTGGCGGGCTCATGATTTCGTGCCGGGACCGGGCCGGATAGGGTTTGGCTGTTGAGCTGTTGAGCTGTTGAGCTGTTGGCCTGTTGGGCTGTTGGGCTGTTGGGTGCTTATTGCCCTTGCAAACTAAGGCAATCTTCTTATACTGGGACGCCTTCCCGGCAATGGGAGAAAGGGTTTTTGGGCACCGGGCGGTTTCCAATCCGGAAAACATCCATTTATGGATGGAAACCAGGTGATAACTACATATATCAGGAGAACACCCGAACGACATGACAACCAGGCACAAATCATCGGCTTATATGATCACTGTGGAAGAGGCCGTTGGAAAAGTCCTTGCACATGACATCACTGAAATTCGGCCCGGTCAGTTCAAAGGGCCGGCCTTTAAGAAAGGCCAGGTAATCAGCCCGGAGGATGTGGAACACCTTAGAAGGCTCGGCAAGGAAAACTTGTATGTACTTGAGCTGGCCGAAGGGGATTTACACGAGGATGAAGCGGCTCTACGCCTTGCAAGAGCGCTCGCCGGTCCGGGAATAAGATTCAACGGCAGGCCCGCTGAAGGGAAAATCGCCCTTTTGTCCGATTACAGAGGGCTTCTCAAGGTGAACGTGGAGGCGCTTACCCGTTTCAATATGGTGCCTGAAATCTCATGCTCCTCAAGGCACACCAACACCATGGTGGAAGAAGGCGCGACGGTGGCGGCCACAAGGGCCATACCCTTGATCATAGATTCTGATCTGGTGGACCGGGCGGTCCGAATTGCACGTGATAGCGGAGGGATCTTTAAGGTTTTGCAAACCGCACAACCCGACACCGGCATCGTAATAACCGGCAACGAGGTCTATTTCGGTCGAATCGAAGATAAGTTCGCCCCAATACTCAAGAAAAAGACGGCCGATTTCGGGTGCCGCCTTCTGGACATAAAGTTCGTACCGGATGATCGATCGCGGATAGCCAAGGCGGTCAAGGACTTCATGGAAAGCGGAGCGGGTCTTGTCATCGTTGCAGGAGGCATGAGCGTGGACCCCGACGACGTGAGCCGGTTGGGCATTGCCGAGGCTGGAGCCGAGCATGCGGTTTACGGCACGCCCGTACTCCCGGGGGCCATGTTCCTTTACGCCCGCATCGGAAGGGTCCCGGTGCTGGGGGTGCCTGCATGCGTACTCTTTTATAAGGCCACCGTTCTGGACCTGGTTCTGCCCCGTGTGCTTGCCGGAGAGATTATCACCAGGGAAGACCTTGCGGCAATGTCCCATGGGGGGCTTTGTCTGAACTGTGAATCTTGCCGTTATCCCGTGTGCCCTTTCGGGAAATAACCTTGGGTTAGGGGACGTTGTTGAATTGGTTGAAAAACTTCGTTAGCTGTTGAGTTGTTGAGCTGTTGAGCTGTTAAGCCGTTGGGCTGTTAGCGACTTATCAGAAGCTTCTGGTGAGAAGCTGTTGATTCAAAGCAAGAAGGTCGTCCCTTGCCTGAACTGCGGGCAGGGCTTTCAGGGCGCCGGCGGCACGCTCCACATAGGCACTGGCCTCGTCCCTGATCTCATCCAAAGAAGGATCATCACATACACGCCTGATTAGGGCCTGATAATCCTCATCCCCGGCTTTTCCCGTCTTGAACCGTTTTTCCAGCAAAGCCGCCTCTTCCGATTCCATGCCTGCCAGCGTCCTGATCAGCGGCAGTGTAACCTTGCCTTCCCGGAGGTCTTTTCCCACCGGCTTGCCGAATACCTCCCGGGTGCTGGTGTAATCCAGAAGGTCGTCCATCATTTGAAAGGCTATTCCCAAGTTAAGGCCGAATTCGCTCAGAAAATCCGTTTCCCGTTTTCCCGCCCCGGCCATTACGGCACCGCATGCGCAAGCAGCCGAAATCAGGACGGCCGTCTTGGCTGTTATGATCTCCATGTATTGTTCGCGGGTCAAAGACCAATTGTTGGTGTGGTTCAGTTCAAGCGCCTGGCCCTCGGCCATTCTCGTTGCAGCGGCAGTAATAATCTCCAGGAAAGGAAGGCTTCCGCATGCCACGGCCAGAGCGGACGATCTCGCATAGAGAAAATCTCCCCCCAACACAGCCACCTGGTTTCCCCACACCTTGGCGGCAGAGGGCTTTTTTCGACGGAACTCGGCATTGTCGAGCACATCATCGTGAAGCAGGCTTGCGGCATGCATGATCTCAAAAATTGTCGATGCGCTGAAAAGGTCATC
>CAYPSZ010000210.1:0-4199 GCA_964413125.1 uncultured Desulfobacterales bacterium
GAAAAGATCTGGTGGAAGTTCAGCGCGTGTTGACGTCCATCGTTACCACATTGCAGGATGACTTTGCCAAGTATGGCAATCGTGCCCAGCAACGCAACATGCGCCGGGTTTTGCGTTACATCCCCCTGTCCATTGGGCAGAAAGTGAGTTATGTGAATATTGACCGGGAAACAAGGGCGGCCGATTTGAGGACCGCGCTTGAATTGCTTGAAATGGCGGGATTCGCTTCCCTTGTCCACCACAGCTCTGCCAACGGCGTGCCACTTGGGGCCGAGGCATCCAATGACCGGTTCAAGCCTTTGCTGGTGGACATCGGGCTCTGTGGGAATGTGAGCGGGTTTAGTCTGCCCGATCATTCCGCACTGTTGACCGTCCAGGAAGGACGTCTGGCCGAGCAGTTCATCGGACAGGAGCTTCGCGCCATCGGTCCGTGTTATGCAGAACGCGCTCTCTACTACTGGCATCGCGAGGCGAAGAATGCGAATGCGGAAGTCGACTATCTATGGACCCACGATGGCATCGTTATCCCTGTGGAGGTGCGGGCGGGCACGTCTGGCAGTCTTAAGTCCACGCATGTTTTTTTAGCAGAAAAAGCGCGGAACTTTGCCGTTCGCTTCAACATGGACAGCCCCTCCATCGGGGACTTCTCCGTTAAACTTGCAGGTAAGGATGAAAAAAGGTCCATATCGTTTACACTTTTGTCCCTGCCGCTTTACTTTGCCGCCCAAGTGGACCGTTTGATTCGGGAGCTACATGATGAGACGCTCGATAAGGACAATGCATCATAAGTGCTAAAAACCTATCCTGAAGGCCACCGTCGATGCTTGACCAGCCGTACCACACATCCCGCAGGTGTGTGCGGGCCAGCGTCCTATATGCTCCAGAGTATGTCGGATCGAGGGCAATGGCTTCCTCAAATAGTTGTCTGGCCTCGGCATTGTTATCCGGACTCGGACGCTGAAAATAAGACCGCCCCTTCAAGAGCTTCAGGTAGGCATCGAGGCTTTTGGGCGCATTTCCCTTAATCGAGTGTCGCTGTCCTTCCGACAGGGTTAGCTGCAGGGCTCTCATGATCTTCAGTACAATCTCATCCTGGAGGGCGAAGATGTCTTTGAACTCCCGGTCATAACGTTCCGCCCACATATAGTGGCCGGTCCCGGCATCGATGAGCTGGGCCGTGATCCGCACCCGGTCGCCCTCCCTCTGAACACTCCCTTCCAGGATATACCTCGCACCCAGTTCCCTCCCACCTGCTGTATGTTGTCGCGCCGATGAAAGCTTGGCGTATCTTTCAGGGTGAAAGTCCCTGTCGGGTGAAGGTCAGTAATGGTCTTCAGGAAGGGTTAGCCACCCACCCGTATCGAGCCTTGGGTCCATGGCGGAGCTGCTCAGAATGTTGAGCAGCGAACAAGATGGGCTAAGCGTAGGCAGAGTATCCTGTAGGCCAACATCCGGAACCTGGTAGAGCGACTGAAGGACGAGCGGTACCGCGCCAAGTTGGTGCGGCGATGTTACATTCCAAAGGACAATGGCAAGGAAACGCCGCTGGGGATCCCGGCACTAGAGGACAGGCTTCTGCAATTGGCCTGCGCTAAGATCTTGGTATGGATTTTCGAAGCGGATTTCGTGGATACCATTTACGGTTACAGACTGTACAGGGCACTGGGTGAGCTCATTTTCGAGGCTGAAGCCACGGGAGAGCCGTTTTCCCTGATTTTCATGGATATGGACAACTCCAAGGACTTGATCGAACTGGTTTTAGAGCTGCCCGAAAAAGGCTATGGCTAAGAAAACCCATACCGTGGAGAGCCTTTCGCCCTACCGGAAAAATCACTTCGCATGTTGACATATGGCACACAACGTGCTTAAATACCTATTATGTCACACTATAGATGGAATTATGATAAAAATGAAAGACTTAAGGCTGAACGCGGCATAGGCTTCGAGCAAGTCATCCTGCATATTGAACGCGGTGACCTTCTCGATGTAGTTGAACACCCGAATCAATTTAAATATCCGAATCAGCAAATGCTGGTTGTCAAAATCAAAGATTATGCTTATCTGATTCCATTTGTTGAGGATGAAGAAGGCAAATGTTTGAAAACAATAATTCCGAGTCGTAAAGCGACTCGTGAGTATTTGGGAGGATGAAATGGCTAAAATAATTTTTGATAAGGAAGAAAAGGATATTCTTGATAGTTATGAACGGGGAGAATGGAAATCCGTAAAAAACGTTGAAGAAGAAATAGAAAAACATAGAGGATATGCACGTAAGACTTTAAAAAAGGATAAGCGTGTAAATATTCGGATCTCATCCATGGTACTTGAAGAGCTTCAGACAAGGGCTGTTGAAGATGGCATGCCTTACCAAACACTAATATCCAGCATTCTGCATCGATTTGTTACAGGAAAGCTTATTGAAAGACCAAAGTCGAACAAGTCATTTGAGAATGATGTGTAAATGCCGGCGTTGGACATGGCCACCCCGGGGCGCCAGATGAACATCGTGGGCGGCACAACCGATGCCATTTTTCCACTCAACGTCGGGTTGATGTTCGTACGGCAGTACCGAGCAGGAGGCTTTCGCGACGGTCCGGGGCCGTTTGATCGACGTGCTGGATGCCGTCGAGGCCGGCAATTTCGTCCGCATCGAGGAGATCGACCTGGCGCCGGTGCTCAAGTGGAAGGCGGCGTCCGCGCCCTTGCCAAGGTGGTGAACGCAGAACCGGGACAGTTCGCCTGGACCCGGGTGCCGGTGGACTTTCCCTCCAATCTGTTGGTTATTCCCACCAGCGAGATCCGGGCGCTGGATGCCTCCGAGGATCAGGAAATCTGGGGAGTCACCTTCCCGAACCAGCGGTTCCGGTGGACACTTCAGAGGAGGAGCCCCGTTACTGGAAGATCGCTCCGGGAAGAAATGCGGTAGCCTGGCCGGAATGGAAGGAACGCGGTATCGCAGCCATTGGGTGGCCGGAACTCGGCGACCTCACCAACGTTACCCGTGAGGAGTTCGACAAGCGCTCCGAAGAATGTGCAGCCAAGCATGATTACGGAAAAGGGATGAACCAGGTTTGGACCTTTTGAGGGATCAGACCCGGAGACCGTGTCGTCGCCAACCAGGGGACTCACACGGTACTGGGAATCGGAACGGTTGTCGAAGGATACTGCTACAACGCATCGAGTCACGTCGTCGAAGGGGAAGGCTATCCCCATCCCACACCCTAAGCAGCACGTATCTTGGTGATGACGAATACGGCAATGCGATGTTTGACACTAAGAGAAGTGAGGTTGGCAATTTGCTGTACCGTCTCAAATAGCCTTCGGACAAGATCGCGCTTAACGAGCTTGTTGAGGCCGCTGTTTCCAGGTGACCTGATGTCCGCTTTCCCACTTTCCTGGTCCCATTATGTCCTTCTTACCCGCCGTTGCCGCTTGTATGAGGCCAGGCAATTCTACCATGCCGAGGCCTTGCGCAGGGGCTGGTCGGTGCGGCAGTTGGAGCGGCATATCGACAGCCGGTTTTATGAGCGCATGGCTTGTCAAAAGACAAGGCTGCCGGAAGTGATTTTTCAGCATGGCTTTTCACCTTGACTTTTTCGTTTCATTTATAGACACTGACGGAACATTCCGCATGTTTCCTTAGCAACTAAAGAAAACACATTCTGACCCAATCGAGGATGCTATGGCCCGAGCCGTCTGAAACCTCATTTCTCGTAAAGAGAGGTGGGGTTTTGTTTTTTTGCAGCTTTGAGCCGTCTGGGGTGCCGAGAAGGAAGCTGAACTGGGATGTTGAGAGTGCATCATAGTAGGGTAAAACCGTAGTGTTGCTATTTACCATGATTCATCAGGAATCATTGCTCATCCGTTTGGTCGCTATGCCAGAAAACGGACTGACTCTTCCAACAATAGCGGAGATCAAATATACGGTTTCCTGATAACATCAAATTGGTGGAGCTATCAATTTAGACATTTTGACTAGGCAATCGTATCGCCGTGTCACGCTTTTTTTGCGGGGAGTTATCCAGAAAACCATATACTTACTTGTTGGCCGGAGCGGATTCTTTCGACCTTGGTATAATTTGAGCGATGTGATAGGACACCATAATGATTAACTCCAAATTGCCAGAAAATCTGGAAGAAATGATAGGGGCTGCCGTTTCCCACTATTGGGATACCAGGCTTTCACAACAGCAAAAACA
>CAYPSZ010000211.1:0-6391 GCA_964413125.1 uncultured Desulfobacterales bacterium
TTGACCACGCGGCCGCCATGGGCGGCGATCACAGGCATCAGCAAGTCGTTGTGCTTCTGGAGCATGGAGCGGCCGGCCACATCCCCACGGGCATCCATATAAGCGGTGTAACCGCAGATGTCCGTGAAAAGTATGGCCACATCCTTCGTAAATTGCTCTCTTATTCGCCGATCCAGCCGATCACGTTCCGCAAGAATGGCTTCGATGTTCTCAGAGACTTCAGGGCTTTCTTTTTCATTTTTGTTCTTTTCCATAATCAATCCTTGATCTCGAAATGATATTCGCCGGCGAGCGTGCCGCCCCTTGAAAATGAAAGCGCGTAAACACCGAACGGCACCTCATCGAAAACCACCGGTTCTGTGGGAGCACAAAGCAGTGATGTTAAATACCGGCCGTCCTTAACAAGGGTGGTCCTGATGAATTCATCTCCATTATCATCTCCAGGAAAGGAGACACGTATGTTGACTTTATGGTATGGTATCTTCTCGATTTCAATCACGGTGCTCAGATCCTGAAATGTCTTCCTGATCTCCACAAACCCCTCTTTCACGACCCTCTTGCTCCCCCTGATAGGGGCGAGCGCGGCGCTTGAAGGGGAAAACCCCAGATACCCGACCATTCGCCTGCAAATTTCCCGGACCCGGACTGCTGTTGGGGGTTTGAAGGGGCGAGGGCTCAGAAGGCCCTTTTGCTCGAGACGGTCAAGTGTATTCAAGGTGACGGATTCCGGTACCTGGTCCGGGGATGATTCACCGCCACGCACAACTGCACGGTAACACGCGAATTCTTCAAAACAGGATTTGCATCGGGCCAGGTGGCCTTCCACATCAATTCTCTGTGTTTCAGTCGTCCGATCTTCCAGATAATCGGCAATTTGCTCTTCAGTGGGGCAGCCGGATTTCATGAGTGTTTCCTTTCGAACGTCATGAACACTTCGTTCCTGATATCTATAATGGACACAAGGAACATCGGTTCCTTACAAGATTGTTCGACCCGGCCACATCGACAATGCCATTGGTGCGGGATGGAGCATTCCGCAAGGAAGCAGGGTCTTGCCCTGAACCGCCCGCAACCGCCGGGACAGCCTGCAGATGCCTATGGAAATCCGTGTTCTAAGAGGTATGGGACTTGTGGACGGCCGCCTTCAAGGCCTTGATTGCCCGGTGCTTGATGGTGTAGGCGTTGCCTACTGTTATGCGCAAGGCCTCGGCCACTTCCGGCAGGTCCAACCCCTCATCAAAATGCATTCTGAACAACAGCCGCTCTCGATCGGAAAGCAGCTCCATGGCCTTCTCCAGACGGTTCCACGTCTCCGCCGCCTCCATCCTGTCCAAGGCCCCCGGATTGGCCGAGGCCGGTTGTGCGATTTCTTCCAGAGCGACTTTTCTCCGCCCCGCACTAAGGCCGTCAAACCCTCGGTCCCTCAGTGTGTTCAGCACTATACGAACCGTGACGATGCGGATCCAGGATCCGAGGCTGCACCCGTTCCGGCCCTGGAACTGTCTCAATTTCCGGCAGTTCCGTTCCAAGAGCCGGAGGAACACGGTGTTGTGAAGATCAGCCACGTCCTCTAAGACCGGATCCACATGCCTGGTTCGCAGGGTTCCTATAATGGAGCTGTAAACGAGATTTGAAAAGCGCCTCACCAGAAGTTCGGCAGCGGCCCCGTCGCCCGAAAGCACGCTCCCGAGCAGGATTTTATCATCCGATTCCTGATTCATTGGTCGGCGTGCATCCAATGGGACCCCTGCTTTTTGAACCGGCGCCGCCGGCCGGCCCCGACCTACTCCATTATGACCTTGTCCATGGGTCTTACGGCCGATACATCTCCGTCCACCACTTCCATCTTGCACATATCCGCCATCACCTGAGTGACCCGGGCTCTCGCCATGACCACGCAGTCCGAACCCAGGACTTTCCCTGTGACAGGGTGGGTGATGGGGTGCTCCCGGTAGACCAGTACCCGCCTTCCCGGCTTGGCTTTGTCCAGGCCCATGTCGCTGAAGAAAGATGCTCCTTTACACTGGAGCACAATCCCACCCACAAGAGGGAACTCCTTGTGAAGTCTGAGGGCCAGGCCCCCGGCCAGGGCCTTCAGCCCTTGGGCATCCTTGCGCTCGCCGTAAACATCTCCCGTAGCAAGAATCTCCGAGGTCTCGGTGTCCACACACCGGGCCACCACCTCCACTCCGGTCCTGGTGGCGATAACGTCCCCCATCAGGATGGAGCCGGCCGCGGCCAGGGAACCCACCTTGACCGCAGTGCGACGATCCACAAGGTCCGTGGCGCTCAATTTCTGTTCCCGGAGGATGTGTTCCAGTCGCTCCCTTTCCACCAGGTTGAAGCGGTTCTCGTTCAACAAGGCTCCGGTTAAGTGCTCCTGAAATAGGTGCGGCCCCGCAGACAAGGTCTCCTTCTCGCTGAAGGGAAGTACCGATAGAGAGAGCCGTTCACTGAGCCGGAGAGCCTCCGGGATCTTGCGGATCACGCGCACGTGTTTTGCGGCTTCGTTTCCCTGTTCATCAACCGCCCGGATGGAAATCAGGTTTTCACCCTCCTTCAGCGAGGTAAACCGATTGAAAAAGACCCTTTGGGCCGGGGCCGGAAGTATTTCCTCGCCGTCTATGGTGATGCTTGCGATCCTGCCGTCGTCCTGTACTGATCCTTCCAGATAAAGGCGTTCCAGATAGACCGTCTGTGAGCCGGTGAGACCTCTCAGTTCAATGAGCGGGGGCCTGGAACGGGAAGAGGCCAAGGCGCCCGCAATGCCTTTTCCGGCGTAAAATTCATGGCCGGCCGCCAGCATCATCGGGCGTTGGGCGATCATATCCGCCGGCGGGACCGGCACCAACACGGTGGCGGTATTGCCGGCCCGATCAATGGCACGAATCTCGACCTCGGAATAGGGCCTGGCAAGTTCGGCGGAGAAAGGCGCTTTTTTAACGCCTCTTGAGAACGAAACCGCTGCGCCCTGCACATACAATTCCTCGATCCCGCCCGCATCGTAAGCAACCCCGGAGATAGCTGAATCGTCTATGCTCTCCAATAAAATCAAAGGGGCTGTACGATCCACACTCACGGTGATGTCAATGCGGGCACGCCCGCCCAGGAGGTTTTCCGCCTCCACCGTCACCTGGTGGCTGCCTTCCTCCAGTTCAAGGGTCTCGGCGAACGATACGTCGCGCACTGCGCCTTCCAGGAAGATTTCACGGCCCGCGACCCGCACCAGGGACACAAAAGAGGGATCCTCGACTGTTCCGGAAAGCGTAAAAGGGTCTCGCCCCGTCAGTACCTGGCGGGGAGCATCGATCGTGATTCCGGGGGGCTGAACCCGGGTCTTCTCCGTTTCCAGTTGAAGCTTTCTGGTCTTGTCCAGATAAAAGCGGGCCTTGGCCGAAGGGTCCTGGACCAGGGACCGTTCCAAGGCCTGTCGGGCCTCCTGGACCCTTCCGGTCTCGTAATAGATGACGCCTAGTTCCCGATGGGGAAAATAGTCGATGAAGTGCATGCCGTAGGTCCGGGCCATTCGCTGGTCCTCGTTTCTCTGCTTGAGGGCCTCGCGGAGGTCGGCCTCGGCCTCGGCGAAATACTCCCCTTCGGCGTAGGACAGGGCCCGCTCGTAATAGTTCCACCAGCGGTGCCTGAAGGCGCCCCTGACAACACCGAATTCCTTGCCGTCCCTGGTATAGACCGGGGCCGAATCGGTCACGCACCCGTGAAAACTGAAGAGCGCGGCCACCGCCAGGAATGCCAGTACGCATATCAAGGCCTTCTTCATAAACATCCCTCGGGATTGGTTCCCGGCACGGCACGGGGGCCGTGCCCTACTACGGCACCGGCACGGCACGGGGGCCGTGCCCTACAACGGCACCGGCACGGCACAGGGGCCGTGCCCTACGCTCTCAATCACCAATGAACGATCACGGACATATACACTGTATGCTGGTCCACGTCCTGCACCGGTTGGTCATCCCCCACTGTGAACGAGGCAGTCTTCACATCCCGGCCGAACCGGTACTGATACGCCACATCAAACACGAACCTCCCAAAGGCGATGCCCGACCCCATTGCTGCGCCGAAAAAATTCTCTTGCCCGCCCTCGGACGGCTCAGGGTCATAAAACACCCCCGCCCTGAAGGGTATTATATATTTATCCCCGATGAACAGGTACTCACCGCCCAGCCTGACCTGCGTGGTGGGCCTGGTGCGGGAGACATCCGTCCTCTTTCCTGTGACCGGATTGAGCTTGGTTCCGTGGGGCGTATGCCTCACATAGTCATCCCAGCGAGTGTGATAGAGGTCCAGGTCCAGGGTCACATTATCGTTTACCCTCCAGGCGACACCCAGTCCCAAGGACATGGGCATGTCGAGCCTGTGCCGGTCCTGTTTGTGGATGCTTATGTGGGTATCCGCGGCCGGGCCGGCCGGCGGGGCAAAAGTCCGATCACTCTTGTAGCGGTAGGTGTGATCGAGCCCGGCCCGAAAAGGAGACTTGAAAACGCCCCCCAAAGTCCAGGACCCGTTGATATGCCAGAGGAACCCCAGGTTGAAATTGTATCCGGAGAAATCCCATTTTTCGTTTATCTCGGTGGATTCCTGAAATGGAAAGGGGCCTAGAATTCCCTCTCCCTTGGAACGGTACGTTGATTCCCAGGAGCAAAAATTGTTGTCCCAGATGTTTATGGCGGCCCCAATGGAAAGCCGGGGGGTGATTTGCACTGCAAATGCCGGCGACACGGCGCTGAGGGCCCCGTCCTGTTGGTAGGCTGCTTTGTTTGTCAGGCTCAGAGGCGGCGCATTCAACTCATACCCGTAGGAGATCTCCTTCCTGAAATCGTAGAGATGCTGGTAGTTCAGGGACACGATCATGTTGCGTCCCCATGCGGTGAATGGCCATGCCGCGCTCAGGTAGTTAAGCTCGTAGGTGGAGACCGAACTCGTACCGGAGGCCTCGGTAAAGACTGCATAGCCCGTCTTTTCCCTGCGCCGGTTGGAGCTGAGGACCATTGAGACCTCGGGGGTCTCGAGCTGGATCAGGCCGCCCGGATTCCAGGAGGCGGCGGTTGCGTCATCAGCCACCGCAATAAACGCCCCTCCCATGCCCAGGGCCCTGGCCCCGGACCCCACAGGGTTGGGGGAGGAGGCGATAGGGGTGGGTGTCTCCTGGCTGTGGGCAACGGAAACAAAGAAGAAGAACGCCATAAGGAACACAAATGGGGTATGCATTCTGATTGTCATCATTATTCCCCTTCATGCCAAGTCAGTAAGTCCTTATACTCACGCTCTCCGTGCCGTGATTGACCACATAGATCCTCTCACCATCACTGCTCACGGCGATTCCCCTGGGTAGGCTGCCCACGGTCACACTGGCTCCCAATAATTGGTTGGTGTCGGTGTTGATCATGGAGAAAGTCCCGGAATTATGATTCGTCACATACAGCATATACCCGGAGGCAACGAGTCCGTAAGGTTTCTCCCCAACGGTGAGCGTGGAGACAACCTGGTCAATGGCGGTGTCGATTACGGAAACCGTATCATCACCGTTGTTGGTCACATAAACAAACGCGCCGTCGGGGCGGGCGCCAACGTCCAAAGGTGAAGAGCCCACCGGGATGTTGTAGGGCTTCCTCTGCCATCTCGTGGGCGACCCCTCGGCAATGTCGATCACGCTCAAATTGTTCCCCCACTTGCTCGCCACATAGAGCTTACCGTTGGCGATCGTCATGCCTGCCGGGTCATCCCCAACGGTCATGGGGGACTCGGGGATTTCAGCCCTTGTGTCGAGATCGATCACGGTTACACAATAACCGCCGGCCTCTCCACAGGACACGAACAGGTATTTCCCATCAGGTGACACATGTGCGCGATGGGGGTGGGGGGCGGTTTCCAGCGAGCCGATAACGGCCGCCGCCGGGTCGATTTCCGTGGTGTCGATGATGGACACATTGTGGCTGCCGGAATTCACACAGTAGACTTGGTCCTTTTGCGGGTCGGCCGCCACATCGGATGGTTCCCGGCCAACGGGTATGGTCACAGTTACGGATTCGTCCTCCAAATTAATGAGTGAGACCAAGTTGTTCCAGCGATTAGTCACATAGGCTCTCGTGCCGTCCCTGGAAATGCAAATCTCCTCCGGATACGCGAAGGGATAGGCTCTTTCAAGTATTTCCGCCGGGTTCGGGGGGACGGGTTGTCTGGGGATGATCTCAGCCTGCACGTATTGTGAAATTACGCTGTCGAGCCCTTCGTCATCCCTGGCCTTTACGGCGAAGTAGTACTTGATGCCTTTTTGAAGCCCCGTCACCTCATGCTGCCAGATGTCATCAACTTTCGCGGTAATCAATTCCTGGTTGGATTGGGTGGTTATGGCATTGCTTTCAGTGCCGTAGTA
>CAYPSZ010000212.1:0-6133 GCA_964413125.1 uncultured Desulfobacterales bacterium
TCCGAGCTTACTGAAACGGAGAAACAGAAACAGGATGATCATAACGGTTAGTGCCACCAGAAGGGTGAGGACTTCGAGGGAGCTTACGAACATTCCTCCCATGGCGACGCTGCTGTATGGAGAAATGGGAAAAGGAATGGTCTTGGGGTCTGCTCCGAATTTCCAGGACACAAGGCCCATAAGAATCATCTCGAGTCCCAGGGTGATTATGATCATGCCAAGCACGGTCGGCTCTTTGGCTCTTCTGAGGACTACGAATTCCAGGATCATCCCCAGCAATGCGGCAAAGGCCAGGGCCCCGGGAAAGGCGATATAATAAGGGATCCCGTGAGTTTCCAAAAGAAGGTATGTAAAAAATGTGGTGATCAGAGCCATCTCGCCCTGGGCGAAGTTGAGGACCTCGGAAGTCTTGTAGATGAGAACCATGGCGAGGCCCATGAGTGCGTAAGAGCTTCCCACCGCGATGCCGCTCACTACCATTTGAATGAAATCGAGCATAACCAAACCAGTAATTCACGTTAATGTGAAACTAAAACGGCCAGGTTTTCCAATACTTCTTGGTCCTGATCCATATGCCGAAAAGCCCAAGGGGCTCGAACAGCATGATCAGTACCATGATCAGTCCGAAAACTATGAACTGGATGTTGTGTACCCCGGTGATCGAGAACCATGTCTTGGAAAGGGCGTCCAGCCATTCCCCCAGATAAGGGATGCTCAAAATATTCCGGAGTTGCAGGTCCAGCCAGCTCAGCAGGCAGGCCCCTGTTATCGACCCAAAAATGGAGCCCAGGCCGCCCACTACGACCATGGCCAGAAAAAGAATAGACATTATCAATGTAAACACCTCTGGCTCTACGAAACGGAGCACAAAAGCATACATTCCGCCTGCGATTCCGGTATAAAAAGCGCTGACTGCAAAGGCGAGGGTCTTGTAATATGTGAGATTCACCCCCATGGACTCCGCAGCTATATCTGCATCCCTAATTGCCACAAAGGCTCGACCGACTTTTGTCTTGACCAGGTTTCTGGCTGCAAGCGTCAGGAGGACGGTCATGGGAATCAGCAGGTAGTAGAAGTCCCGGTCTGTGTTAAGATGCCAGGGTCCTATGATTAATTCAGGCGCGTGAAGCCCCTGCCGGCCCCCGAACAGCTCTATACGCCCTATGACCTTGGTGATGGTGAGGCCGAAGCCCAGGGTTGCTATGGCCAGATAAGGTCCTTCCAGCCTGAGTGCTGGAAGCCCGAGAAGAAATCCGAACAATGCGGCCACCAGAGCTGCCGCAGGTAAGGCCAGGAGGAACGGAAAATGGAGCTCCGCCATGAAGATGATGGTCCCGTAAGCTCCGATGGCAAAGAATCCTGCATGTCCCAAAGAGACCTGGCCGGTATAGCCCACCAGCAGATTAAGCCCTAGAGCCACAATCACGTTGATGGCCATGTAATTGGCCAAATATACATAGTAGTTCTTGAACAGAAAAGGGAAGCAAGCGAGAAATAAGATGAGAAGGATGAACCAGAAAACGATTACGCCGGAGCTGAAGAGGCGAACGTCTTCGTAGTATTCCCGTTTCATGTCCATGGGGCGAATCTCCAGCCGCAAGTTACAGGGGAAAACATCGGGTCATCACTTGGGGCCCAGCTTTTCCACCACTTTTCTGTAATACACCTCATGCTCCTCGAAAAGGGGCGATCCTCGGCCCATGGAATTCAGTTTCATTATCTTGAAGTTGATTCTCCGGATCTGGCGGAGCTTCTCCTGCTCGTCCGGAATCGAGTCCAGCAGGTCCTTGAGCGCCCGGATATCTTTTCTCAGTTCCACCTCCGGTGGAAGGCAGTCGGCGTTTTTCAGGATCTTGTAGGCCATGCGAAGGTCTTCGGGTATGTTACTGTCGTCTTCCAGTTCAAGGGGCTTGCCGCGGCCTGGAAGGTTGTCTAGGTCGCCGTTGGACATGGATTCCTGAATCCGCCTTTCAACGATGTCTTTAAAGGCGCCGATCAAAGTCTTCTTTCACCTCCTCCGTGGAGGTCTCATGAGGCTTCACTTGGCATCTTGCATTCGCAGGAAAGACGATAGCCGATTTTCCATCTCTTGGCAAGGCTTCAATGCAGGTTTCAATGGATGGGATTACTCTTGACAACTTTTGTTGAGATATTGGTATAGTCAGGTCGAAGAGATGTTTGAGGTGTTTGGATTTGGACAGGGAACCGCCCTTGATTGATGAAACGGACAAGAGAATAATTGCATTGATTCAAGGCGACCTTCCGCTTAACGAGAGGCCTTTTGCCGGCCCGGCAGAGGAGGCGGGTGTTTCCGAAGAAGTCTTTTTGGAGCGAATACGTTCCCTCAAGGAGCGGGGCGTGATTCGTCGTTTCGGAGCTACACTACGCCACCAGGAGGCGGGGTTCCAGTCCAATGCCATGGTGGCCTGGTTTGTACCTGAAGACCGGATCCATGAGACCGGCAGGGCCATGGCCCTGTTTCAAGAGGTGACCCACTGCTATCAGCGCCGGCCCCAATGCGACTGGAAATACAACCTCTATACCATGATACACGGGGACAACAAAGAGGAATGCCATCGTATCGCCGGGCGTATGTCCATTGAGACGGGAGTCGAGGATTATGTCCTGCTGTTCAGCGAGCGGGAGTTCAAGAAGACCAGCATGGCCTATTTCTGACGCCGACCCGTTATTGGTTTTTTGTATTCCGGAAGGGAGGTAACTTACATGCCGCACAGGTCCAGAGAGCTTTTTAGTAAGGCTGTGAGACTTATACCTGGAGGGGTGAACAGCCCTGTCAGGGCGGGAAAATCCGTGGGTATGGATCCCCTCTTCATAGAAAAAGCGGAAGGATGTTATGTCTGGGACGCCGACGGCCGGAGTTATGTGGACTATGTGGGATCATGGGGGCCCATGATCCTTGGCCATGCCCACCCTGAAGTCCTTTCTGCCCTTAGGGATCAGTTACCCAAGGGAACCAGCTACGGCGCGCCTACGGAGCTGGAGGTGGAGATGGCTCAAGCCATTGTGGATATGGTGCCCTCCATCGAAATGGTGCGCATGGTGAACTCCGGAACAGAGGCGGTTATGAGCGCCGCAAGGCTTGCCAGGGGAGTTACGGGTAGAGACAAGTTGATCAAGTTCGAAGGTTGTTATCATGGACATTCGGACGGCCTGCTGGTGTCGGCCGGTTCGGGTGTGGCCACCCTGGCCATTCCAGGTTCGCCCGGGGTGCCCGAAGGGGTCGCCGCACACACGATCGCTGTTCCATTAAACGACCTGGAAGCTGTTGAGGCCGCCTTCCAGAAACATTTTGGAGAGATTGCGGCCGTGATTATCGAGCCTGTTCCAGCCAATGCAGGAGTTATACCTCAGGGAAAGGAGTATCTGGAGGGATTGAGAAGAATAACCCTGGAGCATGGAAGCCTTCTGGTTTTCGACGAGGTGATCAGCGGCTTTCGGGTGGCTCCCGGTGGTGCCCAGGAGCTATATGGAGTCCTTCCAGACCTCACCTGCATGGGCAAGATCATCGGAGGGGGCCTGCCGGTGGGGGCTTATGGCGGAAGACGTGACCTCATGGATCAGATGGCGCCTCAAGGAAGCATATACCAGGCCGGCACCCTTTCGGGCAATCCCCTTGCAATGGCCGCCGGACTTGCAACCCTGAAACAGCTCGGCAGGGAAGGCGTTTATTCGTCTTTGGAGGAGAAAGGCCGCAGGCTTTTCAAGGGCCTCATCGATAGGGCCCGGGCTGCCGGTATCCCGGTAACCGTAAACCGAGTTGGATCTTTGGGGTCCATGTTTTTTACCGGAGATCCCGTCACTGACTTTGCTTCGGCTGCTCAAAGCGACGCTGCTCGATTCAGGACCTACTATGCAAGCATGTTGGAGCAGGGTATCTATCTGGCGCCGTCTCCTTTTGAGGCTTCATTCGTATCTACGGCACATTCAAAAGATGCGATCGACCGCACCGTTGAATGCGCCGGAAATGCCTTTGAGATCCTTGCGTGCGGGCGGAAATAGGTTGACTTGAATGGAAGCGCCGTGTTAAGTACAAGCCGTTTTTTTCGGCCTTTAGGGTGTAACCGAGCTCTCCTGCGGGTTTACATGGAAGAGGACATCAAGAAAATGCTCAGGTCCATGGGGTACCTCAGTACTGTGGGACTGGCCATGGCCTTTTCCATTGGAATCGGCGCCGGGGTCGGCTATTACCTGGACAAGAAATTCGGGACAGAACCGTGGCTTCTCCTTGTATTTTTGGGCTTGGGCGTTATAGCTGCGTTCAGAAACCTTTACATAATGTACAAGAAGGGGCAGAAATACCAGTGACCCGGCACTGGTGACAGGGATGCGACAAATGTTGCCCGTGGATACGGAGTGGAAAGCCGCATACAGGGAGATCCGCCTTCTGAACTGGGTCACGCTGCTGATCTTCTCCCTGGTGGGAGCTGTCTTTTTTGAGGCGGCCTTCACCATAGGGATCATTTTCGGCGGTCTGGTCATTATGGCCAATTTGGGGCTTCTGCAGCACACGGTTCGCCGGACCTTTGCAGGCGATGGGACCATAAAGCGGTCAAGGTGGTCCGTAGTGTTGAAATATATCTTTCGGTTGCTGGCTCTGGGAGCGGTCCTGTTCGTTTTGATCTCCTGGGAGTGGGTCAGCCCGGTGGGCTTGGCCGCGGGTCTTTCAACCCTGTTCATCAGCATCGTAGGCTTCGGGATCAAACAGGCCTGTAAAATCTATATCAGGGAGGCGACATAGGGATGGAGCATCACTGGTTCTATATCACTGAAATCCTGTCGGGAATCGGGCTCGGAGACTTCGCCCACAAATACGAGGCCGTCACTCACTCGTGGTTTGTCATAATAATCATGATATTAGGGGCGGGCATCCTTGCAAAGGGGGCAAAACTGCTTCCCACCAAGGGTCAGAATGTCCTTGAATTCATCATTGAGAGCCTGGAGAACTTCGTTGTGGATATAACCGGGCCTGAGGGGAAGGCCTTCTTTCCTTTTATCGCCACGGTTTTCCTGTATATCTTTGTGTGCAATCTGATCGGCCTGGTGCCGGGGTTCTTCTCACCAACCGCCAGCCTTAACACCACGCTTTCCCTGGCGCTCTGTACTTTCGTCCTGACCCACGCCATAGGAATCAAATATCACGGTTTCAAGTATATCAAGCACTTCATGGGGCCCTCCTTGGCGTTGGCTCCTCTCATGCTGATCATTGAGGGGATCGGCCACCTGGCCCGGGTCATGTCTCTCAGTATTCGTCTCTTCGGTAATATTTTCGGCAAGGAAAAGGTCCTCGGCATTCTTTTCGGGTTTGCGGGTTTCTATCTGGTCCCGCTTCCGCTGCTTTTCCTAGGGATCCTGGTGAGCTTCATTCAGGCGGTCGTATTCATGCTGCTTTCAACCATTTATTTTGCAGGGGCCATGGAAGAGGCCCACTGATGGTGATAAGGAACGGTGAGCCTGCCCTACAAGGCGCGGGGGCGGGTTCTTTGGAAGAAGGCCTGTGATCATTTCATATTAAAGGAGGTTGACATGTCAAAGAAGGAATCAGTTGTCATCATGACCGCCGTGCTGGTGCTTGGGACCGCGTCCGCAGCTATGGCATCCGAGGCTGCGGCCCAAGGGATCAGGACGTTTATGTGGATCGCCATAGCCTGTGGGTTCGGTCTCAGCATTGCAGCGGCGGGATGTTCCTGGGGTATGGGGTATGCCATTCACGGCGCTCTCACGGGAACGGCCCGGAATCCCGAGGCGGGCGGCAAGATCATGACCACCATGATCATCGGTCTGGCCCTTATGGAGGCCCTGGTCATCTACGTCCTGCTCATCTGCTTCATCATGGTCTTCAAGATTCCCGACCTGGGGCCCATGCTGGACGCCATTGTCAAGTCACTTTAAGGCCTGAATAGCGGGGGGCGTATCCAATCGACCTCCCGCTTTTTTTGAACTACAATGTGCACGATTTCACAATCCCGGGGGTCCCGGCCCGCCTTTCCTTGATTCTGAGGGGGAAGAAACGCCTGAGCAATGGTCAGGGAAACGAAAATTCCGAATGCCACCATAGAACGGATTGCCCTTTACGTCAGGCCGCTTGAGCGCCTGCTGGAAGAAGGCGCGGACG
>CAYPSZ010000213.1:0-18202 GCA_964413125.1 uncultured Desulfobacterales bacterium
GAGCAAGGCGGAGACCCACTCGGTCTTTCCGGACTGGTGATTCGGCGGGACGGGCAATTGGTACAGGACAGCCCCCCCGACAGGGTGGAAAACCTGAACGAGCTGCCAACGCCCAACCCGGGCCGATACATCGACCTCAAACCTTACCGGAACTTCAATTCACCCCTTCAGATTCAGACCAAGCGAGGCTGCGCTCTTAATTGCACGTACTGCACCTACAACGAGATTGAAGGACGTGAGTACAGGCTGCGCCACCCGGAACTGATTGCCGAGGAGATTGCGGACCTGACAGCGGCCACCGCCATCGAGCATGTGGAGTTCACTGACAGCACCTTCAACGTGCCCCTTGAGCACTGCAAGGCGGTGCTAAGGGCACTTATCCGCCGCGGGCTGAACCTGAAACTGCGCACCATGGGCCTGAACCCCGGATTTGTGGATGAAGAACTGGCGGACCTGATGCAACAGGCCGGATTCATGGAGGTGGACTTGGGAGCGGAAGCGGGTTCCGACACCATGCTTAAAGCCCTGGGTAAAGGCTTCAAGTGTAAAGACGTCATCCGGGCCGGAACGCTGCTTCAGCAGAAAAAGATCCCTGTAACATGGTACCTTTTGGTTGGCGCGCCTGGCGAGACGAAGGAGACCTTGCAAGAAACCTTTGAGACCATAAACCTCGCCGCTTCCAAGTGGGACCTGATCAACATAGGTGTAGGGGTAAGGGTGTACCGAGGGGCTCCGATGGCCAAGGAAGTGTTTGAGTTAGACCCAGATTGCACCACGGACAATTTCCTTCAACCGGTGAACTGCAAACCCGGGGCGCTCACCTTGGAACAGGTTAAACTCCTTACCAAACACGAGTCCTTCAAGCATCCCAATTACTTCATGTACGACGAGGATGAGGACACCCCGGAGTTCCTGATGCGGGTGGGCGTGTTTATTCTTAGTTTCCTCGCGCCAAGACAACCTTTGTTCCGTCTCCACATCCTTCATCGTACTATACAGGAGATATCAGGCATAAGGTTTATCCGGCGAAAAGCCTTCGAGTGGAAATACAAAAAGGAGTTTAATCTATAGATACTATGCGATACCAAGGATTGCCTATATTCTCGTTAGTCCGAAGTTCCCAGGGAAAAATCTCCTCTCATACGATATAAGTAATTGATAATAAATGGAATAATGGACTATCGCATGATATTTTGCTGTGAAAATGTAGTCATGTAAAATAGCATGTAGATATAGCTTTTCTCTTGACATAACTTTATATATGTGCTAAATGAAGTCGACATGTACATTGCAACGATCCCAAATCGCAATTCGCCACCTGCCTTTCTGCTTCGCAAAAGCTATCGCGAGGACGGAAAGGTTAAAAACCGCACGTTGTCAAATCTATCCCATTTGCCCCTACATTCCATCGAAGTCCTGCGCCGCTCCTTGAAGGGTGAAACCCTTGTCTCGACCAATGCCTTTGAAATCATCGAAGACGGGTCCCCCGCCCACGGTCACGTCGAGGCAGTTATGTCAGCCATGAAGCGGTTGAATTTCTCAAGACTCATCTGTTCCAGGCATTCACGGCAGCGGGATTTGGTTGTCGCCATGGTTGCGGCCCGCATTCTTGAACCGAAATCAAAGCTGGCAACCACGCTTTGGTGGGCTGATACGACACTACCACAAATCCTCAACGTCAGTGATGCCGATGAAGACGACCTTTATGATGCAATGGACTGGCTTTTGGAGCGTCAGAGTGACATTGAAAAGAAGCTTGCGGCTTGTCATCTCAAAAACGATGCGCTGGCCCTATACGACTTGACTTCGAGTTATTTTGAAGGTGAGAGTTGCCCGCTTGCGGCTCTGGGACACAACCGAGACGGCAAGAAAGGGAAGCTTCAGGTGAACTATGGGCTGCTGACCAATCGGAAGGGCATCCCGGTAGCTGTATCGGTCTTTGAAGGCAACACCGGTGATCCGAAGACGCTTATGCCCCAGGTCGAGAAACTACGGGATGCTTTTGGCATTGAGCGGTTCGTGATGGTTGGCGATCGCGGGATGTTGACCCAGAAGCAAATCGACTTATTGCGTGGCATTGATGGTATAGACTGGATTGGTGCGCTTCGGCCTGACGCGATCAAGAAACTGGCCACCAACGGTTGGATCCAAATGGGGCTTTTTGATGAACGTAATCTCTTTGAACTCAATCATCCGGACTTTCCGGGTGAGCGTCTGGTTGCTTGTCGTAACGTTGAACTGGCTCATAGGCGATCGGCCAAACGAGACAGTTTGCTCAGAGCCACCGTCAAGGAACTGGATAGAGTAAGGGGCATGGTTCGGCAGGGGCGGTTGAACGGAAAAGATGAGATTGACACAAGGGTGCGTGGAATCCTGAAAAACTACAGAATCGGCAAACACGTCGAAGTCGATGTCCGTGACGATGGGTTCAATTACAAAATCAATGAAGAAGCACTCATTGCCGAAGCAACGGTAAAGAGTAAGGGTGATCTACAGTTACTTGAAAAATTGCTTAAGAGAAATCAAGATCATATAAAATCCATAACCCGCCAATTGTCAAAACTTACTGACAGGGTCTCCAAGGGACGGCTGCATGGCAAGGGCCAGATTGGGGTCCGTGTCGGAAAAGTGATCAACAAGTACAAGGTTGGAAAGCATTTTGATCTCGATATCCGCGATGACGATTTCAGCTTTGAAATCAATCAAGACAGGGTTAAAAAGGAGGCTTCGTTGGATGGAATCTACATTGTCCGAACAAGCCTTTCCAAAGAGAAGATGGATGCAGGCGAAACGGTGCGGAACTACAAGTTGCTAAGCCAGGCGGAAAGAGCCTTCCGCTCCTTCAAAACAGTAGATCTCATGGTGCGGCCCATTCGTCATCGCCTTGAGGATCGGGTTCGTGCTCATATTCTTTTATGCATGCTCGCCTATTATGTTCAGTGGCACATGATGGAAGCATGGCGGCCGCTCCTTTATGCTGACGAAGATCAAGAAGCCAAACAACTGCGCGATCCGGTGGCCCCGGCAACGCGCTCCGATTCGGCGATGAAAAAAGTAAAGAGCAAACAACTCGAAGACGGATCAAGAGTCCACTCTTTCCGAAGCCTTCTAGGGCATCTGGCAGCAATAGTCCGTGCCACCTGCCGCTGTTTGGACGAGAAAGACCAGTCGGCCACTTTCACAGTGGTCACCAGCCCCAACCCCAAACAGCAAAAGGCGTTCGACTTGCTTCAAGAAATAAAGGTGTAGACAGAAGGTTCACATGCACTCAGACATTAAGACATTGAGCTTACACAGTATTTTGCCTTTTTGAAAAAGGAACTTCTGCCTAATGAACATGGTCAGGGGACGTGCGCCTAGTCACATCGTTATCCAGGGGAGATTCACCGAAGGTCCCGATGAATAGGGCACTGAAAGAGGCTTTGAACCGGGCGCCGGGGCCCTTGGGTTCTGCGGGGCTGTGCCCTTTTGAGGGCTGGGTGCATTGGAGTAGTCATGGGATCATCCGCGGTAGAGGCTTGGGTGACATGCGTGAAGGCTGCTTGAAAAAAGCAGGGGGGCGTCTCCTTCACGAGGAATATGGGGTTTATGAGAGGACGGCCACACCGGCCAGGCGGGAGGTATAGGGATGTTCTCCGCTATTCCTGCCAGCGCCTGATCAGGTAGGGTTTTGTCATCTCAAAAGTTATGCAGTCTTCTTCTATGGCCTCTTCGGCCTGCTGTGTGGACATGCGCTTGGTCTTTTTCACAAACGAAAATGTCCGGCCGTAGTATAGGGGAATCAGGGATTCCATCAGCACGTCGGGGTCGCGGATCCGGTCCCGGAAAGCCACGCCCATGTCAAACAGGATCCGCGCCCAGAGATCGGTGGGAAAGGTAAAGACCCTTTCCTTCATCCCCTTCATTTCCATAAGCTTCTTGAATACGTCGTCAGGGAGGGCATCCTTCCACACCTCCTCGTAGTCCTTGAATCCGGCGAGAAAGCTCTCGAAGAGCTTCTTGGCATCCACATCCACCTTGGGAGGCATTTCCACCTCGCCCAGTCCGAAGCCGTAAATGGCTGTGGGCCTGCTGTACTTGACACGAAGCCAGGTGTCTTCGAAGTGGGACATCAAAGAGAAGATAGTTCCGATGACCTGTCGGAACATCGGGCCCAGGGAAGAGGCCGGATCTTTGGGTCGATGGATCTTGGGGCGACCCATGAATGACTGGCAGATCTGTACTCCCTGGTTAAGCGCAATGGTTGTCATCCAGATGTCGATTCCGAAGTTGGCCGTGGCCTCGTCCCATGCGCCGTTTTCAAGGTAGACGCGTGCAAGGTCTCCGCTGAAACCGAAGTCCCCGCCTATGGGCTGACGTACGCGCCGGCCGTACAGCGCCCTTGAGAGGGGATAGGCGATGCCGTTCGTTATGGTTCCGTCATATTTGTGCCGGACATAAAGAGGCGCCACATAGGAGAAGTCGTTAAAGAGAGGTTCTCCCAGGTGACGGATCCATTGGGGAGTGATGCTCTTGAGATCGGCATCCACAACCACAACCGCTTTTGCTTCCAGTTCCAGGACCTTCTCAAAGAGATTGCGGAAGTTGTTCCCCTTGCCTTTGACGCCGGGCGGTGTCGAGATATAGATCTTGGGCCGCTTGGCCGGCGTGTTCAGAAAGGCCTCCTTGGTCCCGTCGGGCGAGTTGTTGTCAGTGTTGATGATGACCGAGCGTACTTCCGGAAAATACTTGACCAGCCCCTCGCTCGCCTGCTGCACCGGGAAGCTTATGGAGTCGGCTTCTTTATAGGATGGTATGCATACCACAAGTTCAGCCTTGTCCACACCGTCCGGGTTGACTTCTTTTTCGAACATATCAGACATGCCTCCGTTCACTTACTTTTCAAGAAGGTCCAGGATGGCCCTGTTCCATCCGGCAGGGCCCGGCTCCTCGGTAATTCGAATGCCCGGAACGGCACTCGCCGAATCTTTAAACGGGCGGGAAGAGCGCACCAGCACAGGCACATCCACCCTTTTCAGCATGGGGATGTCATTGGGACCGTCACCCAGGCCGACAGAAAACAGGTTAGGGCGTTCCAGGCGTAAGCGGTTCGAAAGCCGAAAGACCGCCTCCCCTTTGTCACAGGCCCCGAACAGATGAAAGAACCGTCCCCCTGCGGTCACCCTCAAGCCCCGCTTATGTGCGGCGGCTGCCAGGACTTTCATGTCGATGCCTTGCGGTTCCACCGCCACAAAGGGCTCGTCATATTCCCTCTGTGCAGCCCGCTTGGCGTCTTCCTCCGGCAGGCCGGTAAGCAACGCGATTTCTTCCACGCCCATGTCGGAAAAGCCTTTGAGATCCGGTCGCCCCAGTTCTTCCCGGATCTCTCGAAAGGCCACGATGACATTATCATACTGTACACCCAGACGCCACACATGACCCCTGCCCTCGGGCACGGCCTCGGGCGGCGGCTTTAGTACACAATCATGGGGGAAGGCGATCCCTCCTCCGTTTTCAGAGATGAAGGGCCACCGGAGCTCCAAGGCCTTCCAAAGGACCTCCATCTCCGCCCGTGTCTTGCTGGAGACCAGCACTACGGGAACCCCGAGCCTGCGGCACAAAGCAAGGGCCTCGGACGCCGGTTCCCATGAGTACGTGTCATGGTCCAGCAGGGTGCCGTCCAAATCCGTGAATACCACCAAGTCCTTCAGGGTTCCTATTATTGGACCTCCTCTTTATTCAGGTCTCGCCGGAACCGCTGCTTCTCCTGCTCTACGGCCTCAACCAGATCCAGGTATATGTCGGGGAGCTTGTTGGAGACACGCTCCCAGGAGACGGTTGTAGGGATCTCGAAGAGTGCGCGTCGGGTCTTATCCTCCACCTGGAGTATGGTGTCGGCCAGTCCCTGCTCCAGGAAAGGTTTGAACTCCGGGTGGGTGTTCACCAGCCTGAGGAAACGGTCGGTCAGCATGGTGGGTGATGTCAGTATTTCACCTGCGTGAATAATGGATTTCCTGAAAACGTTCTTTACGAGATTCTCCTCCCCTTCACGGTCGTACTTCAGGTAGCTGAACCCGGAGTCGTCGGAATACTTCTTGATGAGTTCCTCGGATACGGCCTGATAGGTTATGGAGAGGTCTCTTATAAAGGTGTCCGATATCTCGAGGCCTTCCTCGATCACGAGGGCGTTCATGAGCGTGGTCACTATGTCCACGGCCATACGGTTGAGCCCCTTGGTGTGGTCACTTTCAGAGGTGTCCTGGTGCTTATGGTCAAAAGGCTTGTCCGTGAACATTACCTGAGCTGCAGACGTGGCCTTTCGATAAACTTCGATCAAAGTAAAAATCTCAACGCCCCAGTTGGTGGCAAAGCGCATTTTTCTCAGAAGATCCGAGTGAAAAGCCACCTCTCCCGACAACTGATAATGGAATCCAAGAAGAAAATCGATCAGCCGGAGCATCTTCTCGTCCTTGCTGTCGGTGAACTTTCGCTTGAGAGTCAGGAGCAGGGGGTCCAGGAGCAGCCGCTTGACCCTGCCGTATAAGGCCTGGTCGCGGATACGGGCGTAATAGGCCTTTGAGAATTCATAATTCAGCTTGACAACGGGATATAGGAGGCGGTCCAATTGCACCCCCTCAAAGGTGCGGATGTCCGCGTCAACCAGGGCTACGGCCTCGGCGCCCAAGGCCAGGGCTATCCCGAAACTCAGGAACATATTACGTCCCTTGCCGGGCTCCTGGATATTGAAGCCGGCCTCGTTCAGCTTGTCGTAGATGGCCGAGAACCCGGGACCGTCGTTCCATTGAATAATGAAATTGCGTATACCGTAATTTCGGATGAGCTCGTGGAGTTGCTCGGCCTCCTCCATGGTGGCCCTGTCAAGACCGAAGATGATGTGGGACAGATAAGAGGTGCCGGCGAGGTGTTTCAGAATGTTCTCAAACACGGGTCGGTTGGCGGGGTCCGTGTATTCGCTGGCAAGCAATGGGATGATCAGGACGGTTTTCTGCCACTTGGAGTGAAGGCGAAGCTCGTTCTTGAGATGCTTACGATCCTGTTTCCTAAGGATGTGAAACGTGGTGATCCTGCTGTGAGTCTGGCTGAAGTCGGTAATGGCTCGTTCCTCCTTGTTGATACGACTGAAGTCTATTTGGCCGGGCCGGGCCCCACGGCGCTCTTAATGGGGGACCATATCCGGCGTTGCCACAAAGAGCGGTGATATCAGCAAAAGTAAGAATGTCCAACCACCCGTCGAAGTTAGTTGAATCGAACCGGGTTGTCAATGAATCGACGCAAGAAAGCCGTGAGCCGAGTGGAAAGCGGCGCTCAGAAAAGGCGTTCCTGCTCCTGCTCATCCTTTCCAGGTCTCGGCTTCAGGCCGAAGTGTCCATAGGCCCTTTTGGTGGCCACCCTGCCACGAGGCGTGCGCTTCAGAAAGCCCTCCTGGATAAGAAAGGGCTCATACACGTCCTCGATGGTATCCTTTTCTTCACTGACTGCGGCTGCGAGTGTATCCACGCCCACGGGCCCTCCCTCAAATTTTTCCATGATTGTCAGCATGATATGGCGGTCCATACGGTCCAGACCGCGGTCGTCCACCTCCAGCATGGCGAGGGCCTCCATTGCCACTTCAAGGGTGATCACTCCGTCGGCCCTCACCTGGGCGTAGTCGCGAACACGCCTTAGGAGGCGGTTGCAGACCCGGGGGGTGCCTCTGGAGCGCCGGGCGATCTCGTGGGCCCCTTCGTCCAGTGTGGGAATATTCAACAGGCGTGCGGATCGCAGGGCGATTTCCCGGAGTTCTTCAGGCCTGTAGAAATCGACTCGAAGGATAACGCCGAACCGGGCCCTAAGCGGCGGTGTAAGAAGGCCGGTGCGCGTGGTGGCCCCGGCCAGGGTGAAGGGGGGCAGGGGGATCTTCATGGTCCTGGCTGAAGGCCCCTGGCCGATGATAATATCGAGCTGATAGTCCTCCATGGCGGGGTAGAGAATCTCTTCCACCACATGGTTGAGCCTGTGGATCTCGTCGATGAAGAGGACGTCGTGCGGTTCAAGGCTGGTGAGGATGGCGGCCAGGTCCCCGGGACGCTCTATCACGGGCCCGGAAGTACTCCTGATGTTTACCCCCAGTTCGTTTGCGATGATGTGTGCAAGAGAAGTCTTTCCCAGTCCGGGGCTCCCGTGGAACAGTACGTGGTCAAGAGCCTCGGAGCGGGCTTTGGTGGCTTCAATGAAGATCCTCAGGTTCTGTTTCAGTTCCTCCTGCCCGATGTAATCGTCCAGTGTGGAGGGCCTCAGGCTGACTTCCGTGGAGACCTCGTCGGTTCGGGGTTTGGGGTCTATGATACGCTCTTCCATGGGCCTTCCGTGCCGCCTTGATTAAGAGGGAAAATGGTCCGTCATGAGAGAAGGCGCAAAGCTTCCTTGATGAGTCCTTCCAGATCAGGGTCTCCCAGCCGGGGGCGGGCCAGCTCCACGGCTTTTCTGGCGGAGCGAGAGGGATATCCCAGGTTCATAAGGGCTGAAACCGCATCTTCCATGCCGATGTCGCCTTCGTCGGAAACCGGTCCCGGCTCGGGCCTTACGCCGCTGCGGTGATCTGCCAGCAGGGAGGCGGATCGATCCTTCAACTCCAGCGCGATTCGCTCCGCTGTCTTTTTTCCCACACCCGGTATCGCCTGAAGCCGGGAGGCGTCAGCGCGGGCCATTGCCTCGAGAAGTTCTTCAAGGCCTATCCCCGAGAGGATATTTACGGCCAGTCTGGGCCCGATGCCGGAGACCGATACCAGGAGAAGAAAGACAGCTTTTTCAACTGGGGTGAGAAACCCGAACAGGGTGATGGCATCTTCCCGGACGTTTGTGTGGATGTAAAGCGCCACATCCCCCTCTTCAGGCAGGGCGTAAAAGGTGGAAAGGGGGACAATGACCTCGTATCCCACCCCCTGGTTTTCCACAATGATTGTGCGGGGTGTCTTTTCGAAGATCGTGCCGCGTAAGTGGGCGATCATGCCGGATCCTCAATTATTTCGTTTCTAGCTCAACCGGCCCGCCGGCCAGGATCAGAAGCGTTTAGTGTGGAGGTGGCAGACGGCCGCTGCCAAGGCGTCCGAGGTGTCCAGTGAGGGCTGGAAATCCAGGCCCAGGATAACGCTCACCATGGAACGGACTTGGTCCTTGGGGGCGCGGCCGTATCCCACCACGGACTGTTTGATCTCAGTGGCGGAGTATTCGAAAACACGCACTCCGCATTCCACCGCCGCCACCAGGGCCGCACCCCGGGCATGCCCGATCTTAAGGGCGCTCTTGGCGTTCTTGGCGAAAAAGACGTCCTCGATGGCCATCTCCTGAGGCTCGTGGCGGGCGATGATTTTCACAAGGGCTCGGAAGATACCGTGGATCCTTTCGTGAAAAGGAGCGGTGCCGGGCGCTCTGATTGTCCCGGCATCCACACAACGGATCCGGCCTCTTGACTCTTCCACGAAACCGTATCCGGTGATCAGGGAGCCGGGATCCACTCCCATCACGAGCATCAGCCCATAGCCTCGATGACGTCATCCGGGATGTCGAAGTTGGCATAGACGTTGTTGACGTCGTCGCTGTCTTCGAGGGCCTCCATCAGATTGAGCATCTGTTGGGCCTGCTTGCCTTCCAGCCTTACCGTGTTTTGAGGGACCATGCTGACTTCGGCCATTTCATAAGTAAACCCCGCCTCCTCGACCGCCTTCCGCACAACCTCGAAGTTGGAGGGTTCAGTGTGTATCTCGAAAGTGGATTCCTCTTCCTGAACATCTTCCGCCCCTGCGTCCAGCGCCAGTTCCAGGAGCTTTTCCTCATCCACGCTCTCCCGGTCAAGGACAATCAAGCCTCTCTTTTTAAAGATCCAGGCCACACAGCCCGGTTCGCCGATACTTCCTCCGTGTCGATCCATAATGTGCTTAAGATCGGCCACTGCACGGTTCTTGTTGTCTGTAAGGCACTCAACGAGGACGGCAACGCCCCCGGGGCCGTAAGCCTCGTAGCTTACTTCTTCGTAGTTGACCCCTTCAAGTTCACCGGTACCCTTCTTGATGGCCCGTTCAATGTTTTCCTTGGGCATGTTTTCAGACTTTGCCGAGGTAATGGCCGACCTCAGGCGGGGATTTGAGTCCGGGTCCCCCCCGCCAAGGCGGGCGGCCACCGTTATCTCCTTGATAAGCCTTGTGAACACTTTCCCTCGCTTGGCGTCTGCAGCCCCTTTTTTGTGCTTGATGGTGCTCCATTTTGAATGACCGGACATTGACTTCCTCCTGGCCTGGCTTTTATCAGGCCTTTTCCACTGATCATAAGAAAGTGTAGCTTAAAACCTTAATATTAACTATATTTATACATTTTAGTGGCTAAAAGGTAAATTTCCCGGCTCCCTTTTCTCACAGCTTTAGGCCGTATGGAGCGTACTTTCTCAAAGTACGTGGTCATCTCCCGCCTCAGTTCTTGGATTTCGTCTCCCTCGAACACTTTGGAAAGAAAATTTCCTCCAGGCCTCAGTAGAACTCGGGCGATGGCATGGGCGGATCGCACAAGTTCCGCGGAGCGGGCCGCGTCTGCAGATTTGATCCCTGTGGTGGCCGGCGCCAGGTCACTGATTACGAGATCCATTGCACCAATTTTCTGCAAAAGCTGACGGGGATCCAGGGTCAGTATATCCGCCTGAATAAAACGAAAGGTTTTCCCCTCAATAGTTTCCGGCGCTTTGAGGTCCACCCCCACCACCTGCCCACGTGGGCCGGAAATCTTTAACGCGTACTGGGTCCATGAACCCGGGGAGCACCCAAGATCAAGCAGGCGTGAGCCTGGTAAAATCAGTTTAAATCTTTTATCTATTTCTTCCAGCTTATAAATGGATCGCGCCGCCCATTTCTCTTTCTTGGCAAGCCGCGCATAATGATCATCCCACTTGTTGCCCTTTGTCATGATTCAGTCCGCTTGCTCGATTACGAGCGTGTCTTACCGTAAGACAAGCTTAGCAGACCTACCACATTCGCGGGTGCAATGCAAAATAATTAACTCGGCATGTAACGGGGATCGGGCTTCAGGTGTTTGAAAAAGCACGTATATTTCAACGCAAAGACGGAATGGGTGGTTCGCGCCGGTGGACAAACGCAAGCAGCGCTGGTATAGAGACCGGGAAGCCGAAATCTACAGGTGTCAAGTAAAGGTTATAGTGAGTGTCTCACAAATGATTACGCAAATCTACGAAATCCAGACTCCCGAGGAAGCTGAACGCTGCATAGGATTAGGTGTGGATCACATAGGCAGCGTATTGCTTTCGGAAGACGAGTGGCGACAACCGCAAATTCGGGAAGCGGTCCGTCTTTCAGAGGGAAGCGGGGCGCGCAACAGCTTGATTCCACTATTCAGCTCGCAGGGCACCCTCTACCGGGCCCTGGACTATTATCGCCCCCACTTCGTACATTTCTGCGAGAGCCTGACAGATCATCAGGGAAGGCCCGTGGACCTGGGGCCGCTTATCCATATCCAGGCGGAACTTAAGCGCCGGTTTCCAGGATTGGGCATAATCCGTTCAATCCCCGTGCCATACGAAGGACACAATCTGAAGGCATTTCCAACACTATGGATAGCAGAACAACTGGAGCTCGTAAGCGACTATTTCCTTTCCGACACATGGCTGGGACGCGAGCCTGTTGAGGGCTACATAGGCATCACCGGCAAAACGGGGGATAGGGCCATCATCAGGGATCTTGCCGGCCAAAGCCGGATTCCCGTTATTCTGGCCGGAGGACTCTCTCCGGAGAACGTCTGCGATCTACTCGTTCACACCCGGGCGTCAGGAGCGGACAGCTGCACCCGAACGAACGCGTTGGACGAACAAGGCCGGCCTGTTCGCTTCAAGAAGGACTTTGGAAAGGTGAGGGCCTTTGTCTTGGAGGTACGCCGGGCGGCCGGCAGGATTATGAAGGGTGTTTTTCCTTGACACACAAAGGGGTTTTGTCTATAGTCCGCTCGCGGACCCAGCCGTTCATCTAAAGCTGTTTTTGTATAAATATTAATAAGTTGGCTTATAACAATTCCTATGGTGCTCGAATCTCTACTTCAGGCAAGACGCAAGGCAATAAAGGACCGCTGGCTTCAGGTCGTACTGGAGAGCTATCCCTCGGACTCCCGGCGTTTCCTGAAAAAACAGAAGGACGAGTTCGCCAATCCCGTGGGCTACACCTTTAGAACGGAACTCGAAAACGTGCTTCAGGAAATTCTCGAGCCGTCGGGTTCCGGACGCCTCGAGGCCGCCCTGGACAGGATTCTCCGTATTAGAGCGGTCCAGGACTTCACTCCCTCAGAGAGCGTATCCTTTCTTTTTCTGCTGAAACCTATCATAAAGGCAGTTGTTGAAGAATCCGGCGGGGAACAGGATCCGGCCCCGGTCCTTGAGGCTTTGAACAGCCGGATCGACCAGGCTGTACTCGCGGCTCTCGACGTGTTTATGTCCTGCCGGGAAAAACTGTTCATGCTCAGGGCCGATCACATGAAGAATCAGGTTTCAGCTCTTCTTCGAAGGGCCGGACTCATGGACGAGATCGCGTCATGGGACTCCGCATTCGAAAGAGAAGGCGAGAATCATCCAGTGAATCAAATTTGAAACGAGGTGGCAGTCAATGAACTTTGTGGTCAGCATCGTGTTTTCAGGTGCAGTGGTCACCCTGCTCGTCCTGATACCCTTGGTGGGCGTATGGGCCTTTGATCTGCGTGTCCTGTTTGGAATCGTAATACCCTATGCGGCGGTGCTCACCTTCTTTGTGGGAGTCGTCGCAAAGATTGTCGGCTGGGGAAGGTCGCCTGTGCCGTTTCGAATTCCAACCACGGCCGGACAGCAGAATTCACTTCCCTGGATCAAGTGGAACCCGGTGGATAATCCAAAGGGGAACGGCGGAGTGGTGCTCAGGATGATCTTCGAGATTCTGCTTTTTCGGTCCCTGTTCAGAAACACCCGCATGGAGTTTCGAAACGGCCCGAAGATCACCTATGAGTTTGAAAAATGGTTATGGCTTTTCGCACTGCTGTTTCACTATGCCTTTCTTACCGTCATCATCAGGCACCTGCGATTCTTCACTGAACCCATTCCTTTTTTCGTTACCATCCTGGAGAAGCTGGACGGCTTCATGCAAATGGGTATAGCCCCGTTTACAGGATACCAGCTTCCGGGCCTCATGCTTAGTGGTGCAGCCATGCTGGGCGCAATGGGTTTTCTACTCCTGCGGCGACTGCTGTCCGCGCAGGTGCGATATATTTCCCTTCCCTCCGACTATTTCCCCCTTTTCCTGATAGGCGCCATCGGGACCACCGGGATTCTGATGCGCCATTTGATAAAGGTGGACCTTATCGCCGCCAAGGAACTCACCATGGGGCTGGTGAGCTTCCAGCCCTCAAACCCTGAAGGCATTGGAGTACTTTTTTATATACATCTTTTCCTAGTAAGCGTGCTTTTTGCCTATTTCCCTTTCAGCAAGCTTGTGCATATGGGAGGCGTCTTCCTGAGCCCCACGAGGAATCTGGCCAACAACAGCAGGGCTGTCAGGCATATTAATCCATGGAACTACCCGGTCAAGACCCATACCTATGACGAGTACGAGGAGGAGTTCCGGGAAAAGATGATTGAAGTAGGACTTCCGGTGGAAAAGACGCCCGAGACCCAAAGCCAAGCATCCGAAGAAGGGACTGAAGAAAAGGAGTAGTCATGGCCGACGTTCCCAAACCCCAAGAACTCGTAAAGATCGATCATGCCCCGTCCCTGTCCGAGGGATGGACCGGATGGATGGACACCCCCGTCCGGATCCGTGAGGGCATCGCTTTATATGCGGGCAAGCCCCAGAGCCTCAAGTATGTAGGCATGCCCAATCCCCGGGAATGGAATCCCCTGGAGGAGGACTGGAAACTCCCGGAGAACTGGAAGGATATTATCCTGGACGGCCTGCGTGAGCGGATTGATCGGTTTCGTTCCCTTAAGGTTTTTATGGATATCTGCGTCCGGTGCGGCGCGTGCGCTGACAAGTGCCACTTTTTCATCGGCGGCGGAGACCCCAAGAACATGCCTGTGCTCAGGGCCGAACTGCTTCGCTCAGTATACCGGAAAGAGTACACCACGGCCGGCAAGATCATGGGCAAACTGGCAGGGGCCCGTGAACTGACTTACGATGTCCTCAAAGAGTGGTGGTATTATTTTTTCCAGTGCACAGAGTGCCGCCGCTGCAGCCTCTATTGTCCCTACGGTATTGATACGGCCGAGATTACCATCGTCGGACGTGAGCTGCTCAATTTGGTGGGGCTTAACGTTGACTGGGTGGCTTCACCCGTGGCCAACTGCTACCGAACCGGGAACCACTTAGGCATTCAGCCTCATGCATTCAAGGATATGATCGACTTTTTTTGTGATGACCTGGAAGACGTCACGGGTATAAGACCCAATCCCAGCTTGAACAGAAAGGGCGCGGAGATCCTCTTCATAACACCCTCCGGCGACGTGTTCGCGGACCCGGGCACCTACACGGCCATGGGCTATCTCGTCCTGTTTCACTACCTCGAGAACCTGGGCCTGGACATCACCTGGAGCACCTATGCGAGCGAGGGGGGCAACTTCGGCTTTTTCACGAGTCACGAGATGGCGAAGCGGCTCAATGCAAAGATGTATGCAGAGGCAGACCGGCTGGGGGTGAAGTGGATCCTGGGCGGGGAGTGCGGCCACATGTGGAGGGTCATCCATCAGTATATGGACACCTTCAACGGGCCTCCGGATCATCTGGAGGTCCCGGTTTCACCTATCACGGGTACGAGGTTTGAGAACGCTTCGTCCACCAAGATGGTCCACATCACCGAGTTCACGGCCGACCTGATCAAGAACCGTAAACTGAAGCTCGACAAGAGCAGAAATGACAACCTGGTGGTGACCTATCATGACTCTTGCAACCCCAGCAGGGGGATGGGGCTCCTTGAGGAGCCCCGCTATGTGATAAAGAACACCTGCAACCATTTCTACGAGATGCCCGAGAACACTATTCGGGAGCAGACTTTCTGCTGCGGGAGTGGAGCCGGCCTTAACGCCGGCGAAGATATGGAACTCAGAATGCGCGGCGGCCTGCCTCGAGCCAATGCCGTAAGGCATGTGCACGAAAAGCACGGTGTCAACATGCTGGCCTGTGTCTGCGCCATCGACCGGGCGGTCTTCCCGGATCTCATGAACTACTGGGTCCCTGAAGTTGATGTCACCGGAGTTCATGAGCTGGTCGGTAACGCCTTAATTTTGGAAGGGGAGAAGAAGCGGACTACGAATCTGCGCGGAGAACCTCTCCCCGGCATGGAGGAGGAAGAGGATGTATGACGGCGGCAAGATCATAACCGGGATTGTGATCGGCTTGGCCCTTTTGCTGTTCCCGTTTTATTACACGGCGGGCAGGGCCTCCAGGGCTCCGGAGCTTGAACTCACGCCCAGGGCCAAGGAGGCCGAGCAGTGCATCGAAGCCACGGCCTTTATGAAGACCGGCCATATTAAGCTCCTGGATCAGTGGCGGGACGAAGTAGTGCGGGACGGTGATCGTTACTATACGAGCAAGAGCACCGGCGAGATTCATTACAAGAGCCTTCAGGCCACCTGCATGGATTGCCATTCGAACAAGAGCAAGTTCTGCGACAGGTGCCACGACTACGCGGGTGCTGCCCCGTTTTGCTGGGAGTGTCACATAGAACCTAAGGAGAGTGAGTGATGGGCGTCAACAGACGGGAGTTTTTAAAGATTACCGGGCTCTCGGCCCTGGTAGGCTTGGGGGGAAAGCAGGCATTCGAGTTGCTGGCCCCTGGAGAGCTGGAAGCCCGGGTGGTTCCCCTCACCCAAGGGAAGACCTGGGGAATGGTCGTGGACATGCACAAACTGAATGATGTCGTCATCGAGAAATGTATTCAGGCCTGCCACCGCCACCACAACGTTCCCACCATAGGGAACCCCAAGGATGAAGTGAAATGGCTCTGGACGGATACCTATCATCACTGCTTTCCGGGCCAGGAACACGAATATCTGAGGAAGGAAATCGAGGAGATGGACTTTCTCCTTCTCTGCAACCACTGTACCCACCCCCCATGCGTTCGGGTTTGTCCCACCAAGGCGACTTTCAAACGGAAGGACGGCATAGTCGTCATGGACATGCACCGGTGCATCGGCTGCAGGTTCTGCATGGCGGCTTGCCCTTACGGCGCCAGGAGCTTCAACTGGTTCGATCCCCGCAAGGCTCCGGAGGTCCTTAATCCGGGATTTCCCTGGAATCCTGATTATCCCACCAGGAGCATGGGCGTGGTGGAAAAGTGCAACTTCTGTGCAGAGCGACTTTCAAAGGGGCAATATCCGGCCTGTGTGGAAGCGGCCGCCGAGGAAGTGGAGGGGGCTCTGGTGTTTGGAGACCTGGCCGATCCGGACTCAATGGTTCGGGAGGCGCTTCGCGAGAACTATACCATCATTCGGAAGCCCGAGCTTGGTACGGGACCGAACGTTTTCTACGTGATATGAGGCCGTTATGCTAGAGAAAACAATAAAAGGAAGTCAGGCGTACTGGGGATGGTTGGCCTTCTTGCTAGTGCTCATGGGCATAGGGTTCTTCACCTACCTTTACCAGTTATTCGAGGGTCTGACCATCACCGGGATGAGCCGGGATGTCTCCTGGGGGTTCTACATCGCCCAGTTGACTTATCTGGTGGGTGTGGCTGCCGGAGGTGTGATGGTGGTGTTGCCGTACTATATGCACGACTATAAGGCATTCGGCCGTGTTACCATTCTGGGCGAATTTTTGGCCATAGCCGCAGTTATCATGTGCCTGCTGTTTGTTTTTGTGGACGTGGGACAACCTATGCGCATCATGAATGTGGTGATGCATCCTACTCCAAACTCAATCCTGTTTTGGGACATGATTGTTCTGAATGTCTATCTGCTCCTGAACATTGTTGTTGGATGGAATGTCCTGAGTGCCGAGAGAAAAGGGATTCAATACCAGAAGTGGGTCAAGACACTGGTGTATATTTCCATACCATGGGCCTTCAGCATCCACACGGTAACGGCATTTCTGTATGCCGGTCTTCCGGGACGCCACTACTGGCTTACCGCGATCATGGCGGCGCGCTTTCTTTCGTCGGCCTTTGCCGCCGGGCCGGCCCTCTTACTGCTGCTCTGCCTTATTGTTCGAAAGGTCAGCCGGTTTGATCCCGGAAGAGAGGCGATAAGGACCCTGGGTGGTATCGTGGCCTATGCTTTCATAATCAATGTGTTCTTTTTCCTCCTGGAGCTCTTTACGGCATTTTACAGCCGTGTCCCGGGGCACATGCACGCCTTTGAGTTCCTGTTCGTAGGTCTGGACGGGCACTCCTATCTGGCGCCGTGGATGTGGACGGCAACCGGGTTCGCGGTCGTGGCTTTGATCCTGCTCATAGTTCCCGCCGCAAGGAGAAATGAGCAGACACTTGCTCTTGGATGCATTGCGGTCATCGTGAGCACGTGGATCGATAAGGGCCTCGGCCTGATCATCGCGGGTTTCACTCCCAACCCGTTTGAGCGTGTGACTCCCTATTGGCCGACTTTGCCGGAAATGCTCATTTCAATAGGCATCTTTGCCACAGGGTTTTTCATCCTCACAGTGCTTTACAAGATGGCAGTAGGGGTCAAGGAGGAGGCGGCCGGGGTTTCCTGAAAACGCCGGCAGGTTGGACAACGACCCTGACGCTCTTGACGCTCCCGAGGATTTTCACGGTGAAAACACTTGACACAGTGGAGTTCCTCTGTTAAACGGTGCCGTGTCGTGTCCCCGGAGGTGTTGCCGGGGTGAATTTATCACACTCAAGTTGTTGGATTTCCGATTCAATTCCAAATATGGGAGGAAGAGAGAATGGGTTATGAAGTCGTGGTGGACAAGGAAAAGTGCGAAGGGTGCGAAGAGTGCATCGAAGTTTGCCCCGTGGACGTCTATGAAATGATTGACGGGAAGTCAGAGCCGGTCAACGCCGAGGAGTGCTTGGGCTGTGAGAGTTGCGTTGAGGTCTGTGATACGGAAGCGATCACCATCACTGAGATCTAACGGAAAAGGGCCTTTTGCCCGGCATGACGGATGATTTAAGAAGAAGACAAGGCCGCAATTGGAAATGAAAAAGGGCTGCTTCCATATGGAAGCAGCCCTTTTTCATTTCCAATTGCGGCCTTGTC
>CAYPSZ010000214.1:0-3250 GCA_964413125.1 uncultured Desulfobacterales bacterium
GGCCGCGCCTCAGGGCAAGACAGCCCAGCGCCACCTCCCGCTCGGCTGTTTCCGTGATTTTCAGGAGAAGGGAGAGATCGCAGTTGCAGCGGTTGCATCGGGGGGCGTCCTCATGGATCCTCCCGCAGGCCGGGCATTTAATGGGCATCAGTCCTCCAGGTAGAACAGCATGTCTGAGAGCGACTCATTAAGGCCGGTCAGTTTCTCCCGATCGCCGTCGACCACCGCCTTTCGGCTTTCTTCTATAAGGGATTTGAGTTCTTCCGCATCCACGTCGTCCACTTGCGCCAGCAAGTCCCTGGCGCGCCTTCTGAGTTCCTTGGCATCGGCGAGAACCTGCCGCCCGTCCTCCGACACTTCGGAGGCCATGTGATCCCCTTCTCCCGCCAACAGTGAGGACATGTCACGGCGGATCCCCGCCGGGTCGAAACCGGTTTCCACCCCTTGGGTCTCCATGCGTACGGTCTTGGAAAGGCCGGAGAGCTTCTCTTGGGCCGTAACCTCCAGAATGCCGTTCAGGTCGAGGCTCAGGTTCAATATGATATCATTTCCCGCCGGGACCTTACTCAGCCCCTCCACCATGAAATTCCCGATGAAGATGTTGTCCGAGACCAGCGGCGCCTCACCCTGGTAGATGCGGACATCCACGGCTTCCTGATTGTTCATGATCGTACTGAACACCTCACCCTTGCTCGCGGGCAGGGGTGTGTTGCGTTTGATAATGGGCACGAAACTATCGGCGTTGAATATCCCTTCATCCAGGGAAACGGCCCTGGTGCCGAACGTGTAGGGAGTAATGTCCACCAGGACCGACCGGGTGGTCCGCCCGATCATGGCCCCGGCCTGGATCGCAGCGCCCATGGCCACGATGAGGTCCGGATGGATCTCGTGATGGGGCTCGATCCTGAGGTCCTGCAGGATGGTCTCGGTGACCAGAGGGATGCGGGTGGACCCTCCAACCAGGATGACCCGGTCCAGGCCGTTGGGAAGGACCGACGCGTCACTCAGGCACTTGTGGACCGACTGCATGGTCTTTCTGATGAGGGGCCGGATGAGTTCCTCAAACTCCATCCTGGAAATCTCAACGTCCAGATGGAGGTCCCCGTGTATGTATTCCTCCCGGATACGGGCGTAAGGGGCGTCCGACAGCTCCCTCTTGGCCCGCTCCACAGCGGCCCACAGGCGGTTTCTGATGCGCGGGTCATCCGGCAAGGCCTCTTTGTGAGCCTCTTTGAAACGAGCGGCTACGTCCTCCATAAGGAGACGGTCGAAATCGTCACCTCCCAGGCGCGTGTCTCCGTGGCTGGCCTTTACCTCCACCACGCCCTTTTCCACAACCACCAGGCTGGCGTCGAAAGTGCCCCCGCCCAGATCATAGACCAGAACCGTCTGGTCGTTCTCCAGCTTTGCATCATATGCCAGGGACGCGGCCGTGGGCTCGTTGACGATCCTTAAGACATCCAAACCCGCCAGCAGGCCGGCGTTTCGAGTCGCCTTGCGCTGTTTGTCGTCAAAATAGGCCGGAACCGTAATCACCGCCCGGTTCACAGCCTGACCCAACCGGGCCTCCGCCTGCTGTTTGAGTTTTCCCAGGATGAAGGAGGAGATCTCCTCAGGCGAGTAGGCATTGCCGCCCAAAGTGAACCGGTCCTCCCGCCCCATGCTGCGCTTAATCGACAGGATGGTTTCCTCAGGAAACGCCGCCATCTGGTTCCTTGCGCTGCGGCCCACTATGAGTTCACCGTTCCTGTCCAGACCCACGCATGAGGGCATGATCAACTCGCCTTCCACGGCAAGAACACGGGGTCCTGTGTTTTCCAGAATCGCCACCTCGGAATTGGTGGTCCCGAGATCAATACCCACAACCGGACTCATGCCTGTTCTCCTTTTGTTTTAGCCCTTGCAACCACCACTTCGGCAAGCTTCAGGACCTTTCCCCTGTGAAGGTAACCTCGGGAGACCTCCTCCAACACGGTTCCCGGGTCCACTGTTTGCGCATCACGGGCCTCCACGGCGATCATTAATGCCGGATCAAAAGGCCGGCCGGCGGTCTCCATGGCGGTGACCCCCTCCCCTTTCAAGAGCCCCTCCAAGTGAGCGCCCAGGATTTCCAGGCCTTCCTTCACATCGGACCAGGCCTCATGCCGGCGACGGGCCTTGAAAAACCTCCAGCCCCCGGAGGGACGAGCCATACGCTCCTCCACACGCCTGAACCTCTCGAAAACCTCCACTATGGGCAGGTACAAAGACCTCCGGGCCATCAGGTCCGCCTCTTCCCGAACGGCCCTGTCCTCGTTCATACGTGCGGAGATCGCTTGAATTGTCTGCTCAAGCGTTCCCAGCGCATCAGCGAAACGGACAAAGGTGTCATGGCTTCTACGGGCTCCCTTTCGGAAATCGTTCTTGAGGGCCGCGAGCTGTTCGAAAAAGGAGTAGAGATCCGGCGCTTCCTCCCGGGATGAATCAAAGGCCGGGTCATTGTCTTCCACCTGCTTGAGCCAGAGCCTGAAGTTTGCCTCTATCTCCGCCTTCCAGTCCGATGGAGCCGGAGGGTCCCCGATCTCCCGGGCCCCGGGGCGGTCAATGCATTCCGTTTCATTTTCGTCCCGTCCACGGCTTCCATTCAGGGTGTAGCACATTTGCGCAGCCTCGACTTCATGTCCTCGAAAGCATCCAGCCTAGGCCTTTCCGCGCGGGCGAAGTGGACCAGCAGGGCCTGGAATGGGGCGCTGATGCCCGGATCCCGGTCGAAAAGCTCGTGGTTCAGCCGGTCCTTTCCGGTCTTAAGGGTCTCATATGCCTTATTGATCAGAATGAACCTCTCAGGGAACCGTTCCGGAGGAAAGCGGCGGACCAGGTCCAGGTAAGCGTCGCGCACGGTCCGGTCATCCGCATGGGGCGGCACACCCAGGATGTCGTAAGGATCATTGCCGTCCATCAGATCAATCTCCCCGGCTTTAGTGCGCCGTAGAACCCGAAAACGCTTGCCGTCTCTTCCCGCCGGAGCTGTCCGCCCCCCATTCCCGCGGGTCTTAAAGGCGTCATCCTCACCATTGGAAACCGTTTCCTAGAACAGATCCTTTGGGTCCCGGTCGTCATCGTCTTCATGGTCATCAAAGTCTTCATCCTCATCAAAATCATCATCGTCATCATCATCAAAGTCGTAATCATCAAGGTCATCATCGTCAAGGTCATCATCGTCAAAGTCGTCATCGTCAAAGTCGTCCTGATCATCCATGGACAACAACAA
>CAYPSZ010000215.1:0-4007 GCA_964413125.1 uncultured Desulfobacterales bacterium
CATTCGGGCATCTCTTCTTCCCACCGGGACACTGAAGGCACGTGGATAATGGTGGGATGCTTCAGACCGGGTTCGACCTTGAGCTCAATGGACAGCTTACCCTCTGAGTAAAGGATATAGCCGAACGAGATAATAACATCGTATTCTTCACCGGAGTCTCCTTCAACAGTTCCGGCTGCAACGGCCGGGGACGGAGCCGCATTTGCTTGATCCTGTTTCTCATCCAGGGAGCTCTGCAGCCCGTAATCGAGCATTTGTATCCTGGGCAGGTGCCTCCCCCCTTCGAAGCCTGTGTCCAGCCATGTGCAAAGGATATCCAGGACATCTTCCCACGGGACCAGTCTTGCGCCCAGGGAGAGGACGTTTGCGTTGTTATGCCTGCGGGCCAGTGAAGCGCTCTTTACATTCCAGCAGAGCGCGCATCGCACTCCCGGAATCCTGTTTGCCGCCATGGCCTCCCCGTTTCCCGACCCTCCCAGCACCACCCCCCGGTCGCACTCGCCCCGAACCACGGCCTCGGCTGCCGGACGAATGAACACGGGGTAGTCCACCGGGTCTTCGGAGTGGGTCCCGAAATCCTTGACCTCATATCCTTTACGAGTGAGAAACTCCTTGATCTTTTCCTTGTATTGATACCCTGCATGATCGGTCCCCAAGGCAATCTTCACGGCCACAACCTCCCTCTGTATTGGAATCAGCTCGTCGCACCATGGCGCCCCAAGAAATTCGAGCGCGACACACACAACGTTAGTCCGAAGCACGCTCTCCGTCAAGAACATCAAGAATGGAAACTCCCGCGCCGGCAACGTCAAGCCCGCCTTCACTCATGGCTTGACTGCACTACCGGCATAGGTTAGATTCCGGTTCTGACTCTGCAAACGCATCAGGGAACACCCACAAGGAACCGTCATGGATACGGGAACAGACACCCACTGCTCACCTCGTTTTCGACTGCTCGAACCCCGCCGGATCCTGAGACTCCGCCACGCCGCCCTCAGAGTCCTTGAGACGGTCGGTGTAAGGGTCCTTCACCAAGGCGCAGTAGACCTGCTCGCGGGCTCGGGAGCCGGGGTTTTGGGTGGTACAACCGCTTTCCACCATGGTTCAGGATGACTTGACAGGAATTGTGAATTATTTAGAGAACAAAAAAGGAGAATAATACAGTGGGGATAATGCAAGATATCTACCAGGCTGTTGTGGAGGGGAGGGTTGATGATATTTCCGGCGGCGTTGAATCGGCGCTTTCCTCAGGGGTCGAGGCGGACGATATTTTGAATAAGGCTCTGGTTCCAGCCATGGACCTGGTGGGAGAAAAATTCGGGGAGGGAGAATACTTTATTCCGCAGGTCCTTTGGTCGGCCAAGGCCATGCATGCGGCCATGGAGCTTCTTCGTCCCCTTTTTGCAGAGGGCGGTGATGCCGACAAAGGACGGATCATTATAGGTACGGCCAAGGGAGATATTCACGACATCGGCAAGAACCTGGTGGGCATGATGCTGGAGGGCGCAGGGTTCAAGGTAGTTGACCTCGGGGTGGACGTGGCCCCCGAGCGATTCGTGGAAACCGCCGTTGATCAGAACGGCCGGGTCATAGCAATCTCAGCCCTGCTCACCACCACAATGCCGGCCATGGGCGATGTAATTTCACTGGTGCGCGAACGGAACCTGAGCACCAAAGTGCTCATCGGCGGAGCCCCTGTTGACGAGGCCTTTTGCCGGGAAATCGGTGCGGACGGTTACGGCGTGGACGCGGTGGACGCGGTTAGAAAGGTGCGGGAGCTCCTGACCGCATGATAATTTGATCCTGCCATGATCTTTCCTTGGCGTTTAAGCGTCCTTGTGAGGGTAAAACCATTGAAACCAAGCATCCTTGAACTGGCCGAGACCAGAACCGTCATTTTTGACGGAGCCATGGGCACCATGCTCATGGCCTCGGGTCTCTCAGCCGGAGAGGTTCCTGAAAAGCTCAACGTGGATCGCCCGGAAAAGATAATGGAGATCCATAGGCTTTACTACAATGCAGGCGCAGACGTGGTTCACACCAACACGTTCGGGGGCAACCCCATAAAGCTTGGAGAAAGGGGGTGCGCCGGTCAAACGAGCCTTTTCAACATCGAGGGTGCCCGTATTGCCTCGGAAGTCCGCCCTCCGGGAAAATACGTGGCCGGAGACATCGGGCCCACAGGAAAGATGATGGCGCCGCTGGGCGAGGTTACGCGGGAACAAATGGAAGACGCATTCTGCGTCCAGGCCGAGGCCCTTCTTGAGGGAGGCGCCGACTTCATCAGCATCGAGACCATGTTTTCCCTGGACGAGGCCCTCGCAGCCGTAACCGGGGCTCGGCGGGCCGGAGCAGGCCTCGTGGCGGCGGCCACCACATACCAGTTGACCAAGCGGGGGTTCTTCACCGTCATGGGTGAAAGCCCTGCCCGATGTGCCGCCGCTTTCAAGGAAGCCGGTGTGGACGTGATCGCCGCAAACTGTACCCTGGGGAGCAGGGAAATGATAGAACTGGCAGGGGAGCTGAGGGCTTCAACCGACGCGCCCCTGCTGATACAGCCCAATGCAGGCAAACCCGTAACAAAGAAAGGTGAGACACGCTACCTGCAGGACCCGGAGGAGTTCGCACAAGACTGCCTGGCCGTTGCCCGGGCCGGGGCTGATATGGTGGGCGGCTGCTGCGGCACAAACGACCGATTTATTCGAGCGCTGGTCAGGGCCGTTTCAGGCCTTGTTGAATGAAAGCATCACTTCAGCCTGTCACTCCCAGCGATTGCCGGACTTGCGCTCCATGTCGATATACTCCACCCGGCCCCGGGAACTGATAAAGGAACTCAGGAACCAACTAATAAGGCTGATAACGAGTGAACCGAAAACAGCCGACCAAAAACCCTTCACCTGAAAACCTGCGATCACACCGGAAACCATCATTAAAAGCACTGCATTGATCACAAAGGTAAAAAGCCCCATGGTCAGGACATTAATGGGGAGCGTTAGAATGATAAGAATTGGACGGAACAAGGCGTTCAGCACCCCCAGGATTGCGGCCGCTCCCAGGGCGCTAAAAAAACCGCTCACTTGGATTCCGTCCATAAGAAATGAGGCTGCTGTGATGGCAAGGGTCAGAATCAACCACCGTATCAAGAGACCAGGCATCTAAAACGTCTTCCTCTCCGGCCCTTTCAAATTACCCGCAAGGCATATGAAGCGCCTGCGGATCTCAGTTTTCCGAAAAAGGGCCTTTTACGTTCATACCATATCCCTTTGAATCAGACAATCCCACATATTTAGGGGACGTTGTTGAATAGGTTGAATTGAGCTGTTAAGCTGTTGGGCTGTTGGGCAGTGACTTACCCTTGACAGCCTGTCTTTTGGATGCCAGGCGGTCAAGGCGGTGATGATTTTGATCCTGCACCGAGGTTGGCGGTGTAGGAGGTCGGAAACGGAGGGAGAGGAGTCATTGTTGCTCAGCCGCCATTATAACGATCGTGTACCGGATTTCCTCGGGAAGCAACTCACCCATAGACAGCGGCCGGATGGACAGAAGCCCGGCTTCTTCAGCGGGCTCCGCCACCACGCTTGCCAGGACGAGGCTCTGCTCCTTATAAAAAGCCCTTGTTGTCCCTAGAGGCCCATCCGCTGCATAGCTCTGGTCCTCAGCATACCCCCGATCTTCCAATACGGATCGTATGGCGACTATGACCTCCCCAGGGCCCGCCACCATGTCTCCTTTGCCACTCATTGTGATGCGACAACCCTCTCCATGGGAAAGACCTGAATAGTCGAAAAATGGAGCACTATCCACCAGGTCTCCTCTCAGCCCGATGGCCGAGGAGAGGGCCTCCAGCAGATGCGTGCAGGACTCGAGAGGCGGGGGCCCATATGAAGCATCCTCATCCACCGGGCCTCGAAGCTCCATAGGGACAAAATTGGAATCGTAGAAAGAGGCGGGAAAGCTTCGGCCCATGCCCAGAATCACCCAATCTTCCTCTTGCCGCTTGAGGTATA
>CAYPSZ010000216.1:0-4258 GCA_964413125.1 uncultured Desulfobacterales bacterium
TCGGCGAACTCAAAACGAGAAATGCAGGATCAGGAAAAGACAAGATCGCCGAGACGGCGGAATTGAGCCGCGCCACGCTCTATCTGTATTTCAAGACCAAGGACGAGGTTTTTGTCCAGGCGATTGTCCGCCAATCCGAATTCTTCGCAGGTATTTTCCCCGGCGTGTTTCCGTCCGGTGTAAAAAAGCGCGATTTGTTTTGTTTTCTTTCATCAGCTCAAGGATCTTTGCCGCCCCAGGAAACCGCAGGCCACCGCCTTCTATCAGTGCGTGGAAGACCACTTCGAGACCCTGGAACAGGTCTACGATGAACGTTTTGCCCGCCAATACGGATTTTTCCGCCCGTATGTACGAAACGTCATCTACCGGTTTCTCGACTGCGGCATCCTGCACAATGGCTTTGCCCGTGTCAGGTGTGGCGATTGTGGCCACGAGTACTTGTTAGCCTTCTCCTGCAAGCGACGGCACTTCTGCCCCTCTTGCCACCAGAAGCGGGTTGTCGAATTCGGTCAGTGGCTCCTCGAAGAGGTCGTCAAGGCCGTCCCCCATCGCCACTGGGTCTTCAACATCCCGAAGATCCTCCGCCGGTCTTTTCTCTATGACCGCAAACTCCTCTGCGATCTCAGCCGGTGCGCTCGGGAGACCCTCAAGCAGTACCTTCAGGAGGCCTTGCCGGGTGCAGATTGCCGGCCCGGTGCGGTCATAGCGGTGCAGACCTTCGGGGGACTTCTGGAGTTAAACCTTACTGCCACATCCTTCTTGCCGACGGTGGATTCTACGGCAAGGACATGTTCCGAGTTGCGCCCCGACCGGAGATCAAGCCCATCGAAAAGATCTTTCGCCACAAGGTGTTCCGGATGCTCCTGCGTCGCCGAAAGATCCGCCCGGAATTCATCGACAACCTCATGGGATGACGGCATTCAGGGTTCCATGTCCACTACGGTCCTCGAATCTTGCCACGTCATGCGGACTCCATGGAAAACCTGGCCCTATGAATCCAGGAATGGAAAGCGCACGAAGACCTTCGACGCCCTGGAGCGGCTTGCGGCCATGTGCTCGCACGTCCCAAACAAGGGCGAGCACATGGTTCGCTCTGCTAGGCGCGCTTTCGTTATGGGACGTTTTCTTAACCACAATATGTTGTTTCCATTTTTTCATTGACACACAATCACGTTTTAAGCTACTATGTTCGTCAAAAAGCAACTTCCTTTTCCATTTTAAGCTACTATGATCCTCAAAAAGCAACTTCCTATTCAATTCAATTGAACGATAATAACAATAGTTAGAGCAGGCAGGAGCGATAATAGCATGCTAAAGAAGCCAGCGGCATCGTGCTAATTATTTACAGGGAAGAGAGCTGTATTTTGAGAGGCTTCATCGGTCAGATTTTTATTATATATTGCAATTAAGGTTTAAAAAATGCAGTTGTTATAATTTGGGAGTTATGAAAAGTCCGGTGATTTAAGTTTGATGAATAAAGCTGGTTTTTGACACGGGCTTGAATTCTGTAGTGTTGAGTGTTATCTTGAAATAATTATGCAAGCCATCCCGGTTGTTTTATCCCTTTTTTGAAAGGATTCATGTATGGCCAAACTCAAATCAATAACATTCGAAGCTGCCGGGGATCGGTTTCGATCCCTTGCCTTGATTATAATTATATTGTGGGTATCGACCTTTTTCCCGGGTTTTCAGGGTGCTTTTGCTGAGGACGATGACCCGCCCGCCTGGCGGCGTGTCCGCACCAACAGCGTACCTTATCAACCCCAAAATCTGACCGTGGATTCAACAGGCACAGTCTGGGTAACCGCCTCCGAGGGTTCGGAATACGATTCGGGTGTGTGGCTCCTGCCTTCCGGCGACTCCTCAGCCCGTTTTCAGTTTCTGACCACCTCACGGGCCAACAACTGGCTGGAGGGCGATTTCAATCATGTGGTGGAAAAGCCGCAGTTGGAAAGCGATGTTCGCTATGTAATGCGGGACGACGCGGGCAATGTATGGTACGCCCTCAACAACCGCATTGTACTGTGCGAAAAGGCGGACGGCTCCTGGCAGACCTTTGCCATGGAGAACACCTATGATGAGTTTTACGGCGTGGACACCACCGGTGTGGACAGTGCCCATATCATCCGTCTCATAAACAACCGGGACGGCACACAGGACGTTCTTCTCATTGCGGCCAAGAGCATTAAACGCGTGGACTCCGCTTACAATGTGGTGGAAACCCGAATCGTGTATTCCATTTACAACAACGATCTGATCCGGGACGCCTATGTGGACAGCCACGGCCGCTACTGGGTGGCTAACGAATACGGTGTGCAGTTCGGCGACAGCCTCCTTGACACCACTTTCCCCTCTGTTTCCGACGAATACAAGGACGATCCGGAGGTTCCTCCATATAATCCATATGATCCTGACTCAGCCCCTGCTCCCATAACCGGAATCATGGAGGATTCCCTTGGCAACATGTGGTTTATCAATGGCACCTACGGTGCCACAGGGGTGTACTGCTTGACTTCCCCTGACAGCACCAACCACTGGATTCATTACAACATCAACGAACTTACCGGTTCAAGGAACCAGGTCTTCTGCATGACTCCAGGTACAGACGGAGTCATGTGGTTCGGCGTTCAGAACAGCGGCATCGTGAAGTATACCCCTGGCGAAACAACTGCCTGGACGCGCACCACTTGTGCCGAGCTGGGAGTCGAAAGCGAACAGGTCCTTGGGATGCAGGAGCACAACGGCACGCTGTGGTTTACTACAGGCCTCGTTATCAACTACGGCTCGGGAGTTCATGCCTGGTATACAGATTCCCCGAAAGACGATCCTCAGGTGTTTTCGTACAATTACCGTAAAAGCAGCACATCCCTTACCAGCAACCGCATAACCGCCGTGGCCGGAGACCTTAGCGGAGGAGTGTGGTTCGGCGCCTATGACCACCCCAGCGTAGCCCGGTTGAAGGCGGACGGCACATGGGTCCAGTACCAGGAGGACACCATGGATCTCACCTGGGCGCGCGGAACCGGAAGCATTACGGGTATCGGCGTGGACTCTAACAACGTCGTTTTCATGGCCCCCAACCGTCGTGCGCCTCTGGCTTACGACATCACCACCGAGGGCTGGCTGGACCTGCCCGCCGGCCCCTCGGGGGACACCTTTTTCTATGGCCTGTACGTGGACCCCAAAGACGGCAAGTGGTTTTGCGGGGCGGATGTGGTTTATCACCTGAATGCCGACAATACCGCCTGGACAACCTATGATACAACTGACGACACCAGGTTCCCTGATTACCGGGTTCAGTACGCCCTCATGGACGGAGAGGAAAACATGTGGTTCATGAGCACCTTTATAACCGGCAAGGTCAGCGTCATGAAAAAGGACCCTGAAAACGGTGACCCGGCATGGTCTGTTTTTGTCAATGGGGACGACTCCGGCTACCTGGGAGGGACCAGGGTTTTTCTGGATAGGAACGGGGAGGTCTGGAACTCCGCCGGCCAGAAATTTGATTCAGCAACCGGCAAATGGGTCACCCAGACGGACACAGCCCTCTTTGACACCCGGCCCATGCGGTTCTTGAACGGAGATATTCCCGTACACATGGATCTGACCGACGCTTTGCGGCCCATCACCAGCACCGATCAAGTCCGGATGACCGTAGACACGGGAGGCAACGTGGTTTTTTCCACCAGCGCCTTGGGGCTGTCTTCCATAAATGCAGGCGTTATCATGCGTAGTCCGGTAAAGGGCGACATAACCCGGGACTGCCGGATCCAACTGGACGACGCGGTCCTTTCCATGAGGTACATGACGGGCATGGCTTCGGGCATTCAGTCCGGTCCGGCGGACGTAAACGGCGACGGCAGGGTGGATATGGTGGAATGCCTTTATGTGCTGCAGGCGGTCGCCGGATTGAGGCCCGGTGCAGGTGAAAACCAGTCTGACACCGGAACGCCTTGATTTGATGACGAGGCCGGGTACCCACACCATATGACGTGATAGCGTCCTTCGCGCCTTTATCCGGTTTCCATCCAGAAAGGGGCTTCTTTGTCCGCGCTTTGCTTGCACGCCCACCGTTCGGGCGGGTTCCCGGTATGTCAATCTCGGCGTCAATATGCGAGGTTGCTTGTGCGGCGTACTGCAGTACGCCTCCACGCAACTTCTTAACCCAAGTTTCTGGGGCTCGAGACATGATTCTGTGTCATATTAGATAGTTAGCCTATTTAGAGTTCTTGTTGGGGGCACTACTTTTGTTACGTTG
>CAYPSZ010000217.1:0-4711 GCA_964413125.1 uncultured Desulfobacterales bacterium
TTACGAACATCGCTCCTGGCCTGCCTGGCATCGCCACATGACTTTCGTATTCCTGGCTTTGCATTTCCTGCTCAGAATGCGATTGCATTTTAAAAAAAAGCCCGCTGTTGACCCCACATCTGATTCGGAGGCTCTTATCCGTAATGCTGCCACTCAGATCTCTATCGCTGGAAGCCGCAATTGAAATTGTTAAATACCACCTCAGACGAAACCTGGTTGCCTATAACTCACACCGCAAGGGGCGCCTTAAAATAGCAGATAGGTTAAGCATCAATGTTGCGCTGTAGTATTAGGCATAAATAGTATTATGGCATAACTTGGAACAAGCATTTCGTCAGGTCTCTCGCTAGAAAAACCACTAGGCGTTACTCTTCGCCAGACTTGCGTTTGTAACAACGTATCCAATTTATAGAGTAAAACTTGCTCAATCTAAAAAGCTTCGTATTTCATTACCCACTTATGGGCATACCTTGATAGTTGATGATAGTTTAACTCAGGGAAAAACATATCGTCGTTTTTATGGTCGGGGGTCACCGACTATAGATTCCTGAATGTCCACAAGGAGATCAATGTCCCGCGTCCTGATGGGCTCTCTGGATTTGTCTGCCAGGAGATAATGATAGTACAGGAGGGGAACCCATCCGCCTCCGATAACGATCACAGGCAGATAGTCCTTGAGAATCCAGAGGGTTTTTAAAAACCCGGCTTTGAAATCTTCAGGCACGGAAGCCTTTCAAACCTCGATGATCTGTTTCAGGCGCTTCTCATAGAGATGCTCGGCCTGCTCGAGGCCCCGGATGGGGTAATCGTACAGGTCAAGATAGAGCTGGAGGTCCGAAACCACCCACAGGTTCCTGATCCTCTGCTTACCATAAAAGACCGAATGCTTGTAATAGGGCAACAGGAATATGAGGTTCGCCCCCTCGCGGGCCTCCCGCAATTTCAGTTTTTCCACGAACCAATTGATGCCGCCTTTGTCCTGGATATAGATGTGAACCTCATTGTAGACGGCGTAGGGGGCGACAAGATTGGCCCCTGCGTGAAGGCCGAGCGCGTATGGTATGTCATCCGGAATCGGAGCGGCAACCAGCTTGTCTATGATCTCCTCCGGGCCTTTTGCCAGACAGAAGTACCTGACTTCCTGGTTCCTATGGTAGTCGTATTCCCGGACCCAGTCTTCCAGAAGACTTCCGGGGTCCCGGAGCTTCAGTTTGGAATCGATCCGGGACACATAATTTCTTTTTTCGAGTTCCTGTGCCATGCGGGAGACGAAACCGGGATCGAGCCCGATGGATTGGGCAAGCTCTCGAACCCCCCATACCTTTTTGATATCCGAGAAGGCTGCTCGGAGAATGAGCGACGCCTTGTCGGAAAACGGCCCTCGTCCCCTTCTTTTTTCTGGAAAGCGGTTGGGATACCCGATCCTTTCAATATACAGGCCGTCATATTCCAGGAAAACATTACCCGAGAGGTCCAGGAAATAGACTCCTTCTTCCTGACACTGCTTCCTGCGGTCAGGGCTCAGGTATTTGGCCACCACAAGGGGAACCGAGCCTTCATCCTTGCCGGCATGGGATTTCAGAAGGGATAGTTTTGCCTTGAACATAGAAGAACTCTGCTGCGGAATGATTTCCCCGATCAATTTGAATTGGAGTTTTTTGTAAGAGACATGGGCCATGAAATCGGGTCGCCACGCTTTCTCTTCGGAGCGCTGGACCTCAATACGGATAGTTAGCCCTTTCAGAGGGATCAGATCGCTTATATGATTTTCCAGGTAAGCCAGTATCTCGCGTTCGATGTCCATTGTTGCCTTAAATATTTAGATTGTCCATTTGGACAACAATATAATTAAAGGCAACGATGATGTCTAACAAAAACGTCTTTTTAGAGAAATGTTTTACCCGATACCACCATCAAAGAAAGAGAGCCCAAAAGTAGCCCACATGAACGATGCCCGTTTGACCGGCCTGCATGTCCATAACGGATATACGGCCATCTATCGCCCTCCACAGTCCAGTCAATTACAACAAGTTGGACGACAGGACGATCTGGACGAACCTTTTGGGCATTGAGAAGTTCCGAGGCATGAGGCGTAGGTGCTCACCGTCCTCGAACTCGAATTTAGATCTGAAAAGAGTGTGTGAGTGGAAAAGAGGCCCCTGCCCGCATGTGTCAGTTCAGGTGGAACATCCGAGGCAGATCGCCCAAATCCGCGCGCGGCACAGTGCCCTGCATTTCGCCTGTCATACCGACTCCGGGTAGGTTGTGTATGGGTTGCCCTGAAAACAACCCTCCAGGAAATCAATCACTATTCCCTTCCAATTGACTCGTACCCCGGTAGATGGCTTTTTTACTGAAAGGAGCTGAGCTTCCATGGCCGACCTGTACCATGTGGTCATTAAGGACCATGACAATTCCGGTTATGTGTGGGATGTGTTCTTCTGCCTGGACTGCTTGAACCCCGCTTCATGAATCACGAAGGCAGGGAAGTCTTGGACCGGAACTTAACGACCCCGAAATACCCGTCCCGCCTGTGTCCTCCGCTTGTCGATGAGCTGAACTGCAGTGGGTGTGGCAACTTCACTTCTTAATATACGCGTTCAGTCCAATGGTCAAAGGCTTGCCGTCAACCATAACATCCGTACTGATATTTCCTCTGGTGCTGGCGACAACGAGGGTCTTGCCCGATGCACTGGGTACGGGTGGCTTGTTAATTTCAATTTCGACATAAAGTGTATCTTGATCAATTTTTGCCTTCATCGGTTAGTATCCTTTCCGTATTGATTTTCCTACGCCCATGCAAATCATTGCGGCCCCTCGGGTTTATGGGCCGGACCATATAGGTCTTTCCAATGGGCGTCCATGCTTGATTACCTTTTTCATTTTCACCCCCGTTCCCGTATCCCTCCGCCCCTGAAACACATGATGCGGGCGGCTCAGGTATCAGACCTTCCTGACAAAAGCTCTTGATCTCTTTAGCCTCTTTCGGATGGGGGAAAACACATCAGCCCTCAGGGTCTGCAGGCTCCGGGGCGCTTGGATCCCATTAAAAGCATTGCTCCGATGGGATAGCCGAAATACGGGGCATAAGCCTTTGACTTAAGTCAATGCTTTGAAGCGTAATATCATTTATTATCACATAAACGCCGCCAATGAAAGGCGGGGATTGAAACATTAGTGCTTTCGTCAATCAATAACCAAAGGAGGATAAGCCATGTTTTGTTTTCAGTGTCAGGAAACAGCCAAGAACCAAGGATGCACCGTCAAGGGGGTGTGCGGCAAGCCCGAGGAGACCGCGGATCTTCAGGACCTTCTCATCTATGTGTGCAAAGGCATCTCGGTGTACGGGAACAAGCTCAAGGAACAGGGCACGGTGGACAAGGACGCGGGCCGTTTCATCTTAAAGGCCCTTTTCACCACCGTCACCAATGTGGCCTGGGATGACGACGTGATCATCGATCGGATCAAGGAGGGCCTCAAGGTTCGGGAAGCGGTAAAGGAAAAGGCGGGCGACATGCCGGGAACCCTTCCGGACTGTGCCACCTGGGCCTCGGATGACAAGGGGGAAATCACGGCCAAGGCCTTATCGGATGAGGTTCGCATCACGGCCGATCAAGACGAGGATGTGCGCTCGCTAAGGTGGATGCTCACCATCGGGTGCAAGGGGATCGCAGCCTATGCCGATCATGCAGCGATCCTGGGTCATGAAAAGGATGAGATCTACGGCTTTCTCATGGAGGCCCTGGCCTCCACCACCAAGGACCTTTCAGTGGACGAGATGGTGGGCATGGTCATGAAGGCAGGCGAGACCTCCGTAAACACCATGGCCCTTCTGGACCAGGCCAACACTGCGGCCTACGGGAATCCGGAGATCACCGAGGTCAACATCGGGGTGGGCAAGAACCCGGGCATCCTGATCTCCGGCCACGATTTGAAGGATATGCAGGAGCTTCTGGAGCAGACCCAAGGTACGGGAGTGGATGTCTACACCCACGGTGAGATGTTGCCTGCCAACTACTACCCGGCGTTCAAGAAGTACGACCATTTCGTAGGCAATTACGGCGGGTCATGGTGGCACCAGAACAAGGACTTCGAGTCGTTCAACGGCCCGATCATCCTGACCACCAACTGCCTCATTCCCATCAAAAAGGACAACACCTATCAGGAGAGGCTCTTTACCACCGGTGTGGTCAATTACCCCGCGGTCGGTCACATCAATGACAGGCCGGAGGGCGGATCAAAAGACTTTTCGCCCGTGGTGGAGTTGGCAAAGAAGTGCCCGCCGCCGGAAGAGATCGAGACGGGAAAGATCGTGGGAGGTTTTGCCCACAACCAGGTCCTGGCTCTGGCGGACAAGGTGATCGACGCGGTGAAGTCAGGGGCCATCAAGCGTTTTGTGGTCATGGCCGGATGCGACGGCCGTCAGAAGGCCCGGAGCTACTTCACGGAAGTGGCCCAAAACCTGCCAAATGACACTGTGATCCTCACGGCCGGGTGCGCCAAATACCGCTACAACAAGCTGGACCTGGGCGACATCGGGGGCATCCCCCGGGTGCTGGATGCAGGCCAGTGCAATGACTGCTACTCCCTGGCGGTGATCGCCCTGAAGCTCAAGGAGGCCTTCGGCCTGAACGACATCAACGAGCTGCCCGTGTCCTACGACATCGCCTGGTACGAGCAGAAGGCCGTTGCCGTGCTTTTGGCCCTTCTC
>CAYPSZ010000218.1:0-5074 GCA_964413125.1 uncultured Desulfobacterales bacterium
GAGATCGATGCCGATGGAGCCCATGTTCCGGATGATCTGTCTGGGCGATTCCTCGAAGGCAAAATAAAGGCAGCGCTCACCGCGCAGGCAGGCGGCGTCTGCAAAGGTGGCCGACAAACTGGTTTTGCCGGTGCCTGCCGTACCGGAGACGAGGACGGTGCTGCCCCGGTAGAACCCCTTGCCGTCAAACATGGCATCCAATTTGGGGACGCCCGTGGAGATGCGTTCTTTGGAAACGGGGTAGTCGAGTCCCAAGGAGCTGATCGGCAGGATGGAGACGCCGCTGTCGTCTATCAGGAAGGGATACTCGTCGGCGCCGTGAGATGAGCCCCGGTACTTGACAATACGCAGGCGGCGGGTGGAAATTTGCTCCTCGATGCGGAAGTCGAGGAGGATCACGCAATCGGCCACGTATTCTTCGAGCCCGTAGCGTGTCAGGGTCTTGTCGCCGCTTTCCCCCGTAATGACGGCCGTCATACCGCGCTCTTTCAACCAGTGAAAAAGCCGGCGGAGCTCTGCCCGAAGGATAGCGGTATTCGATAACCCGGAGAAAAGTGCTTCGATGGTATCCAAGACAACCCGCTTTGCTCCGATGGAATCTATGGCAGTGCTCAGGCGGATGAACAATCCCTCCAGGTCGTAATCACCCGTCTCCTCAATCTCGCTGCGCGCGATATGGACGTGGTCCGTTGCGATGAGACCCCGCGACACCATGGCAGAAAGATCAAAACCAAGGGAGATGAAGTTCTTCGCCAGATCATCAGGGGACTCTTCGAAGGTCATGAAGACCCCGGGTTCTTTGTAATCCATGGCGCCCCGCATGAGAAATTCCATGGCAAGAAGCGTTTTGCCGGAACCCGCACTGCCGCAGATCAAAGTAGGCCTGCCTCTCGGAAGCCCTCCTTTTGTGATCTCATCGAGACCACGGATGCCCGTCGGGCATTTTTCAATAATATCAACATCCTGTTTTGCCTTACCCATGGGCGTCTTCCTGCATCTTTACGAATATGAAGTAATGCTTTAAGCGGTAAGATACTATCAAAGCATATTTGAACATAATAGATCAAGAGAACATTGCTATGCACTAAAACTCCGATATAAGGATCGAAAAATATCGCAACATCTTGATTTCACTTCCCATTTACTCATTGCCGTTGGAAGGCCCTTATTCGGCCCAGAGAAGGGCCCTGAGAGCACAAACGCGAGCAAGACAGGAGGGGTATACCTATCTGGTCAAAACACGCCCAGCCAGTACTTGCCTTATTCCTTATTATTGTTTCTTTGGAAGGCTCTGTCCATATGGGGATCGCTCATTTCTCTAAGTGAAAATCGCGGGACACGGGAAAATATCCCGGAACTGAACGCCGGCCTCACCAACGGCGTTTGCGGACGAATCGACATTTGCTTTGAGACACTGATGCGTAATGTGTTATAAATTCCGGTTGGTATACAGCCTTTTGAAGGGAACAGTCATGGCAGGCACAGAGATCGTTACTGTTGAAGGAGGGCGGGCGTTAAAGGACTTCATTGACCTCCCGTGGAAGATCTATGGTGAGTACCCCAACTGGGTTCCGCCGATGAAAAAGGAGGTTCGCCGGATGCTGGACCCCGACAGACACCCTTTCTGGGAATTTTCCGAGCGCATCCTTTTCCTGGTTCGACGCGGTTCCAAGACGGTGGGGAGGATAGCGGGCATAATAGATCGCCGTTATAACCGGTTCCACGGCGAAAAGATGGGTATTTGGGGGTTCTTCGAATGCGCTGACGATCCGGAGGCCGCTGCGGCCCTCTTCTCTTCCGTGAAGGAATGGGTTCACCACAAGGGAATGACCTTCCTGAGAGGCCCGCTAAGCCCGTCCGCCAATTACGAGGTGGGGTTGCTCATTGAGGGGTTCGATTATCCACCCGCTTTGATGATGCCCTACAACCCCCCGTACTACCAAAGTTTGGTAGAATCGTGCGGTTTCACGAAAGAAAAGGACTTGGCCGCTTTTTTTATGGATGACACTTATCGGCTTCCAGCGTGGATGGATAGTCTTGCTGAACGGATCTCCCAAAAAAAAGGGGTCCATATCAGACCCTCTGACCCGGAGGATGCGGATTCTGAGTTTGCCCTGATCCGAGAGATATACAATGCCTCCTGGGCCGGCAACTGGGGTTTCGTCCCCCTGACTGATAATGAGATGAATGACATTCAAAAAATCGTGATGAAATTCGTGGACCCTGACTTAGTATTTTTTATTTATTATAAAGGTAAACCTGCAGGGGCCTGCGTGATTTTTCCTGATCTTAACCCTTTGCTCAAGCGTCTCAACGGGCGGATCGGCCTGACGGGTTTGTTGAAGTTCCTCATGTACCGGCGGGAGGTCAAGGGATTGAGATGTCTGATCTTCGGGATCAAGGAGGAATACCAGCAACTGGGATTCCCCATGCTGGCCTTCCACCACATATTCGAGGTTGTGAGGAAGAAAGAAAAATATCGCTACCTGGAATTGGGTTGGACCCTGGAGGAGAACGAGGCAATCAATTCATTGATAGAGGAGGTCGGCGCAAAAAAATACAAAAAATATCGTATCTTCAGGATATGTTTATGATTTTTAACAAAGGGAAAAATCCATTGAAACAGAGGTCCAAACATGTCGGCTGATGATCCGGCTTCCGTCATCGGTTTCGTCTGGCGGCCCGGGGAGATGGTCCCGCCCGTGATCCAAATGGCTCGACGGACAGGGAGCAGAGCCGTCTTCGATATTTCCATGATGGGGGTGGAAGGTCTGCGTTCTTTCCTGCAACAGGCCGACCGTTCCTGTCCCGTCAGGGATATCAAGATTTCCGTCCCTGCCTTTATGGACCCTTCTCTGGGGCGGTTGCTGAAGGAAACAGGCGTCCGGAACATATGGATTGAGCCTCATCTCCAGTTTAATCAAGAAGATTTTTCCATTTTTCTACAGAGATTGAAGGAGTTGGCCCAAGACCACTGCTGCTTTCCAATAACCGGAAGCCCGGATCTCGTGGCGGCGGTTCTGAAGGATGACCCGGGCATCGGACGCGTCGTCCTGAAAGGATGCGAGGCCTCCGGGTTTGTGAGCCTTGAGACGATTACTGTTCTTTATTCGACGGCAAGAAAATTGCTGCGAGCATCTTCAATGCCACACGACATTCTCATCTGGGGAGGCATATACACTCCCGAGGCGGCCGCGGCATTCCTGTCCACCGGTGCAGCCGGGATTGTTTTCGAGAGCGTCCATTGGCTGACTGATCTGGTCGCCGTCGATGATGTTCAGCGTCAACGACTCTCTAATCTGCGCCTGGATTCGACTGAACTGGTCGGCCTGGACCTGCAGGTTCCCTGTCGCCTTTTCAACAAGGGAAACTCGCTTGCGTTCAAGGAGATCAAGAGGCTGGAGGATTCGCTATACGAGACAGAGATCGCGGAGGAAACCCGCCGCTCTTTCCTGACCCGGGTGCATGCCGGGATCCTGCATCCTCTGGAAAGCCATTTCGGACAGGACGAGGTCATTCCTCTGGGCGTGGAAGCCGCCTTTGCCGCGTCGTTCGTTGAGCGTTTCGGGGCCGGAACCGAGGAGGCCGTGAAGGCCTTCATGGGCGAGATTCGAAACTTATGCCACCTGGCTGAGGCGAAAAAGGCTTGCTTTTCACAGAGTCCTGCAGCCGGAGAGATGGGAACCGGATATCCCTTTATCCAGGGGGCCATGTCCTGGATCACGGATGTCCCTGAGTTTGCCTCAAAGGTTGCCGATGCCGGCGGACTGCCCACCATCGCTCTCGGCCTGATGGACCGGAAAGCCCTTGACCGGAGGCTGGGACGCCTGTCGGAGCTTATGAGAGGACGACCTTATGCGGTTAATCTCATCTCCCTGGCAGAGAACCCTTTCAGGGAGACGCATCTGGACTGGATAAAGAAACACAGGCCCCCTTTCGTGGTGATCGCAGGAGGCGATCTCACCCCCGTAAGAGAATTGATGCAGTGTGGCATGGAGCTCATGTATATCGCTTCCGATGAGGCACTGTTGAGGCTTGCTCTTGAAGCGGGCGTCCGATATGTAGTCTGTGAGGGGTATGAAGCCGGCGGTCACGTGGGGCGGCACTCCACACTCACCCTGGCTCAAATGGTGCTGGACCTGAAACGGCGCACGCCGTCCCTCTTCCGGAACAGTCGTGTGGTCCTTGCAGGGGGGATCTTCGATCGGGAGACCGCATTCATGGCCGCCATGCTCGGTGCTGACGCCATACAGATGGGCACCGCCTATCTTGCCACCCGGGAGATCGTTGAAACGGGGGCCTTGTCGGCGCTCTATCAGCGGCTGATCCTTGAATCTCCTCCGGGGGGAACAGTTGTTTCAGGCCGGGACACCGGACTTCGGGTTCGGTCCTTGAGGACTCCGAGAATGGCGGCTGTTTTATCCCTGGAAAGGGAGTTTTCAGCAGTTCCCCAGGACGAGCCCTCCTTCAGGACGAAAATGGAGGAGATTACCGCGGGGAGCCTCTTCGCTGCAGCCCGAGGCCTTGACAGGCCGGGCGGAGCGCCTCTGGATGAGCGGGCCTGTCTGGAACGCGGACAATTCATGAGCGGAGCCTGCGCGGGCCTCATCGGTGAGGTCCGGACGCTGAAGTCCTTTCACCGGGAGCTGGCGGAAGGCCCTCTCCTGCTGCATCAGCCTGTGGTGGGGTCGATCGGGAAAGCCGCGGAAACGCCGTCCTCCGGGGTCGCCTGTGGACTGAAGCGGGTTGCCCTCGACAGAGGCGATCGGGAAAGGGTCGCCATCACCGGGATGAGTTTGCTCAATTCTCTGGGGAAGAGCCCCGAGGATGTCTGGGCCGCAAGCCTGGCCATGCAAAGCGGGATTACACTGGTTCCCCCTTCGCGGTGGGATCATGAACTTTACTATGATCCCCGGCCGCAGATTCCGGACAAGACTTACTGCAAGGTCGGCGCCTTCCTGGACTTTCAGGTCTCCCGCAATGAACTCGGGATACCTCCCCATGATTTCCGGACCATGACCGCGGCGACAAAATACACCATGTGGCTTGCGGACAGGGCCATCCGGGCATCCGG
>CAYPSZ010000219.1:0-31059 GCA_964413125.1 uncultured Desulfobacterales bacterium
TTCTCTCTTGGATTCAACGATCCTGGTCTTCGCGAAATTCTCTTTGGAAGTTATCGCTTTGCTCAGACATCTGACATGAGCCATGTTTAGAAAAGACAATGTGCCTTCTCAGAATAACCTGGCAAAAATCAAGATCAAAACGGTGATTATGATGATTTTTTCCATAAACATTTTCTGTTTTCATGCTTTGGTTTCAACTTCCTGCCAGGCTTTTCCATTTGTTTCCTGTCTTGCTTAGAGATCGGGCGGGATGCATGACCACCTGCACCACAGACTGCATCCTTCTGGCGCCTTTTGCCGGACACGCTTGTTTCCGTCCAGACCTTTTCCCCGGTAAACGGGTCAATGCCTGCATGATACATGGCCGTAGACCTGGTGGACGGAGTCGGTGTGAATATTTGCACCTGCTCTGGAATGAATTTCAGGTTCAACCCGGCAAAACGGACAAAACTTTGCATATCCCCAATAGTGCATCCCGGATGGGCTGCAATTACATAGCAGGACAAAAATACATTTTTCTTATGCTTCTTGGCCAGGCTGCGGTACAGAATTGAAAACTCAAATACCCGGGAACAAGAGGGTTTGTTCATCAGTTTCAGGACATGATCCCGGGAGTGCTCCGGCGCAATTTTCATCTGACCCGGGACATGACGCGTTATGAGCTGCTTAAGATAGCCTTCACCATGTATTGTGTCCGCCAGAACAAGATCATAACGGATGCCCGAAGCAATGTTTACCTGTTTAATTCCCGGCAGGGACGCAAGCTCGGCTAGTAAACGCTTCTGTTTGTTATGTCCAAAGACCAACCGCGGACATACCCCGTCAAAGCCAATGCAATGCCTGTCTGCGCACGGTCTGCCCCTGAACATGGGTCCGCAACCTGATGCGTACATATTGGCCGTAGGTCCGCCCACGTCCTTGATCACCCCGTTGAAATCCTTTCCCCTGGACATCCGGCCGGCTTCCCTGATTATGCTGTCCATGCTCCTGCTGATGACAGTCCGACCCTGGTGTACGGTAATGGCGCAGAATGAACATTCCCCAAAGCACCCCCGGTGGGTGGTTATGGAGCCTTTTATGGTTTCCAGGGCTTTGATCAGGCCTTTCGACCGGCAGACCGGATGGGCGTCATTCATGTAGGGCAATTCAAATATCCGGTCCAACTCCTTCCGGCTCATTAATGCAGGCGCAGGGTGATGCAGCAAAAACCTGTTGTCGTATTTCTGAACCATACCCCGGCCTGACGGCACAATGCTGTTTTGGTAGAAAACTTTGAACATGGCTGCGAAGGCGGCAGGATCAGTGCGGACCTTTTGATAATCAGGCAGATGCAGATAAGTATCCGGAGGCTCAGCGGCCATTATGCAGGTCCCCGGGATATCCGAGAGGCCGGCTTTCTCGGCCAGCCTTGCTGCTATTTCAAGGACTTGCCTTTCCCCCATGCCATAAACCAGGAGGTCTGCCTTGGAATCGATAAGCACGCTTCGTCTGATTGAGTCGGAACGCTGATCATAGTGGGCCACCCGACGCAGGCTGGCTTCTATCCCACCTAGGACTATGGGTGCGGTATTCTTGAAATATCTGCGGATAAGGTTGGTGTAAACGATGCAGGCCCTATCAGGCCTTCTGGTGTTGGCCCCACCCGGGGTGAAATCGCATCTGCGGCGGGGTTTCCCAAGAGCAGTATAGTTGGCCACCTCCGAATCAACGCAGCCGGCGCTAACCCCCCAGAAAAGCCTTGGCTCACCCAGGGCGGTGATATCCTCAGGACCCTCAATGTCAGGCTGGGCCACTATTGCCACGCTGTATCCCGCACTATCAAGCACCCGGCCGATAACGGCAACACCGGAGTACGCAGAGTCAATATAAGCATCGCCGCTGACCAGAATCACATCCGGCCTGGATATTCCAATTTTGTCCAGCTCATTTACGGTTGTTGACAAGAAACTTTTCCCGGACATAATTTTGAATACCATTAATTGAAATCTAAAAAGTGCGATTAGCTCTTAGCTTTTAGCCGTTAGCTTTTAGCTATTGGCTTTGTAATAACAATAGATTATCATACGTTGCAGTAACATCAAAAAATGAAAGCTCAGATTCAACCTGAAGTGAGACAGGTACCTGAAGTTCCTAAGCTAACAACTAACAGCTAATCGCTAACAGCTAACAGCTAATTGCTAACAGCTAACAGCTAATTGCTAACCGGCTAATAGCTAACATCTAATCGCAGATTTTAGGCGAAATGTTCGTTCCAATACCGGCCATGTCTCCAAAAACGACAGGCATGGTCGGTGGCAACTCTAACCCATTGGTTCTGCAACCTCAACAAAGGAGGCCGGCTTGCATACACAACAACCCGAGGACGCGCAGAAAACCTGGTGCAAGATCAATCCACCGGTTTTTTCGGTTCCGCAGTGATCACTCAGGTATGGTAGCCATTTTACTCCTCCTTGGCATTACTTGATACGATAAGAAAGGCGGAAGAACCCCTGAAAGGTTACCTGTGAGCATGGTATGACAGGCCTCATCGCCTTTTACCTCCTTCATCCTTCTCCCGGCAATGGTCGGTTCTCTTGCACAGGTCTCTTGAGAGTACTGCTGCATTTTTGCAGAAACTCCTCAAACACTTCCAGCGCGGAGTGCTTCAATCCAGAGTCTAGGATGTCCAGCTTTTCGATTTCATTATGATACCTCGACTTTGCGAGTGCAAACCGGGCTGTAAGCAAATCCACCTTGCCTCTAAACACATCGATATGATCCAACAGACTGTGTTCATCGTGTCTGATTGCTGCAGCGATGTCGAAGATATCCCGTATCTTCAAAGTCTCGGCCCTGTAAAACAACTTCTTGATGCATATTTCATCTGCGGTTTCAACTCGCACTTCCGGAAGATCTTCCAATATCGTCTTTGATATGAAATAGTTTTCTGTAAGATGAGGGGCCACAATGAAGTCTATTTCAGCACCGCTGAAGTAGAGTTTCAAGAAATTTGCCTGTTCGCTATATTCCCGTGTGAATGCCGCCGAAAAATCGTTGAGCCTCGGCGATAGATAGGTGATGAGCTGTGCATCGGTGATGAATATGTCAACGTCTTTGCTTCTTCGGTGCTGGTAGTATGTCATAAGAGCGGTACCGCCGCCAAAGGTCCAGTTTGCGATACCGGCATTATCCAAGATTTTGTATGCGATTCTAAATAGATCCGCCCACGGGTGAGTGTCATTCAGCATACTCCAACATCTCCTCGACGCTTCTGCTTGGACACTTGCCCCTTATGTGGTTGTCATAGTAGCGCTTCAATGTATGGAGACTGATGCCCTGTTTGGTGCAAAATCTCATTATGTCCCCTAGAGGAACGTCTCCGAAAAAGCTGCATATATGTACGTCGTAGGCAGACGGAAAACGATTTTCAAGAATGAACATTGCCAGCCTCTCTTCCGGCAAATCGTATCGGGTCGACACATTCATGCTTGTTATCGACATATCCTGCTCCTCCGCTTATCCGTAGCAGCAATCTCGACGGTCTCAGAGGAGGTCCTGGAAAGCGAATTCTTCATTTCGATCCCTTCGGCAAGATCAGGATAAATCTCAGGAGAAACCTGGCTTGTGAATCAAGTCATACCGGATTCATTAACTTACAAAGCATTATTAAACCGCAAGGTTTTGTTGTCAAGGCCATCCAAAGGGGACGTTGTTGAGTTCGATGAATTACGTGTCGTTGAAATTAGAGGGATGGGGCTGACTGGTGCCGGACCCGGGCAAGACCGGACGCGCCCGGGCGCGGCAGCTTGGTTCCCCCGCATCTTAATGAGGTACAACATAATCATACTTGAATAGAACTCCTTCCCCTTTGAGGGGGTGGGGGTGTCAGCCGGTTTCGATGTAGTCATCATGTATGGGCAAAGTGTGAAATCGCTCACAGTCTCTTCAATTATTATTGCAACCAAGAGATTCATTCTTTTATAGTTTCATGCACCCTGTTCGGCAGCACTCACAAAACCTCTCCGAAAGAACCCTCCACGCTTGCGCCGATCAGAGAGTCTGACCTGGATGTAAAGATCGGGGACAAAGCCGCCGCCGGCCGCCCCCGCGTTTTCAATGTAGAAATCACCTACGGAGAACTTCGCCATGGATCAAAGACTCTGCACCGGCTTCGTCCGCCTTGTCCCGTCCGTCATTTTCTTCGCGATCATGATGCTTTTCACTGCTCCCGCCCATGCCTGGCATGTCGAACGGGTAAACCTGTCAAGCGAGGGACATGAGACGACCGAATCCCATTCGGCATACTCGTCGATTTCTCATGACGGCCGTTTTGTCTCCTTTTCAACAGCAGCAAGCAATCTCGTTCCCAATGACACGAATAACCTTCGGGACATCTTTGTTCGGGACCGAAAACTCAGGACCACGACACGGGTCAATGTAGCCGGCGATGGCAGCCAGATCACCGATTATCCCACTTTGAGATCGCAACTGAGCGGCGATGGCCGGTTTGTGGTCTTCGATTCCCGGAGCTCCGACCTGGCGCCGGGTGGTGTCAGTGCGGACATAACCAATGTATACCTGCATGAACTGGAAACGGGAGAGACGGTTCTCATCTCCACCGGCCATGACGGGTCGCCTGCCGACGGTCACTCTGCCTATGACGGCAAGGCCGACATTTCCTATGACGGCCGGTACATCGTCTTTCATTCAGATGCGACAAATCTCGTTTCCGGCGACACCAACGCCAAAATGGATGTTTTTGTCTATGACCGGGAAGACGAATCGATTTCACTGGTGACCCGTGCCCACGGCGGCGGACTTGCCGACGGCAACAGTCGGGATCCGGCCATATCGGCCAATGGCCGCTACATAGTTTTTTCGTCCGGGGCGAAAAATCTTGTGGAAGGTGTTGCTCCCACCGGGATGCAGATTTACCGTTATGACCGGGAAACCGGCGAAATCCTGCTGGTGTCCTCGGCAGAGGGCGGTGCCGCCGACGACTATTGCTGGAATGCTTCTGTTTCAGGAGACGGTCTTTTTGTTGTTTTTCGAAGTGCTGCAACCAACCTGTCATATGAGGTTCCCACCGGCAACAGTACAAGGCATTTATACCTAAAGGACATGGCAAGCGGCGCCATAACCCTGGTCAGCAAGAATGCCGAAGGAGAACCCGGCGACGGAAACACCATTGATTCTCCCAAGATATCGCCCGACAGCCGTTACGTGCTGTTCAATTCCCAGGCAAAAAACCTGCTTTCCGACAACACAATAATTGAATCTTTTTTCTCTACAGCCTTCCTCTATGACCAGCAGGAAAAAACCGTTTCCCTTATGCCCACAATGTCCTCGGGCGTTGTCCCCAGTGATCCCTGTTCGGCGGAGGACATCGCCGATGAAGGAAAGTTTGTGACCTTTTCATCGACCTCCTACAACCTGGTTCCCAATGACACCAACGAAAAAGAGGACGTCTTCGTGGCAGTCCAGCTGACCGACGCCTGGTCCATTTCCCCCACGGCCCAGCTCGGCGGCTGGCGAAACGATGTCGCCGTCGAGGGGAACATCGCCGCGCTGGCCGAGGGTCTGAGCGTCTCGCTCTACAATATCAGCGGCGATACACCTCAGAAGCTCTCTTCCCTGGCGCTCCCGGTGGAGCCCACCCTTATCGGAATCAGCGGGACAAAACTCTACGCTGTTTCAGGACCATGGTGGGACGATTCCCGCTTCATCGTGGCGGACATCAGCAATACGGCGGCCCCCGCGATCCTTGGTTCCTGCAGTGCGTCGAGCCCCGGCGGCAGCATGGCGATTCGCGGCAACGATGTGTACTATTCGTCGGGGTGGTCTTCGGACATTGGTCTCATAGATGTGAGTGATCCCTCGAGTCCGGAACTGAAGGGAAATCTCAATCTGGGTGACGCGGTGGAGCCTCATGCCTTTACCATCAAGGACGATCTGCTGTACGTGCAGGGCATACAGTATTCTGAAGGGATGTTTCTTGTCTTCTCTCTCACCGGCCTCACCGATCCCCTGGCGCCGGACTCAATCGGCGATCTGGCAGTGGGATCGCAGAGAAGTGAGAGTCTCCATGCCGTGGGGACTCTGGTTTACAGCGCCGTGGGGAACAACGGAGTGGGCGTCACGGATGTGTCGGACCCCGAGCATCCTTCTCCGTCAGCGCTGTTCGCCGTAACCGATGATGTAAAGACCTATGGGGCACAGGATGTCTACGCCTCGGGAAACCTCCTTTACGTCGCCGCCAAGGACGGCGGCGTCTTTGTCTATGATATGAGTAATTTTCTCAGTCCACAGCGTTTGGGCACGGTTCCCATGACCGATGCAATTAAAGTGGACGGATCCACGGGGGGCGTGGCAGCCCTGTCCCAGTACCCTGGCGATGATGCCTTGATAAAAATGGGGTTTTCTTCGGGTACTACGCCCGTAGCTTTAGGGACTGTAACAACACCGGCGATAGCCTCCGGTCTTGTTTCCCTGGGCAACCACCTGTATGTAGGCGGCGAAGAGGGACTTTATGTCTATGATGCGTCAGATCCAGCGTCGCCGGAGTTGTTGAGCAGGAGCACCCATAAAAATTTTCTTCCCCTTGCCCGGATCGAAAACCGGCTGGTCGGCCTGTCATCGCCGGCCGATACCTGGGGAAAGAAAATCTTCTCCGTCATCGATGTAACCGATCCGACAAGCCCGACGTTGCTGGGCGACTACACCTCCGACGGTGACTTCACATCAGGAGTGGTCTCGGGAAACGTGGCGTTCCTTCTGCGCAGCGAAGTCGGTGCAGGAGCGGAGATCATCGATTTCTCAAACCCATCCTCCCCGACAAAGGTGGGCATCCTTTCCTTCCCCAGCGTCGGACCGGGAAGCCAGAGCCAGGGTTCTGTTGCAGCTTCGGGAGCCCTTGCCTGTGTGGCAGGCCGGACCGCCCAGGGAAAAGAAATCCATATCTTCGATGTCACGACCCCCTCGGCGCCTGTCCATAGATCAACGCTGCCAGCCTCCGGCGAGATCATTCGTTTGACGATGATTGGAACGACTCTGATTGTTTCGGCAAATTCCGGTAATTTCAGTGACCTTCAGGCCTTTGATCTCAGCGATCCGGTACAGCCTGAGCCGGCCGGTTCGCTTGTAACGGATAAAGAGGCCGCCGATATCAAGGCGCTGTCTGACGGTGAAAACGATCCGATCATCCTCATGGCAAAACCGGGCGGCAGTGTCCATACCTACGGATACAACCCTTCTTCCGGCTCCTTCTATCATGGTCCGGTCTGCCCGTCGCCCTACTCTACGCAGGTGACGGTCTCTCCCACACCGAACAGAGCCGGGGGCTACACCGTTGCCACCTCGGATTCCTCATACGGTTCCTATATTCAGGAAATCACAAAAAAACCAACCACCTGCTGCCTCACCACCGGCGTGATGCCTCTCGAAGCGGCCGCTGACGGCTGTACCGCCGAACCGGTGCGGGAGGATCCTGTCGAGTGTAACAGCTCTGTGGGTGTCTCGGCGACGCCGGCGGAACCCTGGGTGTTCAAGGAATGGACCGGCGCCGCCCAGGGGACCGCTCCCCAAAGCGAGGCACTGGTGACGGGCAGTTGTTCCCACGCCACGGCCTGGTTCTGGCGACCGGAGCTGACCCTGAGCCCCGGGCCGAGGAATCCATCAGATTCTGATGGATTCTATGGCATCGCCGGACAATTTGACTACGAAAACGGCGCCGTCAATATTCCCATCATCCACATAACCCTTACCGCCAACGAAGTGGACGACTGGAAAGTAATGGGCCTCACTTTTCAGACTGATGGCACGGGTAACGAGAAAGAAGATGTAATTGAGGCCCGGCTCTATCTGGAGGATGTGGGGGGAACGCTTCTGGGAATCAGGACCTTCTCCGCGGACGATGGCAACCTTGCCTTCGGGTTCGCTCAAGAAGTCATCATTCGCAAGGGTGAATCCCGATCCTTCCTTGTTGTCTACGACTTCAAGCCTGAACGAACATGGCCCTGCAACAACTACGAGGCGGCCATCAATGTGGGAGGTGTTTCGGCGGTGCCGATCAATTACCCCCCGGGGGTTAAACTTCCTCCTCTCCCCTATCATGTGACTGGCGGTCCCAGCGCCGTAAAGCGGGGCTACCTGGTCATTGACGACGGCAATGAGCAGTACGGCCAGGCTGACGATCCCGAGTCCGAGAACGATCCCCTGGAGAAGCCTCTCAAGGTGCGTCTGGCATGGCAGCACCCGGCGAGCGTGAACCATGTGAGTTACTACATTGACTCGCCACCGCAACATGGAGGGTTTCTGGCCGGAGAACCCGGAACGCGCCGGGTCCAGAAGCCTGTTGAGGATGACGGCTATGTGGAAGAAATCATGACTCTGGGCACCAAAAAGGGTAAGCAGAATCCATACTATGTTCGAATGGATATGAGCTTGAAAGGTGACACCTGCGGTTACTGGGTCCCTCCGGCCTTTTTGGCCTGGGGCATGGGACTGGACCTGGCGACCGAATCCCAATACGACAACCCGGACAACGGGGAGCTGTTCGGGACCTTTCTTTCCACGATCCAGGCAGAGAACCTTTTCACCCTCACCATCGACATGGCGCCTGAGGATTTTGCCGAAGTGCAGGAAGTGCTCTTCACCATGGGCGGCCAAACCGTCGTTGGCACCGAAGTTACGCCGAATGTCGAGTACAACGCCGAATTCGACATGTCCGAGTTCCAATCTCCCCAGAAGATGCTGGTTACGATCGTGATGAAGAAGGACGGCTCCACCGTGGAGCAGACGGCGGAATACGACGTGAAGGTCCTGAAGCTTCCCGAGTGGGTGTCCGTGGTTGACGGCATCAGCGATGATTTTTCGATGGAGTTCGATGGGGAGGACAGCGGTGTCTACAACTTTGCCTTCACCTATCCCACGAACTTCATCTGGAGCGACACGATCCCGGGGGACGTGGGCTTCCTCGGAGGGCTCGGAAACGATCTGGACATCGAGTTCACCGCCGAGGCCGCCTACCGCGTGGACGAGACGAGTGTATTCGGAGCCGTAGTCCAGGGCGAGCCCACGATTCTGGGCTACGAGTTCGGTCTCGAGGGAGGGCTTTCCGGGGAGTTCGACTCCAACTTCGCGTTCCAGCGGGGAAACGGTACGGTCCGGGCTGAGTTCGGCTTCGACCTGCCGTCCAAGGGCTATTCCAAAACCTTCCTGATTTACGGTGTTCCTATCACTGCCGCCGTTGATCTAAGCGGAAACGTTGACATCTTCATCCGGGGGGGAGCGGTCTTGAACCGTCAGGTGGAGTTTGAGGAAGTAACGGTTGCGCCCGGAACGACGGTGACCGGTCACATCACCGTTTCGCTTTCGGCGGTGTTCGGTCTTGCGAAGATCGCGGCCACCGGTTCTCCCACGGCCACGGTGGAAATCGAGATCCGCTACACCACAGCAGACGGCACAACCACCACCTGGCAGGGTGAGGTTGCGGTCCCGATCTCGGTTGTGGGTTCCATATTCTGGGGATTGGGAAGTGCCGAGCTTTATTCCACGACCCTTGGTCCCTGGATGTTCGGAGACGGCGTCAGGGCCCCTTTGGCCTTTCGACCGCTGGGAGACCTGCCGACTCTTCCGGCACCGAGGCTTTTGACCACTTCGGCCCTTGCGGTGGGCGGTGAAGGCAGGCGCATGTCCGTGTGGATCGAGGACACCGAACCGGATGAACCATTTCCCAACCCGGATGTTTTCTTCAGGTTTTTTGACGGAGACTCCTGGACCGAGCCTTCGCCTGTGATCGGGATCAAGAGCCCGAACGATGAGTGGGAGATGGACCCGGCGGCTGTTTTCATGGCGGCAAACAATGCCCTTTCCTGCTGGACGGCCAATCGGGGGGACAAAGAACTCAGCGACTTGAACGCCATTCTAGCGGCCCAGGAGATCGCCTGCGCGGTATGGAACGGGTCGGGCTGGGGTGATCCCGTCTATCTGACCGACGATGACCGGGCCGACGGTTTAGTGAATCTTGCCTACGGCGGCGGTAACACCTTTGCGGTCTGGATTCACAGCGCCGACAGGGTGGATGTACTCGATCGTACGGCCTGGGAACTTCGATACGCGGTCTATGATAAGAACACGGGCCAGTGGGAGCCGCCGGCCCCGGTGCCGGGAACGGACACGGGTTTTTCCGACCAGATGCCTTCGGTGGCGGCAAACGGTGAGGGCGGTGTGGTTCTGATCTGGGCCCGGGACGATGACGGGGTCTTTTATACGGAAAACGAAAAAGGTCCCGACGGTGATCCCCTGGTCATAAACGGTACCACTATAGCCTCCGAGGACAACGAAGACAGCCACATCATGTGGTCGCAATGGACAGGCACGGCATGGAGTCCGCCTGCTTATGCAGCAACCGGCGGTACGGCAACCCGCCTTTTCCCGTCCCTTGCAGCCTCCCCTGACGGGTCTTATCTTGCGGTGTGGACCGAGAAGGCACCCGGGAAAAAGCCGTCAATCAAGTACTCGGTGCTCTCCGGCACCACCTGGTCCACACCGGGGACGGTGGTAGAAAGCGACCAGTACCTGGAAGAGCCAAAGGCGGTGGTGTCCGCATCCGGCCGGGCCACAGTGATCTGGCGCGGCTATACCGGAGGCGGAGAAGCTCTTTTTTCCAGTTCTACTCCGAGTCTCACCGCATCCGAGTGGAGCGAACCGGAACAGATCACCCACGACAAGACCGTTCCGTGGCAGCCGGTGGTTGCGGTGGAGACGGCAGGAGAAGACGAGCAGGTGGTCACCTCCTGGACGGGTTATGATGTGGAAACCGGGTCGGTTCACTCCGGTCCGGGATTCGGCGGCGGCATCAACGTAGCCGTAGTGAACCCGGGGACGGCGGAGCTTACGGGTGATTACGGCGTTGTGCTTCCCGATGCCGACGAAGACGGCCTCTACGATGGGGTTGTCTTTTCACTCGAGGTGGAAATCAACGAAGCAGGGGCCTACGAAGCCAGGGGAGATCTTTACGCCGGCACAAAGTTCATCACCCGCGCCTCGGACTATTGGGCCTCCCTTGACGAGGGTGTTCATACCTTCCATCTGGTATTCCCCGGGGGCTTGGTCTCGAACCGGGGCCTCGACGGTCCCTACAGCCTGAAGAACGTGGTGGTGATCGACCGGAGCGGTTCGGCCGTCTCGACGGCCTCTGTTTCAACTGCCGTCACAACCGATGCCTACGGCGCTTCACAGTTCGCCCCGGGTCCCCTGAGCCTGGACAGGGCCCTGTATGTGGGGACACTCGACCAGGCCGTGATTACCGTGAAAGATCCGGCTCTCAATAAGGATGCGGGGGCCATCGAACAAATGTCCGTCCGAGTGTCAAGCACCGGTGACCGGAAGGGTTTCAATCTTGTGCTGATCGAGACCGGGCACGATACGGGGCTCTTCCGGGAGACCCTGAGATTCAGCCTGACCGGAAGCAACAAGGAAGCCCGAAAGATACTCGTTTCTGATCAAACAAGGATCGACGTGATCTACAAGGATGAAACCGGTGTCAACTGGAGCGAAGATGCCATCTGGACAGCAGGAGGCGCCGCGGACGTGAACGGCGACGGGGTTACAGACCTGAAGGATGCCATCATCGCGCTTCAGATCATCACCGGGTCGGTTCCACTCGGGACAGAGTTGAACAGAGCCGCCGCTCTCAGCTCAGACAGACGAATCGGAGCAGCCGTAGCCGTCTATATCCTGAGGGAGTTGAGTGTATCGGCCGAGAGATAGAATGCATCATTGTGCTCGAGAAGATCTCAAACATCAACTCCTACCACTCGGGTCCGCTCCGGCACTGGCGCGGTTGCAGCAGTGCGACCAACCGGAGTTTTCCATTACCATACAGAATCATCTGTTATCGACAAAGCAGATCAACGACCAAACGCCCATGGCCGCACCATAATCGGCCACCCCAGTGAGTGAGAATGACTGAGGTACCCTGTCTGAGGTACCCTGTAAGGAGGGACTTGTAGTCTCGATTATAGGTCGGTCGGGAGCACAGGGCCCTCCTACAGGGCTAGTCCCTCGCTCCCGAGAGGATCTGCAGGATGTAGACCGCATTCCCAAGGCCGGGCTTATCACCCCAAAGCAGAGATCCGGAATCCCCTATGGTGAATTGACCGGTGAAGGCGGGGCCGGTTACGCCTCCTGACTTGGGTGTGACGGTGACGGTCCATGTCTGTCCCTTGGAAAATGTGATTCCGTTTTCTCCCTGATACAGCATACTCTCGGTTTGGGGCCTGTCCGCGTGGATCACGCTCTGGCCGTCCGAACTTGTCCATTCGTAGGTATAGGTAACCGTACCGCCCCCGGCCGTTGAGGGCTCGCTTGCCTGAATATGGGGAACGGGAATAAACACGGGCCTGGTAGGCGTCTCATCGCCGACGTCCTCGTCGCCGGAATAAAGCACTGTGACCATTGGGCTAAAAATAGGGCCCTGAGTGCCGGCCTCGCCTGTCACTGCCACGGTTCCCGAGGGTGCGACCACCATGGCTGCAGGAGTCTCCTCCTGCGCAAAGGCTCCATCGTAATCATAATGGAAAGCCCAAATCGGTGTTCCGCCCTCAGGGGAATACTTTACGGTAGCGTAGTCATAAAAACGCATGGTTTCGGGGTCCTCCATCGACCCTGACATGTATACCTGTCCCGCGATATAAACATTATTGGCCGCGTCGGTCCCCACACCCACGGCTATTTCCCACTTGGACGGATCATCGCCGCTGTATCGGGCAGTCCACATCCGATTCCTTGTAGCCGCCCCCTCATATTTCACCACAGCCATGTCGGCGCCCGTGTCCTCGTTGGTGGCGATGCCGGCCACAAGAACGTCCCCGGCCGCATCTACGGTGATTGAAGTCGGGTAATGAGAGTAAGCACTCTCTGTGGTATCGCTGCCCTGGTAGTAGTCATGCCAATCCTTCTCGCCGTCACCGGCGCCGAATCGCGCAACGGACCAATAACTGTTATGATCAACATCCGAGTGTCTGCCGGCCACATATACGGCTGAACCGTCCGGGCTGAGCGCCAGTTTGCTGTAGCTTCTTTGGCCGTTTGAGTCGCCGAAATAGGTCAACCACTGACGCACGCCCGATGAGTCGTACTTGGCCACCAGGTTGTCTTGGCCGATCGGGTCCCCAGGGCGCTGGGCCTGGCCGCACATATAGATATTGCCCGAAGAGTCGAGCGCCAGGTCATAGAAGTACATCCACCCCCCCGGGGCCTCGCTTTCCTCCCGCACGTTGATACTTCCCAAGGTGCCGTTGCTGTTCACCTTGAAAAGCATCCCGTCCCCGGCATTATAGCCCGCAACGTAGCAGTTGCCCGAATCGTCAAAGGAAACGGCGTAGGCCTCCTGAAGGCCATCCTCGGCGGTACCGTAAATATATGTCCATTCCGGATCCTCTCCGGTGGCGTAGTCCGAACCGTACTTCCTGACCACAACTCTATAATCCCTGTTATAGAGCTCATGGCCGCTTTTTATGGCCACGTACATGTTGCCTGCTGTGTCGGCTGCAATTGCCCCCGCACCATCCCAGGAACCGTCATTTTCGCCGGGAGCTGAAGGGGCCACCTGGTTATACACATCGCGCCACGCCACGGATCCGTCCTCGCGGTTGTACTTGTAGATGATGGCGGCGGTGCGCTGGTCCGGGATTGCAGCCTCCCCGAGCACGTAAACGTTTTCGGAGCCGTCCATTGCGATGGCCTTACCTTTTGCGGCTAAAAAGGATGTATCGCCCGGCTCGTCAGCCACAGTGTAAACGGCCACCCATGCTTCCCGACCCCACTCCTGGGCCATGGTGGGATGAGCAAAAAGCACCGAGAATCCAAAAAGCGCACTCAAAACCGCAAATCTTCTGAAACGACACCGCATAGTTCTCTCCTTTTTGTATGGTGATTCATTACGAGCCTGCACAGCATGCAATTCCTTTCGAACTCCGGCGGATAGGTCTCCAAAAAACCATTAAGCAATCAGGCAGGATAGCAATTAGTCATTTGAGCGGGAGGGTAGTCAAATCATTGCCTATAGTCAACAATAAAGCATCACAATATGAAGACGTTCATAGAAAGCTCGGTGTGTCGGAGTGATCGATCTCTGCATATAGAAGAACCCCGCTGATCGGACATCACGACTAGGAGGGATTGAAAGAGGTCTTGTTAGGGAATTATTATGGCTAAAAAAACAAAAACTCATCCTTGGGGCGCAGCAGAACATTTGGAAACCAAAGAGGACATGGCTGCCTATCTGGAAGCCGCGCTGGAGGACGGGAACCCTCCCTTGGTGGCTACGGCCTTGGGTGACATTGTGCGCGCCAAAGGAATGGCGGATATCGCGAGGGAAACGGGGCTCGGCCGCGAAAGTCTCTATAAAGCGTTGCCGCCGGAAGGCAGCCCTGAATTCGCTACTGTACTGAAACTTGTGAAGGCGCTTGGGCTGAGACTAAATGCCATATTTCGAAGGGCGGAAGAACCCCTGAAAGGTTATCTATGAGCATGGTATGACAGGCCTCCCGGCACCGACCCTGTGGGCAGGGATAAATTTTGGGCACGCTGGGACAGCATCTACCTCACTCTCTTCCGGACAAGAGAGGCAAGCTCGTAAGAATGGAGTTATGGATAACAACCCCGGAAAGGCTCGCGTCCAAGTTCCGGGAACTCATTATGGACGGTCAAAACGAGGTCTTTCTGTCGGCTGCCGGCGGCTGGGAGATCGCCATCAAGTATGCAATTGGAAAACTGGCGCTTCCCGAGGAAGCGGAGAAATTCGTTCCATCACGACTAATGCGGGATGCGATTATGCCGCTACCCATTCACCATACGCATGTTTTCGTGTGGGCTCCCTCCCATTGCATCACCGCGATCCCTTTGATCGTCTTCTCATATCACAGGTACAAGTGGAGCATCTGCCAATCGTGACCGTCGACAGGAAATTAGAGGCCTACGATGTTGAGTTGATTTGGGGAAATCCCTGATACGCTGGAGGGGCAGGATGGGCCCTGCGAGGATTCCGGATAGTGCCGACATCAGTAATCCCGGGATGGAATAGTGGTGAGATCCTCTCATCACCTGTGGGTTGCGGTTGGGTTGCTGTTGCTGTTGCTGTTGCTGTTTCTCATTTTGTTTGACATCAAACAAAACGAATCATATAATGAGGCATAAAACATCAGGAGGTGAATCATGCAGCAGATCACTATAAGGGGCATAGACCCTGAAATTGAGAGGGAAATCCGTAGAAGCGCAAAAGAAAGGCGAAAATCCATCAATCAGATTGTCAAGGAGATCATCCAAAAGGAATTCAAGCGGCCGGAGCCTGCTGCCGCGTCTTTGAAACAGCTGTCAGGCGGATGGAACCGGACAGAAGCCGCCGAATTCCAAGCTGCAATCAAATCCTTTGAACAGATCGATGAGGAAATGTGGAAATGAAACTCATTCTGGATACGGACGCCTATGTGGGTTTTAAACTGGGTTATTCCGAAATAGTCGAATATCTTGCCAGGGCAGAGATTATATTTGTATCACCTATCGTACTGGGTGAGCTCATATTCGGGTTCCGGAACGGATCACGATTTACCAAAAACATGGAGGACCTTGACCTCTTTTTGTCGCATCCTGCAGTTGAAACCATTACAATTTCCGATATTACTTCTGACAGATACTCAAGAATTGCCTTGCAGCTTAAACAACAGGGAACGCCCATTCCTTGCAACGATATCTGGATTGCAGCACAGACAATGGAAACAGGTGCAGAACTTATAACTATGGATACTCATTATGAGAAAATCAGTGGCCTTGTATATCGTTTTTTTGTCCACCCAGAGTAACTTCTTTCAAAAAAATGGAAATCTTTGTTTGATCCTCTCTATTACCGAAACATCCGGTTTGAACGGTATGTCCGGGATTCCGGGCAAAGGCAGCTCATGGGTCCGGCTGAAAGGCGTATCCTTCAATTTCAGGTTGTATGCCAAGACCATCAGGGTTTCCAGGTTCACCACGTCCTCGATATTGTATGCCAGCAGGGTTTCCAGGGCTTTTGTGTTTCCGGTCCGCTGAAAATCCTGCCATAAAAAAACAGCAAAGCAGCCATCCACCCCGTCCAGATCCCCCCGATCCAGCCCCAGGGCCTTTTCGCACAGTTTCAATCCGCCGGAATACCCCAGGCTTTTCAGGACATATCTCAAATCGATATGCGCATGGTTCAGCCTGATGCCGAAATACTTCTCGATAAAGGGGACATCAAAGGTTTTTCCATTGTACGTGACGATCACATTGTATTTTTCAATATCATCCATGAACGCATCCAGGTTTTGACCCTGGACATAGTATCTGATCGATTCCCCGTCATACAGTGCAATGGTGGTGATCTCAAACCCGAACATTTCAATGCCCGTTGTTTCGATATCGATGAACGCCGTTGTTTTCCTAAATTCCGGAAAAAACCGCCAGTGTTCCCTGGCAGGCAGATGATCCGCAAAATAGGCCGGGTTGTTCCTGTCCAAATGTTCAGAGGATTCGGTCAAACAGGCAGCAATGCTCATCAACTTTTTGGCGGGGATATCACAGGAACCGGCTGAACCAACCTGGTGCCAGCCCAGCAACCCCGCCGCCCACAACCTTCTCTCCGTTACCGTCCCCACACCTGGTACGTGTATAAATGAACTTGTCAACATATCTCACCCTTCGCTCTTTTTTCGGCACATGGCCGATGATAGTATTCTTTGACAGGACTTTCAATAGACGAGGTGGAGGAACGCTTCCGCCGGGAGGAACTCTTAATCCCCGAGACCTATCATTCTCTAGCGGGCTGTGCCTATTCTGCATTTTTATGCGCCTCGGGTGAATTTATCTATGGGACTGACCCTGCGAGGTCATGAGCGTTTACTATGGCCTCACATTCGGCAGAAGGAGAATTTATCCCCGGGCCAACATTTCAGCCACCCGAGCGCAGTATGCCTTGCTCTTCTCATCGCCGGGGACAAGATCGATTTCCGATGGGGACGAAGCTCCGAGTCCAAGCTGCACAGCCCTCGATATTTGCTCCTGCTCGAATATCTTGGGGCCCATGATGGCTTTATTGCTCCCCAGCACCTTCAAGACGGCCAGGGCGGCGGCGTCCACGGCAATACGATCCGTGGAGACTAGAAACGCATTCCCTTTGGCCCTTTTTCCGGTCATGGGTCCTCCGTCCACAAAGGCTTCGATGCCGTCCAAGACAATGAGATCGGGTTTGAAGGGCGTGTTGATTTCAGCAATCATCTTCCGCTGGTGGGGGGAGCTGTGCAGTTCCCTCATGTACCCGTAGCCGTGCCTTGTTGTAGGAACCACGCCCACGTGCAGCTTGAGGGACATGGTAAACACCCCGCCGTACTGATGAGTCTTGAGGCAGCCTGTGGAGATAAGGCATTCGGCATCCAGAATGGGCCTGGCAACCCGAAAGCCTTCTTTCCAGTGGGAGTCCTTGGGGTTGAACTTGACCCAGTCTTTATTCGGCAGGTCGTCGAAGTTAAGGATGCGCACATCCCGCTCTTCCAGGAGCGGAATGATCCCCATATCCTCCATCACCTCCTTGGTAGGAGGGTAACTCCTCTCCCCCACTGTGACGGATTTGGCGCCCATGTTCCAGACTTCCTCCACCAGAGCGACCAGTGTATCGTTATGCGTTGAGCCCGGATACCGGTCCGCAGTGTTGAAGTTGGGCTTAATGAGCACATCCTTGTTTTTCACCGGATTCGTGTTCAAGCTCCTCATGGATGAAGTGACCCCTGCTTTGTGGTCTGACCTTTCAAAAAACAGGACCCGGCTCTTGCTCTTTCCCATGGCAACGCCTCCTTTCAGACCAAACATCAAAGCCCCCGCAGCCGCCCCCGAGCATTGTAAAAACCTCCTTCTGCTTATGCCTGATTCTTTCATCCTCACCTCCGTTTTGTTAAATTGTATGAGCCATCATTGGTTGTTCGAGCGATATGTAACTTTCCGTCTCATCCGGCCGCACATGTTTCCCAGAATCTCCCGGGATAGCGTTTCCGGCACCCGGCGGAGAACAACCTCCGAGCCGCTCACTTCCTTTGCCCCACTGCAACCGCAGCCGCCATGGTGTGAATGTGCCCTTACATGGAGTAGTATACCATAAGAACCTTCATTTTCTTCTCCCCAAACAATTAGTAGGCCCTTCTTGGCCGCTTATTGTTTTTGCAGTTATTGATACTCCGCTCGTGGTGGGGCCTGCCCTGAGCCTATCGAAGAGTATCGAACCATGAACGGAAACGCCCCCTACTATTTTTTACGAACTCATCCTATTACACCACTTTCTATGTTCTAAAAAGACGGGATGCCAGCAGTGCCGCCCATCATCGCCGTACCAACCACCGCCGGCACCGGCTCAGAGGTGGACGCCATCGCCGTCCAGGGGGTCGGCTACATAAAAAAACTGGATGCGGCTCGCCTTCACCGACGGCCGAAAGCTGGAGCCCCGGGTCTACATGATGGCAGCCTCCATCATGGGCGCCATCGCATTCGAGAAAGGCTTAGGCGCCATGGCCATGGCGGACGCCAATATGGCGACGAATCCGATTCCAATGACAGAGGATAAATTGAGAAAGCTGTTACGGAAAGCGTTGACTGGGCGGTTGTAGGCGCCCTCTAGGTCGATTGGTCAATCCCCATCCGGGCAAGGGCCAGGATTCGCTCTTCAGAGAGCTGCTGCAAGTCAACCGCCGAACGTGCTCCTCTCAGGCGCTCCACCCTGCCTTCCCGAACCAGATGAAACCGGCCGACCGACTGTGCCGGGAGGCGTGATGTGATGTCTTCGCGGAACTCCTTCAGCATGGGGCGCATCTTTCGAAGCGACTGCTCCTCCTTGATAAGGCCCAGGATCCACGTACGGATATTGTCACGGCACCGGTAATCGAAATCACCCGGGTTCTGGGAAGCCAGCAGTATTCCAAGGCCTGCGGACCTTGCTCTCTTCAGCAGGTGCTCCATGGGCTCCTTGGTGGCCGGTTTCTTGGAAGCCGGCAGATAAAGGTCGGCCTCGTCAAACATAACCAGGGCCTGCAGCTCCTTTCTTGGATTGCGGCTCGCCCACCGGCCCAACTCCACCAGCAGTTGTGCTATCCAGAAAAGGACGTCTTGCTCCTCCCCAAGGAATTTAGTGCTTATTACGGACAACCGAGTCCGCCCCGTACCATCATGCCTGCCTTTTCCCATGAGCTTCCCGATGTCCAGCTTTTCGGCATCGGATTCCAGGAGCCGGCCTTTTCCCAAGCGCAGGGTTTCCAGGTCGTTAACCAGCTTGTCAAAAAGCTTCACGTCAAGCTTACCCACCGCATTTAGCAGGACAGGATCCTGTTCGTCCAGGATCCTTACCAGCTCAGTAAGGGTCACCCGGTCGGAAGGCAAGAGTTGGGCGGATACGTCGATCGCGCATTTAAGGATAGCGTGCAGGGATTTGGGCTTTGCAGTGTTCAGGTTGTAGCCCATCATCTGGCAGAGTGCCGTGGCCGCGTATCCGCTGATCTGCTCGCGCTCCACGGAGGGGATGTCGGTCATGCCTTCCGGAACGACGCGTATGGACAAACCCCTCCCCCTTGAATCACCCGGAGTGTAAAGAGCCACATCCACATTCTCCAGGAGCTTGATGCGACGAGCCTCAGCCCTGTCATCGGCGGCAGGCCTTGCCAGAAGGTCCATGTCCGCATAGCAGCATAGGTCGCCCTTGCGGTCGATCAACACTGCCGGGATCCCGTACAGAAGAAACTGTTCCACCAAAACCATGGCGGCGGTGGTCTTGCCGCTTCCAGTACCCCCGAGAAACGCCGCGTGCCGGGTCAACTCCTTAGACCCTATTTTCACAGGCATGGACGCGAGGCCTTCCGTGTACCCAAGAATCACCGAACCCGTTGAGGGTCCTTCAGGGGTTATTGAGCCTCGCGGAGTTACAAGGGAATCATGAACAGCCGGCGAATTCATGGGCTCGGCCCGGGTGATCGTACGTTCGGAAAGGCCCAGAATGGACCTAATACTCGGCAGGCTGGTGAGAGGTCGGTCGGTTCGCCGCCATTCCTTGAAAGCAGACTCATGGCCATGTTTTTTTGCGAATTCGGGATAGGCCATTATGGTCCGCCAATCTGAATCCTCTATCACGGCCCGCCTCGCCCCTTTTCCCAGAAGTCCCCCCAGGAATTTGCAGATTTTCGTTCTCGGGTCACTGGGCCACTCCGTTGTGCGTACAAGGACGAGTTGGCGACTCCCCGCCCTGTGCTCAGCCTGCTCGAGCTGGCGGTTGAGCACACCGCCCCTGGCTGATTTGTTACAAAGCGCTATCCACAAACGCTTCTCGCCGTAAATCGCGTCAATGTGGGTGTCTTCACGTTTGGTGATTAATCTGCAAGGCGGATTCAGTTCCTCCCCGCTGTGCTCCAGCCCCTCCGACAGAAGCCCCACCAGAGGCAAGTCTTCCTCCGGGATCTGGAAATCCCTGTTTCTCAGATGGTCGTTCCAGGCCTGCTGAAGCTCCTGCACATGGATGCCGGCGGGATGAGGCTCCGGCCCGGCTTGAAACGCAGGCTCAGGCAGGCGCTGTTTCTCCACTGCTCGGTCCCTGTGGATCCTGCAGCTATCAAGCACATCCCGGGTGCGAAGAGAGGCCAGCCCTTCCAGCTCAGCCGCTTGGAATGGGTAAAGCGGATCCTCCTCTTTGACAGGGATTTCAAAGGCCTCGAAGTAGTGTCTAAGCCTAAGCTCAACCATGTCCCGGACTTCCACCTCGGTTCGCTTTCCTTCAAGCTCGACGGGTTCCGGCGCCTTTTCAAGACGGTCGCGCACCGGTCTTGCAAGGACCTTGCGCATCCGAGTATAGAAATCCCCGAGGCAGGACACCACCACAATGGATGAAGGCACCTTGTCGATGAATGCGGTAACCGCGCCCATTGCCCGCCTGAAACGTTCTTCGGCCTGGTCCATGTTGTGAATATCTTCAAGCTGGTCCAGGCAGAGCACCGTGATGTTCCGGTGAGTAGCCCACATGACCCTGGCAAGCTGCTCCATCAAATCCAGAGGGTCCTCTTCGGCGGTCCTGGGCGCCATGCCTCCCAAGCTCTCCTGCTGGACAGGGGAAAGGCCCTGAGCATTCAAGTATTTGAGTGCCAGATTCTTCAACAGAGCGTCTTTGGGCTGCAGGTACAGCAGGGCCGACAGGAGGTTGATGTCCACTGCTTCAAGCGATGCATCTCTGACGAGCTGTTCCGAGGTCACCTGCACAAGCTTGTTGACGCGTACCGGATCAAGGCTCCCCCTCCGAAGTTCTGGAACGATCTTCAGACCTCTGTCACCTATCTTTTTCACCATTCTCCGGAACTGCGGGCCCTCAACCAGGGCGTTGGAGAGCCGCATCAAACCGGTCACGGGACCTGCATTTTCCCAATAAGGTTTTTCAAGGGAATCAAGGAAGTTGCGCAGCATGTATCGGCTGTAGTTGTCAGTCATGGTGCTCATCTGCATGTAGCCGAAATAGCCTTCCCCACGCCGATGCAAATAGCTCCGGAATGCCCTCATCAGGTGCGTCTTTCCTGATCCGGCTTCGCCTTTAAGGAGCAGGATCCGGCCTGCCTGCTCGAGATCGGACTCCAGGGCCCGGTTTACCATCCTCAGATAGGTATCACGTGCTTCTGCATGAATGTGCTCGACGTCAAACGGATCCTCCCGCCATATGTCCTGCCTGTGAGCTACTGCATGAAAGACCTCCGGCCCGCCGGCGTCGCAGTAAGCCCGCAGTCGTGGGTCCCGGATTTCTTCATCGGCCGTGCCCATCTACTGGTCCCTCCTAAAGCGGACAAAATGAAAAGAGCCGTTGAGATAACGGGTTTCTGATGCGGCCACGTCTTCAGGATCCATGGCCTCAACCAGATCCGCCCCTGCGAGTGTCAACAGGTCCGCCCTGTGAGCCTCCACCAGGCGGCTTTTGAATACATCCATGTCGCCTATTACGCCGCCGGACCGTCCTGCATAAGACGTCCACACATGGGATATGAACACTTTTTCGTTTCCGAACCATCCCGTCTCGCATCGGGCCGCCGCATGGAGCACGTCACGTGCAAACCCGTGCAGGTCAAAGGCCGTTTGCTCCGGTATTACAGCGGTAGCTTCATCCTCGAACGTAACTGCTCCACTGATAAGGGCCGGGCGCAAGGCGTGCTGCGGCCGGCTTCGCAATTCCAAGGTCCTGGCGAGGTAGGCGTCCAGTACAGAGGTCAAGGTGGAAGACGGTCTCCACGGCAGCCCCAGTTCGCGGGCCAGCACAACGGCCCTGGCCCCGTCCAGACCGCGTTTTTGGAGATACCCAGGATCTATCCCAAGGGCCTTTGCGAAGAGGTAGGTATCTCTGATTTTGACCCAGGTAATGCGCTTGGGTATTCTGCCCAGCCCAAGGAATGAGGCGGTCTCAAGTATGCCTTTTTCAGTCAGCGCATATACGGACCCTTTTGATGAAACCAAATCAACCAGGCCTTCTTCCTGGAGTTGATCCAGCTTCTCCTTGACTCCCTTGAGCAGCCCGGCTCCATCCCGTTTCCTCCCGGCCAGCGGCTGAAGGCCGTTACGGATACCGGCAGGAGTCTCCCCTTTGCCGCCCCGGGGCAAGAGCCTAGCTAGAATGAGTGATGAAAGGCTGATTTGATTTTCTTCATTCATAGTGCGCTCCTCAATGACGGTCGTGATCATCACGCCATCGCAATGCACTCAATACGGTGTTCAGGATCACCTCCATCCTGGAAACCACATCATCTGCAAGGAACCGGAGAACAAGAAACCCCTGCTGCTGGAGGATGATGTCCTTTTGCCGGTCCTTTCGATATCCTTCAGGATCGCAGAAATGGTGATAGCCGTCGATTTCCACAGCCACCCGCCTGCTCATACAGAGCAGGTCCACCTCCACCCTACCGTGCGGACCCCAGTCAGCGGACATTACTCCGTTGAGCTGGAACATGCCTGCGGTCTCCGGCAGGCTCTCCAGCCGGTCATAAAGAAAGGCCTCGGCCGCGCTTCGGGCCCTATCCAATTGCTCCGGAGATTTCCTGAGGATTTGTCCTGTGGCCATGTCCCCGGGATAAGGATCAGCAGCTTCGTGCAAGTCCACACTTTCGGAAGGACACTGAAACGCGTCTTTGCTCAACAGACCGCCGAAACATTCCTCATGCCGGAGCGGTTTCCAACCTGTGTCTTCCACAGGGTGCTCTCCCAAGACAACAAGGCCTTCCCGGCAAATCATCCCGGCACGTGAGGAAGGCGTCCGTTCCAAGAACTCCAAATAATCAGATGAGGGAATCGACCAGGCCACAGGCACACCCGGGCATAGTTCAATCAAGTCCGCCAGCACCTTGACCGTCTCTTCCGGCGCTTCGTATGAAAGGAACAAGAGACCCGGCGCAAGATGTCCTTCAATCAAAGCCAACCCTTCCATCAACGCTCGATAGTCGCTTCCGGCTTCACCCTCCAGAAGACATCTACTTACCATTTCAACCGAGCGGGGCGACGAAAGACTGATCATCTGAGCAGCGATATTCATTCGCTCCTGGCACGACTCCCCTTTCAGCAACTCGCGAACGTGTTGTGAAGGCATGTTGATGCCGGGAGACAGGTGGTCGATCAATCGATCCATGATCCATGGTCTGGAAAGCCATTCTCCGGCAGCCCGACGGACCAAATCACGGCTCTCTTGGCTGATCAGAAGTAATTCCCTGCCGGAACCTAAGCTCCAATCCAGCCAAAGAGACATGACCTGCGACGGAGGGCCCACCAGCACCGAAAGCGTTGGAATGCCGTTCTTCCGCTTCTGTTGGTGCTGGTCAAGCCTTCTGAGAGAATCCCGGGTATCTCTGAACACTACTTTACGCTCAATTAAGCACACTATTAAGTCATGAAACGGATCAGGACAATTTAATACAGCTGATATAATAAAAAGCGCCTCAACTCTTAGTCGGCCTGTCCTCGTTAATTCCCAACAGCTTCAGCGGATTTCAGCCCTGCAGGTGTTTCATCATGCATCAAGCGTAGATGTTATCAGGGGCATAAGGATGGGAGCCTTCAACAACCTCTATCCCCGCCTTGGCCTCTATTTTTGTAAGAATCGTCTCCACATAAGGACAGTGGTCCACCAGGCAGGTTGCTACGTGCACCTTGGTTGGTTTCTCATTCAACGGAGCATTCCACAGCTTTACCTGTGCCAGCCGCGGCACAATCCCCGCTCCCGGGCAGTCTCCGCAGCTAAGCAGGCCTATGACCTCAGCCTCCTGGTCCTTGTAACGGGAAAACGTCCCTTCCCTCCGGTTAAAGGCCACCAGGCACCGGGAGCACCCAATACACACATCATCCATCACCCGCTTGCATCCAACAATCAGAATCTTTTCCACAATCATCCTCCTTTTTTTTGTATCGACAGCACTTCAGCGTACCACGGCTCCTTTGGAACAGAGTCCTTGTTGGACGCCAAAGACCTGCTGACCAATCTGCGCGCAGTGTCTTCTTATCACATTGAAATGAAACTGCATACCCAAAGCATGGTCTCTCCGCGAAAGGTCTCGGTCCGACGTCTTGTAGGATCGACGCTGGGGCCCGTCTGAATCGATTTATTAAAAGCAGCTACATTATTACAATAACTTATCCTTATACTTCCTATAAAGCCCCCGGAATTGGTGATAAGTTACACCCAGCATCTTTGCGGCCCGTTTTTGATTATACCTGGTTCGTTCAAGGGCGCTCCGAATCATTTGAATCTCGAGGTGACAAACTGCATCCTTGAGAGACATATCAAGAAAGCCGGCCATAAAGTCATCTTCCCCTCTTGATACTGGAGAAAAGGCCATGTTTTCAGGCGACTCTGCTCTGCCGGAGGATAATTCAAACGGATCGAACACGATCTCCGTCACCGTGGAAGAGTCTGTGCGATATACCGCGCGCTCCACAACATTCTTCAATTCGCGGATATTTCCAGGCCATGGATAACTCTCAAGCACATCCATGGCCTCGGCACTGAATTTTGCGACCTCTTCTCTTCCCAGTTCCATGGACATCCTGGCGGCAAAATGCTCCGCTAGAATGGGAATGTCTTCATGCCTCTCTCTGAGCGGCGGCAGGGAAACCACCTCGAAGGAAAGACGGTCAAGGAGGTCCCGCTTAAAGGTACCTTTCTCGGCCATGGCGGGAAGATCGGCGTTTGTGGCCCCTATTATTCGCACATCAACCTCTATGGACCTGGAACTCCCGACCCTTTCAAAACCGCCGTATTCAACCACCCTGAGTATCTTTTCCTGTACTTCCAATGGAATTGACCCGATCTCATCCAGAAAAAGGGTCCCCCTGTCCGCGGCTTCAAAACGGCCGGTGCGCCGCTCATCGGCTCCGGTGAAAGCGCCCCGCTCATAACCGAAAAGCTCCGACTCAATCAGTCCAGGAGAAAGGGCCGCGCAGTTCAAGGCCACAAGGGGCCCCTTCCACCGGCTTGACAGATAGTGTAGTTTTGCAGCAGCCAGCTCCTTTCCCGTGCCCCTTTCGCCTACAATGAGTACAGGTCGATCTACAGTGGCGGCCCTGGAGAGTCTCTCCCTGAAAACAAGAAAGGCCTCTGACTGCCCTATGGCTTCGGGAAGCCTGACGGCAAGATTCCCATGAGGGTTGTCTTGGTCATCTAATACATCATTTGAGTGGTTCATAGCGCCTTACTTTGGTAAATGCTATAACTAATTGGCAAATAGTACCAACATGCCTTCATATTGTCAAGAGAGTAACCGCCTGATTTTCCTGGCATTTGAGAATAACCTCAGCTTGGCACGCTTAATGCTTTTTGCTTGAGCACGATTTCATGCAAAAAGCCGGTTAACCATTCAACACTTTTGGGGAGGTTTAGAAATGGGCATTTTTACAAGGTTTAGAGACATAATAAGCGCAAATATGAACGCCATGCTGGATAAAGCGGAAGATCCGGAAAAGCTTATCCGCCTGATGATCCGCGAAATGGAGGACACCCTTGTTGAACTCAAGGCTTCCTGTGCCGGCGCCATGGCCGAAACCAGAAAGGCTGAAAATCTGTTTGAAGAAGCAAAGAAGAAGGAAAAACAGTGGGGGGACCGCGCAGCTCTCGCCGTCAATAAGGGTCGTGATGACCTTGCCCGTGAGGCCCTCACCGAAAAGAGGCGTTACAGTGAACGCCTGATAGCCCTTGAAAACGATGTTGACGAATGCCGTGCTCTTACCGATCAATATCAGGCAGACATCAGAAGACTTGAAGAAAGGCTCACATCAGCACGTGAGAAGCAGAGGGTGCTTATTCAGCGTCATGTACATGCCGCCAAGAAAAAGGAGGCTGAAAAAGAGATCCGCCGGGCAGACAGCATGGATGCAGTACGGCGATTCGAGGCCTTCGAACAAAGGATCGTGCGAATGGAGGCGGAAGCCGACCTCGTGAACTTCGGGCGGAGCGGCGCATTGGAGCAGGAGTTCAGCAACCTCACGGTCGACGAGGATATTGAAAGGGAGCTTGAATCACTTAAATCTTCTCTGTCGAGAAGAGAAAATGCATAGTAGCGAGGATCTCTAATGCACGGCGCGCTCATTCTCTCAATTATTTTCGGCGGTGTCATACTTGTCCTGGCAATAATCGGCAGCATAGTACTGCTGGGCATAAAAATCATAAAGGGCGGAATACCATCAAAGGGTGGGCGTTACGAGGCGGAAGAGGCCAAGATTATTCAGGAGGTCTATGAAGGCCTCAATCGCATGGAGGCACGGGTGGAGGCCCTGGAAACCATCCTCATGGAACGGGAAGGAAAGGACAGAAGATAATGAAGCGATTTGACAAGGTATTTCACGGCGGACTCTACCGATCCCGCAGAGGGGCGATCCTGGGTGTTTGCAGGGGTTTTGCCGAGTATTTCGATTTTTCAATATTCTGGACTCGTGCTATTGTCTTAATCTTGCTTTTATTGAGCGGCTTCTGGCCAATAACAGGGCTTTATTTTCTTGCAGCCCTCCTCATGAAACCAGAGCCCGTAATACCCATTGAAACCGAGGACCACCAGGAGTTCTACGATAGCTACGTCCATTCAAGGCACGGAGCGGTCCACAGGCTCAAGAGGAGATTCGACAGCCTGGACAAAAGGATCCGGCGAATGGAAGATTCCGTAACGATGAGGGAATTCGACTGGGAAAGACGCCTCAACTCAGATGCATGATCAATCGCCTCCGCGCAGGAAGCCTGGAGGTGACGGCCTACTCCGCCGGCAACATACTTGTAGAAGGGTTGGAAATTAAATTCCACTGACTCATCGTCAGGCTGAAAGCCGGACAAGAGATCTCAGCAGCAGGTCCGCCCCTTTTTCGATCTGCTCCATGGAACTGAATTCCGAAGAGGTGTGGCTCACCCCTCCCTTACAGGGAATGAAGATCATTGCCATAGGCATGATCCTGGACATATAGGCGGCATCGTGGCCCGCACCGCTAAGAATCCTTGCGTAAGACAGATTCAACATCTCAGCGTTTTCTTCCAGTATATTGAGAAGAGCCGGATCGCTCGCGGCCGTTCGGCTCCTGCTGATTTTTCTCGAGGTAATACCGGTCTTTGTCTGGTTTGAAATTTCAGTCGCTGCATTGTGTATTTTGCCGAGACTCTCTTCAACCAGGTCGTTGTTTTCGCTCCGTATGTCCAGGCTGAACAAAACCCGTTCAGCAATGACGTTCGAACCGTTCGGATAGACGTCCAACTTACCGACGGTTGCCGTGAAATGAATACCCTCAGACATGTTTGCCTCTCCGATCCGGGAGATGGCGTCAATCATCCGCGCAGCGGCGACCAAAGCATCGGACCGCATATTCATGGGAGTATTACCGGCGTGATCCGCCCTTCCCAGCACTGTGAAATCATAACGTGTAACCGAGCAGATACCTTCCACCAGCCCCACATCCAGACTGCGGCTTTCCAGAATCGGCCCCTGTTCGATATGTAACTCCAAAAAACCATCAAAGGATTCCGCGTCAAAAAGGGGCTTTCCCGGATAAAGTCGTGAAATGTCACCTCCCCACCCTTCAATAGCGTCCTTGAGCTTGACACCTGTCTCTTGATGCTCCAGTTCCAGCATTTCCGGTGTGAATTCACCTGTGGCCAGACGGCTGCCTATGCATGACAACTGAAATTCAGAGGGTTCTTCAGCCAGAAAATCGATGCCAACAATTTGTTTTCCAGGATAAAAACCAGCTTCTTTCATGCATCGAATTGCTTCAACAAAAGACAAAACCCCTGTAATTCCATCAAAACGCCCGCCCCAAGGGACAGTGTCGGAGTGGGATCCAACGGCTATTTGCCTGGGCCCGGAACCCTCATAAACGCCGATCAGATTGGCTGCCGCGTCCAATGACACAGACATCCCCGCGCCTTGGAAAGCCTCCCGCAACCACTCCCTCATGTCGCGGTAATATGGTGTGAAAGAGAGCCGGGTATATGGCTGGGAGGGATCCGTAAATGCGGCGGCTTCAAGGTGCAGGTCCCATAAACGTTCAGCGTTGATTTTCATGGCGTGTGATATGCCCTTCATCCACGGTATTTTTTCATGCCCGGCAAGGCGGAAAGGGCCGGGTTCGCGGTTTACAAACAGTAAGTGTCGAACTCCTCCAGAAGGGCTGAGGCCGCTGTCAGGCGTTCGTTGGGGCAGGCGTCGCTAAGGCGCAAGACCGCCAAATGCAATGCTTCAAGGACCGCTGCAACCGCGGTGAAGCTCCTGAAGATGGAAAGCCCTTCCGAAGTCACCACAATCTGAACGTGGGCTGCGTCCGCAAGCGGTGAAACATCTCTGTCGGTGACAAGAATTATCCTTGCGCCGGCATCGGCAAATCGCTTTGCGATTCTATAGGTCTGCTTTGCATAAGGATATCGGAAGACCGCAAAAAGCACATCTTCGGAGGAAATGTCAAGAAGCACATCAGGGGCCATGGTGATCTGGGGGCCCATGAGAAAGGCATTGGGCCGGATCCTTTTCATCATGAGATGAAACATCTGGGCCAGGGCATATGAGGTGCGAAATCCGCACGCGTAAAGGCAGCCCTCTTTTTCGCAGATTATCTCCGCGGCGCGCCGGAATGCTTCCCTATCAATGGTGGCATTGGTATGTTCGAGATTGCGGATTATGTTCCGGATATTCCGGTCAAGTACATCGTGGGCTACCTGTTCCAGCTCCTGCTTCTTGAGTGTGTATCGCTCAGGAAGGGATTCGAACATGACAAGGGCGTCTTCCTGAAGTTCGCTGCGAACCTCCTTAAAATTCCCGTAACCGAGTTTCTTGACGAACCTTACCACCGTGGCCTTGCTGACCTCCGTCTTCTCTGCCAGGGAAGTCACATTCTCGAAAACGGCCTGAGAGGCGTTGTGGGAAAGGAATGCCACCAGCTTCCGCTCACTGGGCGTGAGCTTCTTCAAGTTGCGAATCCGGGTTAGGAATTGATCTGCTGCCATGACATGAAAAATAGTTTGCAATCAACGACAATATGAAATATATATTTCGCATTCTATGCCCCTTAAGCGATCCAAGTCAATCGGTTTATGATGGATTTGGATAAGGAGGAGAGTTGCAACAGCAAAAAGAAAAGATAGCCAAGGCTGTGGACGCGATTGCCGGCGACATGGACGAAATAAGTCGATTACTTTACGAAAATCCCGAAATCGCATATAAAGAACACAAATCATGTCAGCTCTTGTGTGAACATCTTGCAACCCATGGCTTCAAGGTGAAGTCCCCTGCCGGTGGGCTTGAGACTGCGTTTTACGCAGTGCCTGAAGACGCAGGTTCAGGAGGTCCCAAGCTCGCCTTTCTAGCCGAATATGACGCTCTCGAAAAAATCGGCCATGGATGCGGTCACAACATGATTGCCGCCATGTCCGTGGGCGCGGCAAAGGCGCTGTTAAAGGCTTTCCCGGAGTTTTCAGGGTCGATCGCAGTTATAGGCACACCGGCCGAAGAAGGAGGCGGGGGCAAGGCCAGGCTCGCCGATGCCGGATTGTTCGAGGGGATCGATATGGCCATGATGACCCACCCGGGGCACCGCAACCTCGTGGGGCAAGACACGCTGGGCCGCATCAAAGCCGGCGTGGAGTTTTTCGGGCGGACCGCCCATGCAGCCTCCGCCCCGGAAATGGGGCTGAACGCCCTGGACGCCATGATCGGCGCCTACAACAATATATCATTGCTGCGGCAGCAGATCACGGACGACTCCCGCGTCCATGGCATAATCACAAAGGGGGGAGACGCCCCTAACGTAATACCGGATTACACCTCCGGGCTTTTCTACGTGCGGGCAGCCACCATGCCCGTCCTGGACGCCCTGTTCATCCGCTTCCAGGAATGCCTGAACGGGGCGGCCCTCGCAACAGGGTGCCGGTGCCAAGTAAAGGTAATGCCCCCTTCGCTTGATCCCATGAAACGAAACCGGACCATGGAAGAACTTTGGGCCGGCAACGCGGCCCTGCTGGGGCTTCAGATCAGCCGCAAGCCAAAGGCTTCAGGTTCCACCGATCTTGGAAATCTGAGCCGGGTGATCCCGGTGATCCAACCCTTCGTGGCCATTTGCGATGAGGAAATCCCGCTCCACTCCACAGGTTTCGCGGATGCCACACGAACGGAAAAAGGAGCGAAGGCCATGCTGGACGGAGCCAAGGCGCTCGCAATGACGGCGCTGGATTATCTGCTTTCTCCGGATGTCCGAAAAGCAGCGGAAGAGGAATTCAATGCGGGTTAGGGCCTTGCCGGACACCGGTTTTCCAGAGTGCCCGGCCGCCCCAAGTCATACAAAACTTAATCGCAATTGAAAGGAGGATCGAGATGAGATCAATCAAGTCAGGGGCCATGTGGCTGTTTCTAGTTTCGGCGATTGTTGTGCTGACCGCAGGTACGGCCTTTTCGGCCAAAGCGCTGATACACGGCGCTGCATCCGAGCCCCGCTCCCTGGACCCGTACTTCCATTCCGAAACCCCCACAAACTCAATGAACAAGAATATACATGACTGCC
>CAYPSZ010000220.1:0-9258 GCA_964413125.1 uncultured Desulfobacterales bacterium
CATTTCGTTGCCGGCCGCCAGCGTGGCGGCCAAAAGGGGGCGGCGGATCGCCGCTGACAACCAGTATTCATTCTCCGAGTTGCTGAATATAAATATATAAAGGGCGTCCCTAGATACTATGCTGACTGTCAATGAGATCATGACCCGGGACCCGATCACCGTTACGCCGGACACACCCATAACTGAGGCTGCCGGACTGCTCCTGGACAGGCGGATCAACGGGCTTCCCGTGGTGGACTCCCGGGGAAAGCTGACAGGTATCATCTGCCAGAGCGACCTGGTCACTCAGCAGAAGAAGTTCCCGATACCGACGCTTTTCACCCTGCTCGACGGGCTTATTCCCCTCCAGTCCATAAAGAGCCTGGACCAAGAGGTGAAGAAGATTACAGCCACCACCGTGAATGACGCCATGACGTCCGACCCGGTGACCGTAACTCCGGACACGACCATCGATGAGGTAGCCTCGCTCATGGTGGACAAGAAGTTTCACACCCTGCCCGTGGTGGAGGGGCAGTTCCTGGTCGGGGTCATCGGCAAGGAGGACGTGCTCAAGACCCTGATGAATCGCGACGACGGATAATTCGGGATTCGGGGGACGCCCTTTAAATCTTTACATTTACATCGACTCGGCAATATGATATCGGCTGTCCACACCGAGGAAAGATCCAATAGAGCCGCCGGGTGCTCTGCATCATGTGATGGCGAGGGGAATTGAACGCCACAGCATATTCATGGACAATGAGGACCGTGATGATTTTCTTAAGCGTTTGGGAAACATCGTGACCGAATCCGGCTCCCTCTCTTATGCATGGAGCCTTTTGCCGTCCCCTAATGTATCTGACTGACATTCATTTCAAAAACGCTCGCAGGAACGGTTCAGGCAGTCTTTCCTTTCAAGCGAACGGAGCAAGAGCCATATCTAAATGGACGTTCTTGCCGGATAATAACGCAGGCCGGGAATTACTTCAACTGACGGCGTTATCCTGCGCGGGGCTTCGATTCATACCCAAACTTTCATTCAGGTTTCAAAAGATCTGCAGGAGCCCGGACGAGCCCCTTGAGATCTCGTGTATCATTGCACCCCATCCCGGGCGTGAGAGCCGATCAGTACTGCCGAGGGTTTTCGGATATGGAATCCAAATCACTCCGTCCATCAAAAGATTTGAAGTGGCGGGAAGAAGAAAGGCCCTTGTGTCGACCGATGTTCCCCTGCGCAGACCAGCATTCGGAACCGGGAATTCGCATTATTTCGTTCTGGGATACGGAGACGAATTAACGGCCCACAACGGCACGGACGACTTTGATTTCAATGACCGCTTTTTCCGTATCAAGCGAATCCAATCGCTCTTCCGCGCTGATTCGCCGCTGACCGACCCTGTGGAATTCCTGCAGCGGCTTCACTACAAGGCCAGGAAGGTCTCCCGATACCCTGCCATAAGGACCTACGAAAGGCTCTTGGATCTTTTTGCCCGCCACCTTAATATTGATACCCGGCCATGGATGGAAAAGGAATTCCGAGTTGAGTTCGCATGGAAAAACCTGAGCGCCGGGCAAAGGCGGGTTGCCTTGCCCGTGCTGGACGCGGTACGCCACGTGCTGGATGCATCCCCTTTTATGGGCACGCCGCTCTCAATGCCGGGGTTGTTGCTTTTTAACCGCCCGGATCGTGTGGCCCCTTCGGGATGTCTTCCTCGTTTCATAGGGCTGCTCCATGAGCTTTTTCCCGCAGTTCAGTTTGTGTGTACCGTCTCTTCAAAAAGCCCTTCCATGCTTGCCCGGGACTTGCTCTCAAGCCGACTGCCCCTGCCTGAACAAAATCATCCGCCGCCTAAAGAAAAAACGCCAAGAATTCCCAAAGGCGCTGTCTTGTTGATCCATGTAGACGGACGACTTCCCAATCTGGCGCTCATGAAGCTTAGTCGCCACTATAAGGAAAAGGGACGAGAAGTCGTCCTGGCACGGAAGACCGCCTTTGAAACAAAGGTTGAACGCGTTTATGCAAGCGCCGTGTTTTCGTCCGATTCTTCACAACAAAGGATCCTGAGCCTAAGAAAATACTATGGCCCCTCTCTTTGTGCGGGAGGATCCGGCATCAACCTCCATAGACGCCTTCCCAAGGAAATCGAGGCCCTGCCTCCCGACTATTCGCTTTACCCCGAGCTTCAAGACCGTGCCATAGGTTTCCTTACCCGGGGGTGCCCTTTCAAGTGCCCGTTTTGCGTGGTCCCTCAAAAAGAAGGCCCGGTGCGTAAGGTAAGTGATCTTGGAGCGCTGCTTGAAGGCGGTAAACGCCGGAAGCTCATCCTGCTGGACGACAATCTCCTCTCCCACCCCCGGGCCGGTGACTTCCTGGAGGAGATGGCGGAATCGGGAATTGAGGTCAATTTCAACCAGACGTTGGATATCCGCCTTCTAAACCCACGGATCGCGGACCTTCTCAGGCGCATCAAGGGATCCAATGTACGCTTCACGCGGAGGGTTCTTCATTTCAGCATGAATGATAATGAGCGGATGGAACTCATCCGCGAAAAATATGATTTGATGGGCTTCACATCGCGGGACAACGTTGAATTCATCTGCATGTACGGCTTTAATACCACCCTGGAAGAGGATGTGCGGCGATTCCTTTTCCTGCGAGCCCTGCCGGGGGCCTATGTTTTCGTGCAGCAATACCGGCCCTTTCAGGGCGGCCCCGATCCGCTGCTGTCGGATTTTCTGGGTGATGATGTCAAAATGGTGGATCGTTGGCTTGATGACCTCGTAGGGATCCTGTTTCCCCAGAATATGAAAAGCATGGAAAAATACTACCGCTGGATCAGCAGGCAATATGCACTGAAATTCGGCAAACTTCACAGCAGGCTTGTGGATACCATCTTTAGATATAACCATCGGGACAAGAAAGGACGATATATTGACACTCTGGCAGGTACACGAAGACACTCGGCCGGACCTTAGTACCTTAAAAACACTCTCCTATGCGAATCCTTCAAAATCAGCCGCCGCCTGCCGAACCAGACGGCCTATGGGCATGTTTCTGGGACAGCGGCGCTCAGCATCTCCATAATCCGCCATGGCCATCCGTCGTCTCGTATGGGAGGGCAGGCCGTTTAAATAGGCCCTGGCCCACTCGGGCCTGCCGTAGCTTTGACAATACATGTGGTGGCGCATAACATCGCTTATGGACACTTTACAGTCAAGGGCCGCTTCACAGATTTCCCCGCACCCGGCGCAATACTGGTCTGACGTGGCATGCGCATAGCGGTTCAGCACACGGGCATCTTCCGAGGAGAGTTTCCTGGTATCCAGAGCGGCGTCAACATTCTCCTTGAGCAGTCTCATGGTATCCATCTGCGAGCAGATGCCGGCGATGCGGGGATTCCGCCAAACGGCCTTGAGCTTGGCCTGCCCATCGGTCCAGCCCTTCAAGCGGAACTGTTCCGAAAGGGCCTCTGTTTCAGTACGCGAGCGAGTCCAGTCGTACCACGAAGGACCGGCCTGGGTCTTCATGGCGGTCAGTCCTATACCGGCCTCGGCACAGGCGGCAACAGCATCCTTCATCTGCGGTGAGGACATATTGCGGAAATTATAGGTCATCATGATGCCGTCTATCCATCCCAGTTTGGCCGCGGCGGACATACACGCTTCCATGTTGCTGTGGGTGCTGAAACCGAACAGGCGGATTTTTCCCCGGGCCTTGGCCTTCTCGGCCCATTTACGTATGCCGTCGTTCATTTCGTCGATACGGCGGATACCATGGATGAAATAAAGATCAATGTAGGTGGTGTTCATCAGCCTGAGCGACTCCAGGAGCTGTCGTTCAATACCTCCGGGGTCGCGGGACGAAGACTTGGTCACCACGAAAATACTCCCACGCTCCTCCGGATAACGGCTGAAATAGCGCCCGATACCGCTTTCACTTCCCGACTGGTAACGAGCCGCAGTGTCCCAGTAGGTAACACCCCATTGAACGGCCTGTCTCAGCATCAACTGGTTGGCGGCGATATCAAACATGCCTCCAAGAGATAGGATTGAAACATCCCGGCCGCTGTTGCCGAACTGCCGGGTAGGGACACGGTGGTGGGCGGCCCGGCCTAAAATTATCTTGTCCTCCGGCAAACCGGCGGCGGCAGGCCTTGCCAGCAACGAACCCACTCCCACAGCACCCACGGTCTTGAGAAATCGGCGTCTTGAAAAAACTTTTACATCATTATTCATAAAACCTCCTTGTCGGGGGGACGCCCTTTACATTTTTACATTTACATCCACTCTATTCAAGGGACGCCCTTATGATATCAACTGCCCATGCCGAGGAAATCGGTTTGACAATGACCCGGTTGGCGGCGAAGCCGGGCATATCCGTGCTGACAGTCATCGTGGCTGAAGGAAGAGCGCAGCGGATCGCCACTGACAATCAGATTCATTAGTCGAGTTGGTGAATATAAATATGTAAAGGGCGTCCCCATGGTGTTATCCTGTCTCGAGATAGGCGTGCAACTGTTCGATGGTCAGCCCGGCAATCCCGAGGGATTCTGCAGTTCGGAGTCCTTTCGAGGAGTAGTCTTGATCCATCAAGATTTCCCCCATCCTGATCACCGCTTCACACGCCGGCGTGGGTACCTTGAGCATCTTTCCAAGAGACCTGAACAGCACAAGACCCATGCCGATGTCTTCATGGAAGTATCGATTATTGAGGGTGTCAGGGAAGCGGAAAGCTGCGAATCCAGGACCGTGCCTGTAGCAGTCGTGGTAATCCGTGCTGGTAGCATACCCCTGTTCCACAGAGGTCACGGGATCGGGCTGCGCAGGATAACCGAGGGCACGCAAAAGAGACATTCTCTCTCCGTCCAGCCTCTTGATGAGTCCTGCCACTGCAGGGGAAACGCCGTCGCCGTAAAAAAATCTTTGTTCCCCCTCTCGTTCAATGCGAGCGGCATTGAGGATCGTGATGGGGGGATGAATGACGGGATTGGCATTGTTGAGTCCTGCTTCCAAGACCGACGCACCCCGGCGCAGGCCCGGGTAGAAGGTTTCAAGCTCAGGCCCCACACGCTTCACCGCTCCCGCCGGAAGAACCCCGTAAAGGACCCGGTTTACCTTAACCGGGATATGGACGCCGGACCCTTGAGCGCGGCAACCGTAGGTGAGCGTCGCCGTTTCCACAAGCGTGGGGAGTTTTTCCACTCCCGCGTCCCGGAACCTCTTGGCAAAGAGCAGGGCCCCGCCAGTAGACCCGGGGTTCAGGATCACAAGGTGATGGGGCTGCACCAGGGGAGCCAGTTCCCGGGCGGTCCTTTCGTGGACAAGGGCCTGGGTGCAGACCATAATCGTGTCCGCACCGGACACGGCCCGGGAAAGATCCGCTGTCACCAGATCAAGGCGAGCCTCTCCGCTCACCGCCCCGGTGGCCGTCAAGACCGGGTTTTCCATGAGTCCTTCGATATTGCCCCTGAACTCGGGGAATTCAAAGAGGCGGACGCGTTTGCCCTGCAAGCCGAGATCCACGGCACTCGCTTTTCCCCCATTTCCGGCGCCGATAACGGCGATGGTATCGATCATAAAAACCTTCCTTCCATCCTTTGAAAACTCTGATTGTGTCGTTACGTCCTGAAATTTATCGACGGCATTTTCCACGGTGCCGGGAGTTCCATTTCTCAAAGAGGCCCCTCGGTTGCGGCTCATAACAAACCCGTATATGCTAATGGGCCAGTATCTTGCTCAAAAAGAGGCGGGTCCGCTCATTCTTCGGATTGGAAAAGAATTCCTTGGGCGGGGCGATTTCAATCACCTGGCCCATATCCATGATGGCGACACGATTGGACACCTCCCTTGCAAATCCCATCTCGTGAGTCACCACGACCATGGTCATTCCCTCCCGGGCCAGGTCCCTCATGACCTCCAGAACCTCGTTGATCATCTCAGGGTCCAGGGCCGAGGTGGGTTCGTCGAAAAGCATGATCTTGGGCTTCATGCACAAGCCCCTTGCAATGGCAACCCGCTGCTGCTGGCCCCCGGAGAGCTGCGCCGGATAGGCGTCGAATTTGTCGCCGAGCCCTACTTTCTCCAGGACCTCCTTGCCCTCTCTCACGGCCTGTTGCCTATTGATTCTTCGCACCTTGGCGGGCGCGAGAGTAACGTTTTCCAATGCCGTCATGTGGGGGTAGAGGTTGAACTGCTGGAAGACAAACCCGATTTCAGCCCTCAGTTGCCTCATGTTGGTCTTGTGGTCGTGTACGTTCATGCCGTCCACAACGAGCTCCCCTTCTTGAATTGGTTCCAGGCGGTTGATGCAGCGAATGAGCGTGCTCTTGCCCGACCCGCTGGGCCCGCACACCACGAGCACTTCTCCCGCCCCCACTTCCAGGTTGATGTCGTTCAGGACATGAAGCTTTCCAAACCATTTATGGACGCTCTTGAAACGAATCATGAACCCTTTTCCTTCCGCCAAAAAACGAGCCTGCCCCCGGGCCTTCGCCCGAATAGATTATGGAATCAGCGTGTGCCCTTGGCCATCTTTTTTTCCAGGAGATTGGAAAGACGGATGAGGGGGTAGCACAGGATGAAATACATAAGCCCCACAAGCCCGAAAACCATAAGACCATGGGGAATGCGCTGGACCGTGAGCCATCCCACCCGGGTCACATCCGTCACCCCGATAACCGAGACCACGGAGGAGTCCTTGATAAGGAGCACGTACTGCCCCACCAGGGGCGGCAGGATGGTCCTCATGGCCTGAGGCATGACCACATATCTCAACTGCTGCAGTTCGGTGAGGCCGGAGGCGGCTGCAGCCTCTTTCTGGCCCCAGGGCACCGAGCGGATCCCGGCAACCACGATTTCACAAATAAAGCACGCGCCCAGATTGGTAAGAGCCAGTACCGCCGCCGGGAAGGCATCCAGATGGATGCCGAACTCCGGCAGGATGAAGAAGACGATAAAGATCTGAACCAGAAAGGGAGTTCCTCGAATCACATCCACCCACGCTCCGATAAGATAACGAATAGGCCGGTTGCGCCTGGTGCGGAGTATCCCCCATAAAAAACCGATAAAGGTTCCGGCCGCAAGGCTGATGCCTGAAACGGCGATGGTCATCCACAGCCCGTTGAGGAAAAAAGGCAGGCTTTGAACAAGCCGCGTTAGATAATGCTTCCACATTCGGGCAGGACCCCTCCTTCACCGGCCTTCGCGAAAAATGAGACGCTTTTCAGACCACCCTGCAAGGCTCTTGAGGATAAAGTAGATGATCAGGTAAAAAACCGCCGAGGTCAAAAAGCCTTCCGCCGGCATGAATCGCTCGGAAGTCATAATCTGTCCCGCCCGGGTGAGTTCCGTGACGGCGATGAGCGACAGGAGCGCCGAATCCTTCACCAGCACAATGGACTGGCCCAGCATGGGGGGAATCGTAACCCCGAGGGCCTGAGGAAAGACGATGTGGCGCATGCGATGGAAATAGCTGAGGCCTGATGAGACTGAAGCCTCTATCTGCCCGAAAGGGATGGACTGGACGCCGGCCCTCAGGATCTCGGCGATGTAAGCGCCGCTGTTCAGGCTGAGCGCCACAATGCCCGTTACTTCCTCCGTCACCCTGATTCCCAGGGAGGGAAGGCCGAAATAGAAAAAATAGATCTGGACCAATAGGGGCGTGGAACGGATGCTTTCAATATACACGCCGGCCGCTGTGGAAAGAAGCCTGGAACGACTGATGCGCATGGCACAGGCCAAGGTGCCCACCACGAGCGCACCCAGCAGACCCGCGCCTGAGAGCCAGAGAGTCGCTGTAAAGCACTGCAGGAAAAGCGGCATGTACTCCAGGATAACTCTGAAGTTGAATGCTTCCAGCATGGTTTTTCCCTGTCAGGGGGTTAGGCTCCCTTAAGAGATGAAAATGGCGGGTCCATTGCCGGGACCCGCTCAGGTATGTGTGAGCCCTTAATTGTGGTCTTTGCTCCAATCCTGGCTGTTGACCCAGTAATCCAGGTTCTCCTGGAGCCGCCCGTCAAGGCTGATATGGAGAAAGAACAGATTGATCCACTCCAGAAGATCCATGGAGTCATAGCGCACGGCAAAGGCCAGGGGCTGTTTGGAAAGCATTTCCGGGAAAATCCGGATGCTGTTCGGCGGAAAGCTTGCCTTCTGCCCAGTCACTGCCGACGCGTCGTTTACGCCGAAATCCGCATGGCCCTTTAAAACCGCGTCGATGAGAAGCGGTCCCCCTCCCTTGTATGATTTCAGTTCCGCATCCGGGAAGGCCTTCTTCGCATCCGTTTCCCCGGTGGAGCCCAGCAGCACCGCCACCTTCATGCCCGGCTTGTTCAAATCCTCGCGGGTTTTCAGAGGACTGTCCGCTTTGGTGAACGCCACGCTGCCCGTGTACATGAAGGGGTCGCTGAAGGCGATCCGCATGGCCCGCTTGAGGGTCGGCGTCATATCCGCGGCCAGAACATCTGCCTTCTTCGCCAAAAGGGCGGGAATGAGACCGTCCCAGTCAAAGTCCAGAAAAACAGGCTTGACGCCCATTTCCTCGGCCATCATCTTGACGAGTTCCACGGAGCTGCCCGTCCTTTCCCCCTTCTTGTTCACAAAACTGAAGGGAGGCCCCTGTGTTTGTACGGCAATGCGCAGCTCTCCCCGCTTGGAAATGTCATCCAGTGTTTGTGCATTCACCGCTCCGGTCAACCCGATCACGAACAGGGCCGCAACTGCCATACTCAAACATCTTAGACTTTTCATCCTTTTTACCTCCTACCGTTGATTGTTTTAGATGGTTTAACTCAGCCGACTTTCACCTCCCTCAAATCCTTTTAACTTCTTGCTTGACCGTGATTCCACACCGTGACAACTCCGCGATGAAGGGGTCGTAAGGGATGTCGACAACAGGGGAAAGCACGCCTTTCTTCGAAATCCGCCCGCTCCCGATCATGCACGCCACTATGGTTGCAGGGTAGGCGACACTCTGGTTCATGGCAAAAAGGCCTGTCCCCGGATCCCGTTCAATGAACAGGTCCATAATGATGGTTTTCCGCCTGCCTTCCTTAAGACCTCCAAACACGTTTCGCATGACCACCAAGTCTTTTTCATCGTCGTTAAATTGGAGTTGCGGCTCCGTGAGTCGAACCACGAATTCATGTGGGGTCACCCGGCTGCCTCCAATATCCAGGGGCTCATCGGACAGGAACCCCAGCTTTTTCAATGGCGCCCAGAAGGCGCACCACCCGGGCCGGCGCAGTGAATAGCGCCCGGTCTCCCGGATGGTCGGGGTCA